>JACOSH010000075.1 GCA_016178945.1 Acidobacteriota bacterium
CTTTTTTCAGGGGCGCGCGAGCGCCAGCACAAGGCGGCAAAAAGGCAAAAGGCAAAAATCAAAAATCAAAAGGCAAAAGGAATTAGGAAAACTACCTAATCACTTTTGCCTTTTGATTTTTGCCTTTTGCCTTTTGCCTTTTTTCTTCCTGCCTACGGCGCCAATCGGAAGTTCACCGTGACCGCGGTCACCACCTCCACCGCCTTCCCATTGAGCAGCGTCGCTTCATACCGCCACTGGCGCACCGCGTCCACCGCCGCCGCGGCCAGCGCCGGGTCGGGCGTCGAGCGCACCTGGACCGAGCCCGGCGCGCCATCCATCCGGATCACCGCCTGGAGGAAAACCGTGCCTTCGATGCCCAGCTTGCGGGCGTTTTCCGGATACTCCGGCTTGACGTGCCGGAGGAGTTTGGCCGCCTGCACATTGCCGCCCACCCGCACCCGCACGGGGCCCGGGACGGGCGGCGCGGACGCGGAGGGGTCGCGCCGGGCGACCACGCTCAGCTCCTCGTTGACGGCCCCCAAGCCGAGAAAGACGTCGTGATGGACCCAGTCCGTGTCGTTGACCCGGAGCCCGCGCCGGGTGTAGACCGAGAACCCCGGCTTTAGCACTTCCACTTGGTAAGTTCCCGGCGGCAGCGGCGGGAATTCGTACTTGCCGTCCTCGCCGCTGGTCGCGCTGTCGCGATAGCCCGTGTCGGCACTGGCGAGGCGGATCTGCGCGGCGGGCACCACCGCGCCGCTGGGATCATAGACCGTGCCCGAGAGGGTGCGGGCCTGCGCGGCCGGCCGCAGCGCGGCCAGCGGCAGCGTGACCGCCAGCGCCAGGATCGCGGCGAGCGCCGTCGCCAGGCGGCCCATCGCCCGCCGGTTGAGGGCCGGATTGAGGATCGCCACCACCCGCGACTCCAGGTGAGGCTGGGCGGCCATGGCCGCTCCGGCCAGAGCCCGGCCGCGCATGCCGCGCGCCACGGCCAGTAGATGGGCGGCATAGTCGGCCGGCGCGGTCCCCGCGCCCAGGACCCGGTCGTCGCAGGCGCGCTCCCGCTCCACCAGCATCCGCCGCGCGGCCAGCCAGGCCAGCGGATGGAACCAGTACAGCGCCAGACCGACCTGCGACAGGATCTGCTGCGGGTAGTCTCGCCGCTCGACGTGAGCCTGCTCGTGCAGCAGGACCACGCGCAGCCGGTCGGCGGGCCATTCCGCGAAGCCCGCCGGCAGCAGGATGCGCGGCCGGAGCCATCCAAACGCAAGGGGTGCCGGGATGCGCTCGCTCCACGATACCGGGATCCCCGCGCCCACCGGAGCGCCCGCCGGCGCCGCTTCCTTGGCGATCCTGTGGATACGGACCATGCCGGCCGCCAGACGTGCCAGTAGAAACAGCGCGCCGGCCATCCAGATCCCCACGATCCATCGCGAGCTGGACGCAGCTCGCACCGCGCCAGGAGACGCCTCGACCACCACGGCCAGCGCGGTTTCCACGGGCGCTGCGGCCGCCGTCGAAACCCGGCTCCATTCCGGCAGCTTCAGGCACAGCAGCGGCAGCGCCAGCAGCGCCAGCAGCGTGGCGCTCCACACCAGGTGCCGCGCCGCCGCCGGAGCGCGCCGCAACGCCAGCGCCGCCGCGCCGCCCGCCGCCAGAATCAACGTTCCCTTCACGGCCATCTGCGCCAGCAGGTCCCACAATTGTTCTGTCATCTTTCGCCTCTCTTCGCCCTGTCAATCAGGACCGCCAGCCGGTCCAGCTCCTCGGGAGACATGCGCCGCGCCGAGCCGTCCAGCAGCGCCGTCACCGCCTGTTCCACCGACCCCTCGAAATAGGTCTCCACCAGGTGCGCCAGCACCGGCTTCTTCAGCCGCTCCCGGGGCACCTTGGGCAAGTATACGTAGCGCGGCCCATCCTGCTGGTGGCGCGCGTGGCCCTTCTCCTCCAGGATGCGCAGCATCGCCCGCACCGCCGAGTAGCCCGGGCCGGCTTCCAGCGCCTCCTGGACTTGGGCCGCGGTCGCCTTGCCCCGCTGGTAGAGGATGTCCATGATCTGCCGCTCGCGGCGGCTCAGTCCGCTGTGGGGCTTGGCGGCCATATGCTAAATATCCAGCACTATGCTAAATTATTAGCACAACCGCCGCCGTCTGTCAAGGGCTTTCCGGCGGGGTGCTTATCCGTCTTGGAGAATCGCCTGCCGTGGTCCCAGTGCTTTCGGTTCAGCGCGAAATCTAGCCGAGCCGCGACGGTCACGGAGCGGTTCCCCGGTATAGCAGAACCTGTTTGGTTCCGGCTACGCCGGGTTAGGAAGCGGTCCGGTGGCTTTTCCCCAAAACCGTTAAGCGCCCTTTCCGGCGTCGCGTGGCGCCCTCGCCGGCTTTTTGCGGGAGAATGAAAGTTGGCCTCCTCTCCCAAGCCTTGGACCCGTTGGGCCGATTTTCTGGCCCACCGGGGCGTGACCAGCGGCGGAGCTCTTTTTTCCACGGCCGTGGTTCTGGTGGGGATGGCGGCGATCCTGTCGGCCAACAACCTCCTCTTCCTGGTCCTGGCGACCATGCTCTCGGTGCTGCTGGTGTCCGGGCTGGTGAGCCGCCTCGGCCTGGCCGGACTGGAGCTGGACTTCGCCCTCCCCGAGCACGTCTGCGCCCGCCGCACCATTGCCGCCACCCTGGCCGTTCGCAACACCAAGTCCTGGATGCCCTCCTTTTCGGTGCGGGT
Organism: Acidobacteriota bacterium; assembly: GCA_016178945.1. Lineage (GTDB taxonomy): Bacteria > Acidobacteriota > Terriglobia > Bryobacterales > Bryobacteraceae > JACOSH01. The sequence goes on from JACOSH010000075.1 coordinate 2,704, forward strand.
GGGCGGCGCGGCCGGCACGGAAGAGCGGCCCATCCTGGACTCGGAGGTTTATTTCCCCATCATCCCCGGGGGGGCGACGCTGGAGGAGCCCGTCGACGTGCATTTCGCCCGCCGCGGAGCGTACCGTCAGAACAGCTTTCTGTTCACGACCCGCTTCCCCTTCGGATTCCGCGAAAAAGGCATCCGCGTCGCGTTGACCCGGGAGGTGGTGGTGTACCCGTCGATCGATCCCCAACCGGGCTCGGAAGAGCTGCTCGCCGGCATTGCCGGCGATCTGGAAGCCCATGCTCGCGGCCGCGGCGGCGACTTCTACCGGATCCGCCCCTACGAGCCGCTGGAGAGCGCCCGCCATGTGGATTGGAAAGCGTCGGCTCACACCCGCGAGCTCCAGGTGCGCGAGTTCTCCCGCGAAGAGGAGCAGCGCGTGGAGATCTTCTTCGACCGCGACGCGCCGCCCGGCGCCTGGGAGTGGTTCGAGCGCGCGGTCGACTGCTGCGCATTCCTGGCGTGGCGTCTCAGCCAGCAGGGCGCCGCGGTGCGTTTTTGCAGCCAGGACTTCCAGATTCGCGTCCCGGAAGAGGGCGACGTGTATACTATCCTAAAGTATCTGGCGCTGGTCTTCCCGGCAGCCGGATCGGGTCCGGAACCGCCGATCGATGACACCAGTTTCCAAATCGTGTTCAGCAGCGCGCCCGAGCGCGTGGCCAGGGCCGGCTGGACACCGGCTCGCGTGGTGTCTCCCAGCGATCTTCCCCTTGCTGCTGGCGGCGCAATCGGAGCCGGTGAAACTGGAGCCGGTGCGCACGTCGATTACGGTGGTTGAGAGCCTGGCCGCGGAAGCGCCCGCGGCGGTGTCGGTGATCAACCGCCAGCAGATGGCCTTGACGCCCGGAGTGAACCTGGACGACCGGCTGCGCAGCGTGCCCGGCTTCAGCCTCTTCCGCCGCTCCTCCAGCGTGGTGGCGCATCCCACCACGCAGGGCGTGTCCCTGCGCGGCATCGGCTCCTCTGGCGCCAGCCGCAGCCTGGTGCTGTGGGACGGCATACCAGTCAACGACGCCTTCGGCGGGTGGGTCTACTGGACGCGGTTGTCGCCCGACGAGCTGGAGCGCGTCGAAATCTCCCGCGGCGCCTCCACCAGCATTTTCGGCGACCGGGCCATGGGCGGCGCGATCGCCCTGTTTTCGCGCGAGCCCACGCGCCGTCATCTGTTTGGGCGCTATGAGGGCGGCGGCCGCAACACCCATGACCTGGCCGCCGGATTCTCCAACCTCTGGGCGGCTCGCTGGGCGGCCTCGGTCGAGGGCCGCGCCTATTCCACCGATGGCTACTTCATTGTGCCGGCGGACCGCCGCGGCGCAGTCGACACACTGGCCGGCGTCCGATTCGTAACGGCGGGCGCGCGGGCCGATTACCTGGGCGGCGCCCATCGCTTCTTTCTGAAGTCGGACATCCTGGTCGAGGATCGCAAGAACGGCACCGGGCTGCAGAACAACTCCACGGGCCTGGGGACGGTGGCGGCCCGTTACTTTGGAGAACGGGGCCGCCAGACCTGGTCGGTGCTGGGCTTCCATTCGCGGGAGGAGTTTCACAGCTCCTTCTCCGCGATCGCCGCCAACCGCAATACCGAGAGCCTGACCTTCCGCCAGACCGTTCCCGCCGAATCGGTGGGCGCGGCCGGCCTGTGGAGCGCGGGACACAGCCATTGGAATCTGCTGGCCGGCGGGGACGTCTTCCGCGTGGAGGGCTATAGCACCGATTCTCTGGTTCCCACCGGCAAGCGCGTCGGAGGCGGAACCCAACTGCAGCGCGGCGTCTTCGCTCAGTCGGATTTCACCGCCGGGGCCGCGCGGTTCTTTCTGGGCGCGCGGGAACACCTCACCGGGCAGCCTGGCCGGGACTCCAGCTTCTTCAGTCCCAGCGCCGGCGCGGTTGTGGGGCGGGGGAGGCTGCGCGCGCGGGGCTCGGTCTATCGCAGCTTCCGCGCCCCCACTCTGAACGAGCTCTACCGCGAGTTTCGCGCCGGCAACGCCACCACTCAGGCCAATCCGGACCTGCGGCAGGAAACGCTGTTCGGTTCGGAAGCAGGCCTGGATTTCGTCGGGGAAACGGCCCGCGCGCGGCTGACCTTCTTCCGCAACGATCTCAAGGACCTCATCACCAATGTGACGCTGCGTTCCACGCCCCAGGCCATCGTGCGCCAGCGCCAGAACGCGGCCTCCGCGCTGAGCCGTGGCGCGGAGCTCGATACCGCCGCCCGCCGGGGCCCGTGGCGGGGCGAGTTAAGCTACCTGTTCGTCGATTCCCGCTTTTCGACTCGCGAGCGCGTCCCGCAGATCGCGCGCCATCAAGGCTCCGCGCTGGTGGGCTTCGACCGGGGCGCCACTTTGGTCACGCTCGGCCTGCGCAGTTATGCGGCCCAGTTTGAAGACGAGCGCAACCAGTTTCTGCTGCCTGGATACGCCTCCCTGCAACTGGTAGCGCGCCGGCGTCTTTCGGCGCGAGTCTCGGCGGTGGCGGCCTTCGAGAACCTGCTGAACCGCGAGTACCTCACCGGGTTCAGCCCCACGCCGGCGATCGGGCCGCCGCGGCTGTGGAGGGTGGGAGTGCGATGGGAAGGGAAGCTCTGAAACTCCTCCTCCTCGCCGTTCTCCCCGCCTTGGCGGATCCTCGCCCCCAATCCCCGATGGTCTTGATTCCCGGCGGCGCCTTCCGGATGGGCGCGGATGACGGGTTTCCCTATGAGGGTCCGGCCCACACCGTCACCGTTCGCCCGTTCTGGATGGACACTCAGGAAGTCACCGTGCGCGAGTTCGCCGCTTTCGTCTCGGCCACCGGCTACCGCACTGAGGCCGAAGAGTTCGGCTGGTCCGGCGTGTTCGACCTCAAGACCAAAGCCTGGACTCGCGTCGACCACGCGACCTGGCGCCGGCCGGAAGGTCCTGCCTCGCATCCCCGCCAGGACGAGCCCGTGACCCAGGTGTCCTGGAACGATGCGGCGGCCTACGCGCGCTGGGCCGGCAAGCGCCTGCCCACCGAAGCCGAGTGGGAGTTCGCCGCCCGAGGCGGCGTCGCCGGCCAGAAATATGCCTGGGGCAACCAACTGCGCCCGCACGGCAAGCCCGCGGCCAACTGGTGGCAGGGTCTGTTCCCCGATCACGACACCGGCGAAGACGGCTACCGGGCCGCGCTCCGGCCGGCAGCTTCGCCCCCAACGGATACGGCTTGTACGACATGGCCGGCAACGTCTGGGAGTGGTGCGCCGACTGGTTCGACCCGGACTACTACTCGAAGAGCCTGGCCGCCAATCCGCGCGGGCCCGCCCGCTGCGCGGAACGCGTCATGCGCGGGGGATCCTGGCTGTGCAGCGAGAACTATTGCACCGGGTACCGGCTGGCGGCTCGCAGCCACGCCACGCCCGACAGCGGCCTGAACAATCTGGGCTTCCGGTGCGTGCGGGACTAGAACCCGCTACATGGACAGCCGCAGAATCTCCGACGCGATGGTCAGGAAGGCGTCGTCGAGGCCGGTGGCGTCTGCCACATAGATGTACTTGCCGGCCTGAAGGCTGGGATTGTAGTTGGTGGCCGCCGGATCGTTGGCCACCCGGTGAAGCAGGTCGCTTTCCAGCGAGCCCTGCGTTCCCAGGCCGATGCAGAAGATCACAGGCTTGAGGTTGCTGTCGTTGCGGATGGTGGCGGCGACGTTGTCTACCGCGTTCTGAGCCATCTTCTCCAGCTCGGTGGTCAAATCGACGCGGTACTTGCCGGCATAGGGGCCCGAGGAGTAGGTTGCCGGGCTGCCGAAGTATCCGGCGAGCGAAGTTCCCCAATGGTCGGTCGAAGGCACGTAGGCCACGTCCATTTCAACCCGGTCCGGATTGTCGTTGCTGGTGCCTGACGGGCTGCCGCCCGGCGTACTCGTCACCCGGCAGTTGGTTCGCTGCGCCGTGGGGATCATGTCTTCGCGGATCGAGCTGGTGCCGGTGTTGTCGACCGGGTCCGTAGGCGGATTGATCTGGCCGCTGATCTGAAACGGACCCTCCGTGCCCGATCCGCGCGGAGTGATGACTCCGGTCAAGGTCGTGATGGCGCCGTCGCAGGAGCTGGCCGCGGTCGGGCTGTAAGACGTCGTCTGGGTCTTGACCGGCAGATTGGCGGCGATCACGTTGGGGATGCCGTCCGTGAAAAAGACGATCACGTTCAAAGCGCCGGGTTGGTTCAGCCGCTGCAGTTCCTCGTAGCCCATGGCCAGGCCGCCCGCCGCGAACGTCCACCCGCTGCAGACGATGCCGTTGACCATGTCGGTCACGCTGGGGCTGGCCGTCTTGAAATTCATGGCCGCCGGGAAGTTTTTGGTCGAAGAGCGCGCGAAGGTGACCAGCCCGACGTTGTCGCGGCCTTCGGAGAACTTGTTGACGAAACCGATTGCCGCCGCCTTCATGGGGTCGCACGAGCCGGACGAGGCCAGCGAGCCGGAGCGGTCCACTACCAGGATCAGGTTGACATCGCCGCGCGTGGCCTGGCCGACCACGGTTACCGGCGCCGAAGCGATAGTCAGGTAGCGCAGAAAGTAGGTCGGCGCCGTGACGGTGGAGTTGATCGTTCAGATCCAGCCCGCGCTGGAACGAGCGCGCACCGGCCAGCGCGGCGGCGTCGATGGCCGCCGACAGCCGCGTCTGCACCAGAAAGATCATGCCGATATCCACGGCCATGCCGATGATCGGCAGCACCGCCAACATGGTCAAAACGGTCAGCAAGAGCACAAATCCGCTTTGCTGAACACGCCCAGCCACTCGGGCGCGGTTCGTAAGGTCTCCCCGGAACATGGTGGTGGAATACATGTAAATACATTAGGTCAAAGTAAGGAAGTCCGCAACAGTTTTCTGTACTTATTCCAGTCGTACCCGCGAGCGTCACAATCACTGTAAATAGTTAACACACATAATGTTAGCTTTGAAATAGGACCGACGTTCCAGGACCCTAGAGAAGTCCTAGTACTTAAGGTTGTTCAAGAAAAACGGGGAAAGAAAAATCGAATGCGAGGGTCTTTACTTCTGCCTTCTAAACTTCTGCCTTCTGGCTTTCGACTACCCCGCCGGATGCAGCACCATTCCGTCCGCGCCCCACTCTGGGCGGGCCGGCTGTTCCGGCGGGCGCGGGGCCTCTGCGGGACGCGTCTTCTGCATCCAGCGGTCCAGCGCGTAGCGCAGCGCCTCGACGGCGACCTGCGGATTGTTGGAGTAGATGGCCACTAACAGGGGAAGGTTGGCGTCCACCAGCTCCTTCAACTCTTCGGCCGTGCACTTGGCCAGGCGGATGGCAAAGAATGCGTAGCAAGGCAGCACGATGCGCTTGAGCGCGGCCACCGCCGGCTCGTTGCCCGACATCTGCCAGATGGCCTCGTGCAGCGCCAGGTCCTTCTGGAGGCAGCGCCGCGCATCGCCCGCTTCGGCCGTGGCGTGGACCTCCCCGGAGAGCTGGACCAGGTTCTGTATTTGGACGGGACTAGCCCGGCGCGCCGCTTCCGACACGACGAACCCTTCCAGCACGCTGCGCACCGAGAGGATTTTTTCGGCGTCCTCCAGCGAGACACGAATTACGTGGGTCGCCGAATTCGGCAGCTTGGCGATGAAGCCGTCGGTCTCCAATTCCACCAGGGCTTCCCGGACGGCGGTCAGGCTGGCCCCGAACTCCTGCGCCAGCTTTCGCTCCACCAGGCGCTCGCCTTCTTCCAGCGTGCCATCCAGGATCGCATCGCGGATCTTCTCCACGATGCGTCCCCGCAGGGTATTGTTCGGAAGCTTGTCGAAGGTGAGCGGCATGGGCCTCTTGGTCGATTCTACATCGACAAGCGCAGGATTTCCGATGCGATGGTCAGGAACGCGTCGTCCAGCC
>JACOSH010000076.1 GCA_016178945.1 Acidobacteriota bacterium
TATCCCGAATTGGGCGTCGTGCTGCCGGGCAAGGGCAAGATCCGGACGCCGCCCGGCCCGCACACCGCCATCGTCGAGCGGGGTACGGAATACCGGCCGGAGGAAATCGCCGTGGAGGGCGACGTGACCCGCACGGTGCGGTTGCAGCGCTGGATCGACATGAAGAAACGAGGCTGGTGGTCCGGCGACCTCCACGTCCACCGCAAGCCCGATGAAATGCCGCCGCTTATGGAAGCCGCCGACCTTCACTTCGCCCCCGTCATCACCCGCTGGAACACGAATTCGAATCTGGATGCCTGGCCCGAAAAGCCGCACTTCCCGGCCGGGCGCAACCGCGCCTACACGGTCGACAACAGCGAAGACGAGCGCGATTGGGGCGCGGCGTTATTCTTCGGCCTGAAGACGCCGATCGGCCTGTACGGCCGAAACGCGCACTACCCGCCGCCCACCGTCACCTGGCGCGAAGCGCGGGCGAGGTCGGCCTTCATCGACCAGGAGAAACTGATCTGGTGGGCCGCCCCCATGATCGCCGCCCTGGTCGCGCCCGATTCCATGGGCGTCGCCAACAATCACTTCATGGAAGAAAGCGTCATGGACAACGAAGCCTGGGGACGCAAGCGCGATCTCGCCAAGTATCCCGGCCCGCGGGGCTTCGCGAATTACATTCTGGATTTGTACTATCTCTATCTCAACGCCGGCTTCCGGATTCCCGCGTCGGCGGGCTCGGCCAACGGCGTCTTGAAGAACCCCGCCGGCTACAGCCGTTCGTACGTCAACCTGGGCGGGAGATTCTCCGCCGAGGCCTGGCTGGCGGGCCAGAAGGCCGGCCGGAATTTCGTCACCAACGGGCCGATGCTGTTCCTGAAGGTCTCCGGCGCCCGCGTCGAGCTGGAAGCGATCTCCGGCGGCGAACTGGAAAAAGCCGAATTGGTGTCCGGCGGCAAGGTCGTCAAGACCTTCGAGCCGGGAGCCGATCGATCGCGCATCGCCGGCAGCGCCCGCGTCAAGGTGGAGGCAGGAGGCTGGCTCGCGGCGCGGTGCTTCGAAAAAAACAACGCCACGGTCCGCTTCGCCCACACCAGTCCGGTCTACTTCGGCGCGCACGCCGCCCGCACCCCCGAAGCGCTGGCGGCGATGCGTGGATGGCTGGACGCGCTGGTCGAGCACATTGGCCAACTGCCCGGCCTGAGCATGGAACAGCGCACCGAGTGGTACGCGCTCTGCGCCCAAGCGCGCGAGGTTTATCAATGATTCATCGCCGGTCCTTTCTGGCCGCTCCCGGTCTGCTGCTGGCCGCGGGCAGCCGCATTCCCCCCAGGACTATCGTCCTCACCCTGGACGACGCCGTGAAGTCGCATCGCACCTTTGTCGCGCCCTTCCTGAAAGAGCTGGGCTTCAGCGCGACGTTCTTCGTCACCCACAACTGGATGAACGACCGCGAGCACTTCATGACTTGGGAGGACATCGCGGAAATCCACCAGATGGGTTTTGAAATCGGCAACCATACCTGGACGCACGCCAACTTCTCGGTTCCCCTCGCTGCGGCGCGGCTGGCCGGCGAGCTGGCCCTGGTCGAGAACGAGCTGAAGAAGGTGAAGGTTCCGCGCCCGGTGAGTTTCGCCTACACCGGCAATTTCTTCGGGCCCGAGGCGCTGGCCGTCTTGCAGGAGGCCGGCTACAGGTTTGCCCGCCGGGGCGAGATGCCCGAGGTCGAGTACGGCAAAGCGGAGGTCGGCGCGCGCTTCCTCCCGTCGCGCCATCATCGCCTGTTGATCCCCACCACCGGCGATGCCTATCCCAACTGGACCTTCGAGCATTTCCAGAATCTCGCCGCGCACGCCGTCGAGGGCGAAGCCGTCGTGCTGCAATTCCACGGCGTGCCAGATATCGCCCATCCCTGGGTCCACACGCCGCCCGAGCGCTTCCGCGAGTACATGCTGCACTTGAAACGCGAGGGCTTCCGCGTCCTGGCGATGCGCGACCTGGCCCCGTATATCGACTTGGACCGCCAGCCCGACGATCCGTTGCTCCGCTTCCGCCACCCCGACCCGAAGGGCAAGCCCTTGCGGCTGCCCGTCGAGATGGAGGCAACCCGCGCCGATCTGGGCTATTGGTCGGGCGTCATGCGCCGCCATCGTTACAGCGCGGGGGAGGCGGCCAAGGTTGCCGGCCAGCCGGTCAGCCTGGACGCTGCTCCCGCGGCCGAAGGACCCATCCTTCCCTATCCCGGCGGACGCCACCCGCGCATCGGCTTCCTCGAAGGCGCCATCGACCCGCTGCGCGGAACCAAGGCCAGCGTCTTCCTGCCGTGGGATCCCAGCGCCTACGTGGTCATCGACCTGCCGGAAGCGATCTTCAGCGACCGCGGCCTGTTATTTCTGGCCCACACCCATGTCCCCACGGTCTGGAACGAGCAGAATAAGATCATCGACAACGTGGACTGGAGGCGGCTGCCCGAGGGCGGCCTCGCCTCGGATTGGAAGCTGCCCAACAACGTCCGTTTCGGCGCGACGCTCAAGCCGCGGGAGAATGGGGTCGCCATGGAGCTGTGGCTCGCCAACGGCACGGACGCACCGCTCACCAAGCTTCGCACCCAGATCTGCGTGCTCCTCAAAGGTGCCCCTGAGTTCGCCGGCGGCGACAAGACCCTGGAAAAGCCCTGCGCTTCCGTGCGCTCCCGTGACCATATGCTCTCCACGACTTGGGAAGGCACGGGACGCGTCTGGGGCAATCCCGCCTGTCCCTGTATTCACGCCGATCCGGTGCTGCCCGATTGCGCGCCCGGCCAAACCGTCCGCGCAACCGGGACCCTCACGTGGGCCGGTTCGGGCCCGTGCATAATAGGACATAGGCATGTCGTCTCAGCCAGTCACGGACATCACGCCTGAGGAGTATCTGGAGCGCGAACGGGCCGCCGAAACCAAACATGAGTACGTCGGTGGCGACATCGTGGCGATGGCGGGCGGTAGCCTCCAGCACAGCCTGATTACCGCGAACATCATCGGCACTCTTCGCAGCCTTCTGGCCGGCCGGCCCTGCGTGGTATTCAGTCCGGATGCGCGCGTGTGTGTCCGCTGGAACGACCTGATTACCTACCCGGACGTCACCGTCCTCTGCGGTCCACCTCAATACACCGACGATCACCGCGATACCCTGGTCAATCCCACTTTCCTTGTCGAGGTGCTCTCCCCATCCACCAAGAATTTCGATCGCGGCGAGAAGTCCCGGCTCTACCGCATGCTCCCCTCGCTGAACGAATACCTGCTGGTCGACCAGGCGCCGGTCGAGATCGAGCACTGGCGGCGTTTGCCGAACGGCAACTGGGAGCTTGCCACCATCCGCGATCGCGACGCCGTGCTGCGGCTGTCTTCGCTCGACTGTGAGCTGCCGGCTGGCGAGATCTATCGCAACCTCGAGCTTCTGTCGGAGTAGCCGTGCTGCTGCTGCTCTTTCTCCCCCTCGCGGCCCTCGCCCAGATCCCTTCGGCCGCTCCTTTGTGGGACACGGCGGCGGGATCGAAGGATTCGCCACTCGCATCGATCGCGACCTCGAGGATCGCGCTACCGTCATCGTCCTGAGCAACGTGGAGTCCTCGCCGATGCCCGAGATCACGCGGGACCTGGCGGCTATCCTGTTACCCCCGGCAGTGAGGTAGACTACCAGGGATGGAGCCCCTCTTCCTGCCGGCGGTGGAGAAGGAAGCCGCCGCCGAGAGCGCCTACGCCAGTCTGATTCGGCGTGCCCGGTCGGCCGGCGCGCCTTTCCCGCAGATCTGGCATCTGTTCGCTTTCCGTCCCGAGACGACCGTACACCTGGAGCGCTTCACTCACGGCGTGATGCGCGGGCCGTCGCCCCTGAGCCCCGGGCTGCGCGAGCTGATCGCCGCCTACACCTCCAGACGCAACGACTGCCCGTTCTGAATCAAGGCCCACGCCGCGGTCGCGGCGGAGCTGCTGGGCGATGCCGCGCTGGTCGAGGCGGTGCTGGAGGGCCTGGAAACCTCCTCGCTACCCGAAAGAGAAAAGGCTCTGCTGCGCTTCGCCGGCAAAGTGAATTGCGCGTCGCCCGCAATCGGCCCGGCGGACATCGAACCCCTGCGCGAGCTGGGCTGGAGCGACGAAGCCGTCTACGACGCCATCACGGTTTGCGCGCTATTCAATTTCTACAACCGCTGGATCGACGCGACCGGCGTGCATCCCATGTCCGACGAGGCTCATCGCGCCGGCGCCAAGCGCATGGCGCCGGGCTATATTCGCACCTCCGTATGAATCAATTCACCGCTCCCGACCGGGAAAATTCTGAAAGGATGTTGCTCATGATTCAGTTAACGCGTTTAGGAATTAGCGCCGGCCTGCTCCTTCTCGCCGTCGCCGCGCCTCCCAGGGCCTCAGCCCAGCCGCCTCGCAGGGAGCCCACCCCCAACGACACCCTGGTTTCCCCGGAGGTCCTGTCCGACCGCCGGGTCACCTTTCGCATCTACGCTCCGAAGGCGTCCGAGGTGACCCTGCGCGGAGACTGGATGGAAGGGCCGGGCTCCGTGAAACTCGAGAAGGATGAACGCGGCGTGTGGGCCTTCACCGCCGGACCGCTGGCGCCCGATTACTACAGCTACTCATTCAACGTGGACGGCGTGCGGACCCTGGACCCGAAGAACGCCACGATCAAGCAGGGCGTCAGCACCCTGGACAACATGTTTCTCCTGCCGGGCGCGGAAGCCGCGTTTGAGGACAACAAGCTGGTTCCGCATGGCGACATCCGGCAGGTTTGGTACCGCTCCTCGACGCTGGATGCCCAGCGGCGCATGCATGTCTACACCCCGCCCGGCTACGACCGCGGCGAGGCGCGCTACCCCGTGTTCTACCTGCTTCATGGCGGGGGCGACGAGGACTCCGGCTGGAGCACCATCGGACGGGCCGGCTTCATCATCGACAATCTGCTGGCGGACAAGAAGGCCAAGCCGATGATTGTCGTGATGCCCAACGGAAGTATGCCGCGGCCGGCCAACGCCCCAGTTTTCACGCCCGGCGCGCCGCCCAGCCCGGAGATGGCCGCGGCCATGGCCGCCGCGCAGCAGCGCTTCACCGACGAGCTGTTCAACGACGTCATTCCCTGCGTCGAGAAGAGTTTTCGGGTGCTCTCCGGCCGGGAAAGCCGCGCCATTGCCGGCCTGTCCATGGGCGGAGGCCAGACACTGCGGGCCGTCACCAGCCGCCCGGACCAGTTCGGCTACGTGGCCGTCTGGAGCTCCGGCGTCAACCCCCAGATCGCCTCCGACTTCGAGAAACGCAGTGCGGCCTTCCTGGAGAACCCCGAAAGAACCGGCAAGCTGGTGAAGCTGTTCTCGATCAGCGTCGGAGACAAGGATACCCTGGCGCTGGCCGGCGCCAAGAACCTGTCGGAGCTGCTGAACCGGCGGGGGATCCGGCACGACATGCACTTGAGCGGCGGCGGTCACACCTGGATCAACTGGCGTCATTATCTGAACGAGTACGCGCAAGTGTTGTTCCGCTAGCCCTCCTGCGAGGGGCATGACGGGCGCGGCATCGTCGTGATAGCCTGGATAGGCTCTCAACGGAGCTATCTCAAACAGGAGGCATGGAATGCTTGGTGAATTGATCGCTGAAGGACGCGGGAGGCGCATCGTAAGAAGGACTCTCTCATCCAACCCGCTCAAGGTGGAGGTGTCGTTCGAAGACGGCGGCAAGATTCTCGGCGTCGATTATTCGGGGTTCGGGACTTACTGGTCCGAGGTCCGGCCCGACGGCACGCTGTACGGCGAAGGGGACGGAGCGTACCTCACCGGCGATGGCGAAATGGTGGCGTGGCATGGCTCGGGGCTGGGACAGCTCAAGGCGGGCGGCGCGGTGAGCTATCGGGGGATGCTGTACTTCCGCACGGCGTCGCAGAAA
>JACOSH010000077.1 GCA_016178945.1 Acidobacteriota bacterium
AGAATCCGTTACGATTGGCGTTGGCGATCAGCTTGCGGCGCTCGCCGCGGATCGCGGCATCGAACAGGACCGGCACGTGGGTCGAGTCCCAATCGTGCGTGTCATGCGGCGTGAACTGGAAGTGCCAGCGCAGTTTGCCGGTCTCGGCATCGAGCGCGACAAAAGAACAGGTGTAGAGGTTGTCGCCGGGGCGGACATCGCCGTTCCAGTCGGGCCCCGGATTGCCGATGCCCCAGTACACCAGGTTCAGCCCCGGATCGTAGGCGCCCGTGACCCACGTGGAACCGCCGCCGGTCTTCCACGCCTCGCCGGACCAGGTCTGATGGCCGGGCTCGCCGGGCCCCGGGATGGTCCAGAAACGCCAGGCTCGCTGTCCGGTCTTGGCGTCGTAGGCGTCGACGAAGCCGCGGATGCCGGCCTCCGCGCCGCTAATGCCCACGATCACCTTGCCGCGCACCGCCAGCGGGGCCACGGTGATGCAATGGCCCACTTTGTAGTCGGCCACTTCCGCGTCCCAGCGCTCGATGCCGGACTTCACGTCCAGTGCGATCAGGTGACTGTCCAGCGTCCCCAGGTAGAGTGTATCGTCGAGGATGGCCGCGCCCCGGTTAGTGCGGCCGAAGCCGATGGTTTGCAGATCGCGCGGAATGGGGCGATCCCAGGTCCACAGGTTGCGCCCGGTGCGCGCGTCCACCGCCGCCGCGTGATTCGGGCCGGTCAGGTACATCACGCCATCGGCCACCAGCGGCGAGACCTCCGTCCGGGCGTTCCGGAACTGGTAGACCCACTTCACGCGCAGGCTGGATACATTGGCCGGCGTAAGCTGCTTGAGCGGCGAGAAGCGGTGTCCCTGGAAGTTGCCCGAGTAGGTGAGCCAGTTGCCGGGCTCGGCGGCGGCGCCCGCAATCCGTTCGAAGGGGACTTGCGCGCTGGCCATCGCCGCGAAAGCAAGGAGCGGGACGAATCTCATGACTTGCCTTTCAGACTGGCCAGGTACGCCACCAGGTCGTCGAGTTCGGTGGAGGAAAGCATCTTCTCATAACTGGGCATGGGGCTTTCCTCGAAAAGCCTGCGCAGCTCCTTGAGGCTGTCCTTGCGCAGCGAGTGGAAGGCCTGGCCGGCGTCCTTGAGCTGAATCGTGAACGAGTCCTCGTTAAGGCGGATGCCCCGGATTTTCCGGCTGTCCGCCGTGATGGCTTCCACCCACAGGAAATAGTCCGGTGCGGCGGCGGCAGGCGACACCAGTGACTCACGCAGATAGGCCGCGCTGCGCCGGGCGCCGATCTCGGTCAGCTCGGGTCCGAAGCCCCCGCCTTTTCCCTGAACGATGTGGCACGCGGCGCACGCCTGCGCCTGATAGACCCGCGCCCCGCGCGACGGATCGCCCGGCAACGCCTCGGGCGCGACGGTTCCCAGTGAGCGCACGTACGCGGCTACGCCGGCCGCCTCGCGCGGGTGCAACTGCCAGGCGCCGGGCATCTCCGTTCCCGGGATCCCCTGCTCGATCACCTTGCGCAAGGCGGCATCGTCGGCGGCATTCTTGAGTTTCGGACGCGCCAGCCCGGGTCCACGGCCGCCTTTGCCGCCGACCCCGTGGCACAGCGCGCACTGCGCGTCAAAGATCCGTTTGCCCTGCGCAACGTCGGGCGGAGTCTCCTGCCCCCAGGCCGCCATCGCGACCGCCAGCGCCAGCCAGGTTCTCATCGCTATCCCCAGAAGGGCTCGCCGTCGGCCAGGTGGCGGCGAAGGTAATCGAAATTCAGGTCCACGCCCAGCCCCTGGCCCGGTGGAACCTTGAGCAGCCCCTTGCGCACCTCGGGAGGATTGGCCGCCGCCATGTTCTCGACATGCCGGTCCGTTCGGCCCAGAGCGCTCTCCGAGCGATAGAAGTTGTGGATGGAGGAGCCGAAGTGGGCGTTGGCGAAGGTCAGGACCAGCGACCCCACGTTGTGCAGCGCCACCGGCGTGCGGGTCAGCGCCGCCAGATCGGCGATCTTCCGGGTTCCGGTGATTCCGCCGGCAAAGGCCAGGTCCGGGTGAATGATATCGGCCGCCTGATGGTCCAGGAAGGGGCGGAATCCGCGCGCCATTTCCAACTTCTCGCCGGTGAGGATAGGGATGCGCGTGGAGCGCTTGAGCGCCATCCAGGCCTCCGAAAACGGCACGTTCAGCGGGTCCTCCAGGAACAGCGGGTTCATCGCCTCGACGGCTTTGGCCACGCCGATGGCGCTGGGCGTATCCAGCTCGTTGTGGCAGTGGACCGCGATATCGATCTCCTGGCCCACGGCCTCGCGCGCGTTGGAGAATCCCCGCGCCACCTTGCGCAACTGCGAGCTGTCCAGCGTGTTGGCAAACCGGGCGGAGGGCACGCCGATCACCGGATCGATGTTGTTCTTGAAGGCGGTGAATCCTTCGGGCATTGCCTTGATGCGCTGCGCCCAGTCGCGGCAGGAAGCCGGGTCCAGCATGTCCACCCCGATGCCGTGCGAGTACATCGGGATGGCGTCGCGGAACGGCCCGCCCAGCAGGGCGCACACCGGCTGCCCGGTGATCTTCCCGGCCAGGTCCCACAGCGCCAGGTCGATCCCGCTGATGGTTGGGATGTGGGCCAGGTAGGTGTGCATGAGGGTGGTCAGGTTATGGAAGTGGACTTCGATGGCCAGCGGATCCTTGCCGATCAGCAGCGCCTTCATGGTTTCGATGCGCGCGCGCGCCATCGGGCCGCTGGCGCCGGCTTCTCCGTAGCCGGTGAGACCGGCGTCGGTATCGACGCGGATCAGGCAGTTGCCGGCGATGTTCTTCAACGCCATCGCGTGGATGGCGGTAATCTTCACCTTGCCCTGATGCGGGGCGGCCAGCGCCCGGTAGCGGGTAAAAAGCGATCCGGCGGGCAGAGTCACGGCGAGCCGGAGCAAGTTACGGCGAGTCCAGCGGGTAGGCATGATAGTAGCGTATCACGGGGTCCGGAGTGTGCACCCTTGGCGGCGACTGACTCGTAAGATCAAACGGGCCGGGCTCCCTGACTCCGCTGAGGAGCGCCCCGGTGCTAATCTGGGCTTGGCGGGATAGAATTACGATGTACCGACGGTCCTCAGAATCTTAGAGCTCGTTCAGGAGCATCGGGAGCGATTCCTCAGGAGTTGGCATGAGTTCTTCGGTCGCTGAAATCCAGGAAGCCCGGGCGCAATCGGCAACGCTAAGCGACGAGGCCTTGACGGTGGACCTGGTTGATGGGCGGACCATCATCGTGCCGCTGGCATGGTTTCCCCGTCTTTGGCACGCCACACCGCAGGAACGAAATCATTTCGAAGTCTTTGGAGACGGCGCTTACCTGCACTGGCCGGATCTTGACGAAGATCTGACGGCGGCCGGTCTCTTGGCGGGGCGGCAATCAGGAGAGACCCCCCAATCTCTGAAGAAGTGGCTGGCAGCTCGAAAATCGAAGCCGAGACCTTCTCCGGATCGGTGACGGCCTTCTAAAGGTGACGCCGCTCTGACCGGGCGCTATCCACATAGGCGCGCGCCCACACCAACTCCGGCCTCGTGGTCTCGGCGTTCTTGGCGATCTCGAGAAGCTGCCGCGCGTAGGCGCGGGCTTTGGCTCGATCTCCCGCCTTTTCGGCGGCCTTGGCGGCGCCGGCGGTCGCGTTGAAGCGGCGCGGAGCGATCTTCAGAACCGCCTCGTACTCCTTCAGGGCTTCGAGAGCCATTCCATTCTCCAGGAGCAGATCGGCCAGGATCTCGCGCGCGGGCAGCAAGGCCCCGGGAGTCACCGGGTGCTTGTCGACGCCATCCTCGTGTCCGGCGGCTACTCGCAGGAGCCTCAGGCCCTCGTCCTTCTTGCCTTCGGCGATCGCGATCACCGCATCGGCGGCTTCCGACAGCGCGCCGATGGAGCCTGCCCAATCGTAATCGCGGGTTGCCGGCAACGCTATGCGTATGGCGCCGACTTCCTCGGCCGAACGGCGCGCCGCAGCCGCGTCGCCGGCACGGGCCGCCCCGACCGCCCTCGCGAAATGCACCATCGCCTCGACGTTCCGGAACCGGCTCCAGGGGAACCAAGCCGGCTGAATTTCCAGGCCGGCGGCGGCCTTCCAATCGTGCCGCTCGAGCGCCCAGCGCGCCGGCGCGGCGGCAAAGGCGTAGGCCGCGGCGAACTGGTTCTCGTCGAGCCGGGTGATGGCCGCCATCTCCGCCACCACTTTTTGAGCGCTCTGGTCCTTCGCCTGCTGGAGATAGGCATAGACCAGGTAATCGAGGGCGTGAAGCTGGTCGAATGCGCCCCCGCCTCCGTGTAGCCTTTGCGCCTGCGCGATAGCCGATTGCGCCGAAGTGGTGTTCGAGGCGATCGAGTCGTCCCACAGTCCCAGCCGGGTGAAGATGTGAGACGGCATGTGCAGCGCGTGCGGCGAGTCCGGCGCGATTTTCGCGTAAGCGCGCGCCGCCGCGAGACCGAGCTCGGCGGTGGACGGGTAGTCGACGCTGTGGATGATGTAGTGAGCCACGCCCGGGTGGTTCCGATGCCGCGGCAGCACTTGATTGAGAATCTCCGCGCCCTTCCTCTGCCACTGGTAGGTCTTGTCGGTCGGGTCGAGATAGCCGATGGCCACCAGTTGCAGCGCATGGAAGATCGCGGCCTCATCGTCGCCGGGGTGGCGTTCGCGAACCTTGGCCAGCGCCTGCTCGTAGGCCTTCGCGCGGGTTGGGTGGCCGGCGGTCTGCCAGTCCTTGTAGAACACGGCCAGGGCATCGATGTAATCGCGCTCGCGACCGGCCTTCGCGCCGGTGGCCAGGGCCCGATCGAGGGCCGCCGCGCCTTGCTTCAACTCGTCGGAGGATGGCGGCGCCCAGATCGGGTGATACCAGGTCCGGGCTACGCCCCAGTGGGCCATGGCGCAGACCGGGTCCGCCTTGGCAGCGTCGCCGAACGCGATGCGCGCTTCCTCGTAGCCGAACGAATGCAACAGCGCCGCTCCCCGGGAAATCAATCTCTGCGCCGCGTCGTTGCAGGAGGTCGAAAGGTTCACCGCGCCGAGACCGGCGACGGCGTGAGGATGCCGGGAATGATCTTCCTGGGCCGCAGCCGCGAGGGCTCCTACCAGAATCACCAGCACCAGGCGCATCGGATCCTCCGATCCAGGGCGCGATCTCGAGTGCGCCCTCAGCGCATTCTAGCGCGAGGCTGGAGACTTGGGCAATCGAAGACGCCAGGGCGTCGAAGGGCGCCGCGGCTCGTCGTACACAACCGCTAATCGAAGACGCCGGCATGATACAAAGGACTCTCCATGATGCTCTTCGACCTGCTGTTCATCGTTCTCTTCTTTGCGGCGGTCTCCACGCTGATGGCGGCGGCGTGGTTTGCCCTTCGCCGGCAGTTCGGTCGCGTTCGCCGGATTCTTCTAAGACTCCTCGTGGGCCTCACTGTTTACATGACGGTCGTCATGGCAGTGTCGTTGATTCTGCCCCGGCGTATCGTGAAGGCTGGTGATCCCCAGTGTTTCGACGATTGGTGCGTTTCCATTGCCGGATTCAGGCAAGCGCCGGAAGGCGCACGCGTCGCGTACAGCGTGGACCTGCGATTGTCCAGTCGCGCCCGCCGCGTCTCGCAGCGGGAAAACAACCTGGCCGTCTATCTGACCGACAGTCGGGGCAGGCGCTACGATCCGGTGGCCAACGACGCAAACGCGCAGTTCAACGTTCTGCTGCGGCCGCGGGAGTCGGTTGTCGTGAGCCGCTCATTCCTGGTTCCCGGGGACGCGGCTGAGGTGGGCGCCGTTGTCACGCACGAGGGCGGATTCCCGATTGGCTGGTTCATCCTCGGCTATGACACCTGGTTCCGAAAACCGCCGGTGGCAAGACTTCACTGAGGAGGCCGCATGGGCGGCGCGGTCGAGGGAGCCGGCGGCGGCTCCGAGAACCCGATGAGGGTGCCTTCCGGCGCGCGCACATAGGCTACCTCAAGGCCCCATGGCATGCGTCTGGGCGCCGCGATCGGCTCCGCCCCCGCCGCAATCGCTGCGGCAAAGGAAGCGGCGACGTCACCAGTGAAGAAGGCGATTTCGACACCGGCTGGCCGCCCGCCGGCAGGCCGCGAATACCTGCCCGGCATCAGCATCTCGCCAAGCGAATGGGCGGCGATGGCCAGAGTGGAGCCGCCAGTGTCCAACTCGGCGAATCCCAAGGGTTCATCGAAGAAGCGAAGCTCGAGGCCAAAGGCCCGCCGGTAGAAATCCACGACGGCCGAAACCTCGTCGACGTAGAGAACGGTGCCAAAGAACTGCATCGTGAGAGGATATCAAACTGGCACGCCCCCGGCCCTCGCCTTCTCCCAGGTGTACAATGGCGGCGAGGAGAGGGACATGACACTTTCTCGACGCGACCTTCTGAGTGGATTGGCGGCCGCCGGGCTCTCGATGGCCAAGAGCGCGCCGGCTTCGACGGTGGCGATTGCGCGGTGCCGTTCCTATGAAGACGACCTGGCCGGCAAGTTGTCCCGGATGTTCGACCAGATCGGCGGCATCGGCTCGCTGGTCAAAGGGAAGACTGTGGCGCTGAAGTTGAACCTGACCGGCAATCCGAAGCGCTTCCCGGTCGATCCCGCCTATCCTTACCGGAACGACCCGGTCACGGTCGCGGCCACCACGCACCTGCTGGCGCGGGCCGGGGCGCGCCGCATCCGCATCATCGAAACCTTCTTCCCGGCGCGGCAGGACATGGAGCTCTGGGCGCGCTATGGCCTGGACATCAAAGCCATCAACAACTCCGGCTGCAGGGTGGAATGGGAGAACGCGCAGAATCTGGGGTTGGGCAGGCAGTATGTGCGGGTCAAGGTGCCGTGGGGCGGCTACATCTATCCCGCCTACGACCTGAACCACTCGTTCGTGGATTGCGACGTGTACGCCTCGCTTTCCAAGCTGAAGAACCACTGGATCGCCGGCGTCACCATGTCGCTCAAGAACAGCTTTGGGATCACGCCCTGCTCGCTCTACGGCGGCGACTGCGGGCCCAGCGGAAACGAAGACCCGCAGCAGGAGCGCGGGCCGGTTTGCCACAACGGCGCCCGGACACCGCCGTCCGGCGTGCCGCAGGAGATCGACCCGTCGTCGCCGCGCGACTACGGCCATCGCGTCCCGCGCATCACGGCGGATCTGGCCGGCGTGCGCCCCATCGATCTGGCCATCGTGGACGGCGTGGAGTCGATCCGCGGCGGAGAGGGCGTCTGGAATCCCGGCGTCCAGATCATCAAGCCGGGCCTGCTGCTGGCCGGCAAGAACCCGGTCTGCGTGGACGCCGTGTGCATGGCGGTGATGGGCTACGATCCCAAGGCGGATCGCGGCGTCAAGCCCTTCGTGCGCGGCGACAACACGCTGAAGCTGGCCGAGGCCCAAGGGATCGGCACGACCGACCTCAACCGGATCGAAGTGGCCGGGCTGGCCGTGAAGGCGGCCCTTCACGACTACGGTCCGGGCCCGATCGGGAAGACCATCTGAATGGTCAAGGAAGTCGAGGAAGTCAGGAGCCAGGAGTCGGAATAGCGACAGACGCCACAGGTGGGCTGGCCGCTGAATCTTCCGAGCCGCGCACGTCAGTAAGCGGTGTCTTGATCACCACAGCGTGGGCTGGCCGCCGTTACCCCGCAGCTTGCGCGGGATCTTGAAATACTCGTAGGCGCCGTCGGTGGCCATGCGCCCGCGCGGGGTGCGGTCGATGAAGCCAAGCTGGAGCAAGTAGGGCTCGTAGACCTCTTCGATGGTCGACGCCTCCTCGCCGATCGACGCCGAGATGGTGTTCAATCCCACCGGCCCGCCGCCGTACTTCTCCAGGATGGTGAGCATGATCTTCTGGTCGATCTCATCCAGGCCGTAGCGGTCCACTTCCAGCAGATCGAGGGCCGCCTGCGCGAGCGGCTGGGTGACGCGGCCGTCGGCGCGGACCTGCGAGTAATCCCGCACGCGTCGCAGCAAGCGGTTGGCGATGCGCGGAGTGCCGCGGCTGCGCCGCGCGATCTCGATCGCGCCCTCCGCGTCGACGGTCACGCTCAGCAACCGCGCCGAGCGGTTGACGATCCGGGTCATCTCCTCCAGCCCGTAGTGGTTGAGCCGCAGCACCAGGCCGAAACGCCAGCGCAACGG
>JACOSH010000017.1 GCA_016178945.1 Acidobacteriota bacterium
CGAGTTTCCCCCGATCGAGACCCCGCTCGTCGACGGTGAGGTGTCCTTTCGCCAGCACAGCGGAGGGCACACACCCGGCCCCAACTGGCCGACTTTCCTGACGTTCGCCGAGCGCTACATCGGTGGCAGCAGCCAACGGGATCGCAAACCATGAAAGCGTCACCCGTCATGCTCTGCGCCCTGCTGGCTGGGGCGGCGGCGGGGGAGGAACCGCTCCCCGGCCCGTACTTCCGGTTGATGGAGGCTGGGGCGGCCCAGGTTCAGGCGCGCTTCGACGCCGAGCCGGGCGCGGACCTGGAAAAGCTGGAGTCGCGTCCCGGCTGGCGGCATTTTCCTTACGCGATCCTGGCGCCCGCCGTGCTCTACGCCCAGCAGCATCCCCAGAATCGCCGCTACCGCGACCCGCGGATGCTCGAGCTGGCCGTTCGGATCGGCGACCTGCTGGCCGCCGAGGACGAACGCGGGCGGTACGAGCCGCGCCTGGACAGCGACTGGGACACCTACATGTGGCTGGAAGCCTGGCGCCTGCTGCAACCGGAGCTGGGCGAGCCGCGTCGCCAGCGTTGGCGGCGGGCGATCGAAAAGAACATTGCGCTGCTGGTTCCCGGCGCCATCGAACGGCTGGATTTCCCCTGGTATCACTCGCCGTTCATCGGCACCTCGCCCAATCATTACGTGCAGTGGTGCTCGGTCCTGCACCTGGGCGGGCTGGCCTTCGGCAAGCCGGAGTGGGTGAAGCTGGCGGCGCAGGTGCTGCGGCGGTTCGCCCTGGTCGAACAGTCGCCCGATGGCTACTGGGGCGAGCACAACCATTCCGGCCCCACCACCGGCTACAATCACCTGACACTCACCGGCGTGGCGCTCTACTGGGAACACAGCCGGGACGATGCCGTGCTGCCGGCGCTGCGGCGCTCGACCGATTTCCATAAGAACTACACGTTCCTGGACGGCGCGCCAGTCGACGTGATCAACGATCGCAACCGCCACTGGGGCGTCAGCGCCTGGGGCCAGTTCGCGTTCTCCCACTTTCCGGATGGCCGCGGCTATGCGGCGTTCCTGGCCCGATTCTTCCGTCCCGAGGCCTTGACCATCGACCAGTTGGGCCGCTTGTCGCAGGATGCGCTGTACTACCATGAGGGTCCCGTCGAGCCCGCGCCGCAGGAAGCGCCGCGCTACGCGCATCAGATGAGCGTGCCGGCCGGCATCCGCAAGGCCGGCCCCTGGCAGGTCGCGTTTTCCGGTCTGATGAGCACGCAGGCCATCAACAGCCGGTTCTATCTGGATCGGCAGGGCCACCTCAGCGTGTTTCATGAGAAGCTGGGCCTGATCGTCACCGGCGCCAACTCCAAGCGCCAGCCTGAGCTGGCCACCTTCTCGGAAAAGCTGCTGGGGCAGGTGGTGCACATGCCCATCAGCACCCGCCTGCAGATGAGCGAGGCGCAGGACCGGCTTTCCCTGGCCTACAACACCTTTTTCAGCGATCTGTACGTGACGGCGCCTTCCGAATCGGAGCTGCGCTTCCGGTTCGAAGTGACCGGCCGCGGCCGCCCGGCGGAGGATCCCAAGCTGACGCTGCAGCTCTGCCTGAAGGCGGGCGAGGCGCTGGAAACCGGGTCGGGGAAGAAGACAGTGTTGAGCGCCGAGCGGGTCGAGCTCGGCGATCTGGGCGGATGGATCCGCCATCACGGCTGGACTCTGCAGGTGGACCCGGCGGCGCGCCTGGCGTGGCCGGTGTATCCGCACAATCCCTACGCGGATGGGCCCGAGACCGGGCTGGACCATGCGGTGGGGGCGCTGAGCGTGCCGCTGCGGCTCCAAGGGGGACGGTATATTCGTCCCCATGAGCAGGAGATCCGGTTCGTCTTAAGCGCACCCTGATCCACCCTCAGGCGTATGCTATACTGACGTGCTGCATTGTTGGAGGACTCGCACTGATGACCCCAGAAACCGTCCAGATCATCTCCGGCATCCTTGCCGTGGCCCTGATCGTGATCATCGTCATGCGCCGCAAGAGCAAGAAGAAGACGCAGGAAGACGACTTCTAGCCTTGACCACCCCCTTAGAAGCACTTTGCACCGCTTGCTTACGCGCGCGGCTCTG
The DNA here is from genome assembly GCA_016178945.1 of Acidobacteriota bacterium. Taxonomy (GTDB): domain Bacteria; phylum Acidobacteriota; class Terriglobia; order Bryobacterales; family Bryobacteraceae; genus JACOSH01. The sequence continues at coordinate 2,101 of JACOSH010000017.1, forward strand.
AAAGTGCTTTTCACGAGTGGTACAGAGCCGCGACCGTGAGGGAGCGGTCCATTGTCAACCTCTAACTAATGCTTGCGGGGTTTCGCCGGCCGCATGCGCACACCGGCGGGAACTTTGTGCGGGAGCTTGAGCTGCAGGATACCGCCGGGGTCGGAAATCAGCTCGTACATTTCCTCGTCGTCGACCTCGACCTCGTAGGCCTGCCGCGGCTCGAGTCCGACGACGAACACCACCTCGTTCTCCTGGAGCGTGAGAGTGAACTTCCTCGCGTATTCGCCGAACAGCACCACCGCGTCGGGCATGGCCAGCGGCGCGGTGGAGAGTTGTGGCGTGATCACGGTGGGCCGGCCATCTTCGAACCACTGCACCTGGCCGTCGAAGTAGCCGAACCAGGCGGCGGCGTCGTCCCAGGCGGAGCGGATGAACAGGCGCCCGAACCGGTCGTCGTGGAAGATCAGCGGCACGTGGTAATAACTCAGGCCGGGGTTATAGGGATTGGCCCACAGGAACTCGTAGGGGACGCCGGAGGTTCCGCGCAGCAGGAAGCGGTCGTGCATGAGCCAGCCTTGCAGAACCTGGCTGCCCGGATCGTTGACATCGTAGGCGACCATGGCCAGCTCGGCGGCGCGCGACATCATGGCGCGCAGCGTGTCCGGCTCCCCCTTCATGTTCCTGATCGACGGGATGCGGTATTCGTTGTCAGAGGCGGCGTAGGCCGGCGGATAGTAGCTCAACAGGTGGTAGATGGGCAGGTCCTTGAAGAAGCCCGGGACAGGCTCGCGAAGGTCGATGTTGAGGTTGTCGCGGACGGCGTGGAGCAGCTCCAGCAGGGCGTAGGAGTCGTCGCGGGCGAGCGCGCGGCCGTCGCCGATCTTGAGGGCGGGAACCACGCGGCCGCGCCACCAGTCGCGCACCGTCCATTCCATCTGGCGGGTTGAGACCTTCCGGTTGTGCCCCGCCAGCGCGAGGGCGGCCAGCGCGCGCGACCGGACCGAGGCGGCGTCCGCGGCGTGTGGAGCCTCCAGCGCCTTCTCGAGCTTGGCCGCCAGGACTCGCGAGTCCGGCTCGGACAACAGCGGCTGGCACCAGTCGAAGACCAGGGCCAGTTGCCGCGTATCGCGCGATGCCGGTTTGAGCGCCCACTGAATGGCCTGCTTGCCGTACTCCGGCTCGCCGCTGGCCTGGTAGAACAGCGCCGCGGCAAAGCCCGGCTCGGGCATGGGCGCTTTGCCCGCCATCAGGGTCTCGAACTGGACCCAGCGCATGGACCGCCGTTCCCGCTCCCGGCGCAGCAGGCGCAGCCGCTGGGTGCCCAGAAACAGCCGGGGATGCTCGGTATAGACGTCGAAGATCTCCTCATCGGCCGTCTGGCCGGGCAAAGGAGAAACCGGTTGGAAGAGGAAAACAAGCAGGGACAGTGCGCCCGCCCTTCGGAGAACCCGCATGTGATTTTATTGTGACACACCGGCCAACAATACACGGGCACGTTGCAAGCACCCCGCCAATAGTGCTAGTCTCACTGAATCGGGAGGACCCCCAATGAAAAGGTTGTACACCCTAATGCTGGCTGCCGTCACCACCACCGGCCTGGTGGCGCAGCAGGCGCCGCCGAAGACGCATCTCAAGGTTGGCGACACCGCGCCGGACTTCGATCTCGGCTCGACCGCCGGCAAGAAGATCAAGCTTTCCGACTACCGGGGCCAGAAGAACGTGGTCCTGGCCTTCTTCCCCGCCGCCTTCACCGGTGGTTGAACGAAGGAAATGCAAGGATACCAGGCTGGTATCTCTAAGTTTGAAGGCGCGGACACTCAGGTTTTTGGAATTAGCACGGACAACACTCCTTCCTTGGGCGAGTTCGCCAAGAAGAACAATGTCGCGTTCCCGCTGATCAGCGATTTCATGCGCAAGACGTCGGCCGACTACGGAGTGCTGATACCGGACCGCGGCATGGCCAACCGGTCGACCTTCGTGATCGACAAAGAGGGCAAGATCCAGTACATCGAGGAAGGCAACAGCGCTATTAACACCGACGGCGCGGCCACGGCCTGCAGCCGCCTGCATCACAAGTAACCCAGCACACCGCTTGCTCACGCGCGCGGCTCCGTTCGGAGCCGCGACACGGCTGCCTAGCGATGTGATTCGACGATCAGGAGCAGGCAGCCGTTCTCCGTCCAGGTGGGCGCGTGCGTGCTCGACTGGTCGGCCACCTGGTAGTCGCCGGAGCGCATCACCAGGCGACCGGAGCGGATATCGCCTTCCAGCACGTAGCAGTGCTCCACTTTGGGATGAGGGTGCTCGGGAAACTTCGCTCCCGGCTGCATGCGGACCAGAAATGCGGTCTCGCCGTCCGCGCGCTCCGCCAGCAGCCGCCTCAGAAAGACGCCCTCGGCGATCGGTTTCCAGGCGGCTTCCCCTTTCCAGGTGACGTGCAGGCCAGGTGGCGCCGGCGCCAGGCGCTCGAACAGGCGATCCTTCAAGCCCGGCGGCGCCGGTCGCGCGACAGCCGCCGGCAGCAGCGCCGTGGTCTCCTGGAAGAAGCGCGTTTCTTCCCCGCATAGGGGACAACCGGTGGCCAGGTGTTCCTCGAAGCGGCGCGCCTCCTCGGGCGGAAGCGAGCCCAGCGCGTACAGGCAAGCGGCCTCGCGGATTTCGTCCGTGATCGCGTTATGCCACATGGGACACCTGCCTTTCGCGCGCTTCGCCATCCACCAGGAGAGCTCGCAGCCGGGTCATGGCGGCCCGAATCCGGGTCTTGATGGTGCCCAAAGGCTGGCCCAGCTTCACGGCCAGCTCGGAGTGAGTGTATCCGGAATAGTAGGCCAGGTCGATCAGCTCGCGCTGATCCGGGGCCAGCGTCTCCAGCGCCGCTCGCACCGAGCGCTCCCAGGCGCTCTCCGGACTGGGCAGCGTGGAACGGAAGACGTCGGGAAAGGCCGAGAGGGGCGCTTCGAGCCGGCTGCGGCCGGCCTGCGAGCGCAGCCGGTCGATGGCGCGGCTGCGAGTGAGCGTCATGAGCCAGGAAATCACCGGCCCGCGCTGGCCGTCGAAGCTGGCGGCGGATTTCCATACCTGGGTGAAAACATCCAGCGTGACTTCCTCAGCGTCGGCCGTGTTGCCGACGATGCGAAGGGCAGCGCCGTAGACCAGGTGGTGGGTGGCGTCGTAGAGGGCCCCCAGCGCCGCCTGGTCGCCGGCGGCGGCGCGCCGGACGTAGTTGGCCCAGGCATTCTCGCCGGGCCGGGGGCGGGTGCGCGGGGGGACCGTTTCGATGCCGTCCCCGGTGGGGACGGCATCCGGGCTGTCGGCGTTCATGTGAGCATATACGGAGGCGCCTGGCCCTTTGGATCTACCCGCCGCACTTGCTCAAGATCATTCCAGGTAGTGGAGTGTCTGGTAAAACGGGTCATTCGCATCGGCTGGCCGGTGCCAAGGAGAAGGGCAAATGGTGTGTCAAGTTGCGAACTGTCGCTGCTCGTGGCTGGCGGCGGTTCTCTTCCTGGCCGGGACCTCGAACGGATTGTTCGGCCAAATGTTATACCCGGGAATTTCGCCGACGACACGATTTCGGCATACGTCATCCATCAGGAGAGCGGACTTCTCACCGAGATCTTGCCGCGAGTTGCCACGCCCGGACGTCCCACATCGGTGGCAGTCCACCCGAGCGGAAAGTTCGCTTATGTGACGAACGGCGGCGACCCCGCTATGGGCGGCCCGAACGTTGCCGCGTTTTCGATCGACGCCGGCACCGGCGCATTGACGCTGCTCGGCAGTTCGCCCGTAACGCCCGGAAGTTCCCCTGTAGCAGCGGTGATCGACCCTTCCGGAAAATTCGTGTTCGTTGCGCACCAAGCGGCCAACAACCTCTCGGTATTTTCCATAGATGCGTCGACGGGCGCCGTGTCGCCGGTCCAGGGTTCGCCCTTCGCTACGCCGCAGGGTCCCAGCAGCGTGGTGATCCATCCGAATGGCAAGTTCGCCTATGTTTCAGCGGCCGGCGCGGGCCAAATCGCGGGCTTCAACATCGGCGCCAACGGGGCGCTGACTCCGGTCGCGGGATCGCCCTTCGCGGCCAGGAATAACCTTTTCTGGATGGCTATGGACGCCGCCGGCAAGTTCCTGTTCGCCGTGGAGAGGCAGGACAATGCCGTCCTGGTGTATTCCGTGAATGACACTACGGGCGCGTTAACGCAGGTGGGGTCGCCATTTCCCGCGCAGGGAGGCGTGTCGGGAGTGGCTGTCGATCCGGCCGGCAAGTTTCTTTATGTATCGAACGCCGCCAACGGTTCGGTGACCGTGTTTAGCATTGGCGCCACGGGCGCGCTGACCCAGAGCCGGAGCTTTGGCGCAATTATAGGAGCCTTCGCCGCGATCCTGGACCCGTCGGGCAAGTTCCTGTATGTCCCGGGCCAGCAAGCCAACGCCGTTGCGGGGTTCGCGATTGACGCCAACAGCGGCGCCCTGAGCCCGCTTCCCCAACAGTTTTCCCCGCGGGAGTTCAACCGCAGCGCGGCGCCACGGTTCTGCTAACGCCGCCCGTCATTCCACCGATCGGCGCGGATGCCGCCATCAACTTCCACAGCCACGCGCTTCCGGGCATGCCGAACGCCGCCATTGCGCAAGGCTCCAGGCTTGCCATCTCGGGCAAGAACATCGGGCCGGCGGTAGGAGTAACCAGCGATCTTCCACTCAAGACCGAGCTTGGCGGCGCATCGATTCAGATTCAGTCGGGCGACGTGACCACGGCTCTCATGGTGTACGCGCAAAACAGCTTCGTGACGGGCGTCGTCCCATCCAACACGCCCCTCGGCGACGCCACGGTGACCCTCACTTATAAGGGCCGCATGACCGCGCCGCTCCCGATCACGATCGTGACGACGTCGGTTGGAATCCGCACGTTGAACGACAATGGCAGCGGACCCGCCAAAGCGTGGACCGCGCCCCCGGATACAGTCCTGCGTCCGGATCCGGCGATTCTTCAAACTGCTAACACTTTGAACCAGTCAGCGAAGCCCGGGCAATTGGTGATTGTCCAGGCCGCGGGACTTGGACCGGCGGCCTTCGATGAGACGCAGAATCTGTCGCAGGAACTGAGCGTTCCGGCGGATGTGATCGCCGGGAACAAGCTCGCCGCCGTCGTGTACGAGTTGCGCGTTACACAAGGCAGCGACTACATCGTGTTCAAACTTCCGGACGATGCGCCGGAAGGGTGCTACGTCCCGATTGCGATCCGTGCCGGCGGTGTGACGAGCAACGCAGCCAGCATCTCCGTCTCCGCCGCGGGCGGGTCGTGCTCGGACGCAACCGGCCTGGCGGCATCCGATATCGATGCGGCGCAGAAGTCGGGACAGATCAGCATGGGGACGATCTTGCTGAACCACATCGACTTTGGGCAGTTTGGCGTGGATGATGAAGCGGCTGGCGTCTTCGCGCGCCATGACTTCAATTCCCTGCTGAGGGCGTTTTCGCCGGGGAACAACGGGGCAGGGATCAGACCGGCATTCGGGACTCCTCCACTCGGGACTTGCACCGTTTCGGCGGCGGCGCCTACCAGGCTTAACGATCTCTTTGATCTGCCGGCGGATCGAACGCCCCTGCAGTACCTAAACGCGGGCCCGGCGCTCAATCTGAGTGGACCGGCGGGAACGGCGCAATTACCGGCGCCGTCGTATTTTTTCCGCCCGCGCGGCATCACACCGGGCGATTATACGGTCGACAACGGAACCGGGACGCAGGCCGTGGGCCCCTTCAAGGCCGTTCTGAATTTGCCACCGATGGTGACGTGGACCAATGAGGACGATCTGGCTTTCCCGGACCGCACGCAGGATCTCACGGTCACCTGGAACGGCGGCATTCCGGACAAGGAATTTGCGCTTATCGTGGGACTTGCGGTTAGCAAACAGGTCACCGCGGCTTTCTCTGCGCGGAGAAGGTTTCGGCGGGCCGGTTCACCGTTCCTGCCTGGGTGCTTTCGAGCCTTCCAGGGTCGGACGAGTTCAAAGACGGAGATCAGATCACGGCCGCTTTACCGTGCCTGGATTGGACTTTGGAGTCACCTACGAACAGGCGACGGTAGGGCTGCTTTACTACAGGTAACTCACCGGAGCCATACCAGGGCGTGCGCGGGGACTGTCACCGTCTTTCCCTTCACTCGCACGGACACGTCGTCGTCGCGGAAGCTGTAGAGCGCTTCATCCTGGCCGAACTGGTAGTAAGCGATTCGCGCGGGGGCGGACAAATCCACGTCCAGGCTCTTCCGCAAGGCATCCGCTTCTTCGCGGCTCATGTCCAGCCAGGCCAGTTCCCTGGGCGGCAGGAGCCATTCGCCCGCGTCGCGGTAGTCCTGCTCGGAAAACGTTCGGAGGTCCAGCCGGATCACGCCGTCCGGCGCTCGCACCCGTTCCATCAGTGACGCTGTCATGGCGATTCGCGCACCCGTTTTCAGGTGGGCCCTTACCTTTTCCAGGAGGCCTGGATCGTGCGCAGCCTGTTCGCCCAGAATCACCACCCGGCTTTGCGACGGGTAGGTGGACACCGGGACGACGGGGATACCCAGCATGCCCAAGTAGTCCATCAGATAGCCGTTGTCGCCCGGATCGCTGTTGGGAGGCTTGTAGAACGCCACGCCTCGAAGCGCTTTGCCTTGCACGCGGCGAGCGGCGGCTTGCATGTCCGGCAGCGCCTTCCGCAGCAGGGCGTGGCCCGTGTGTCCTTCCACGACGTCGATCAGGTTAAAGAGAACCAGTTCGCGGGCCCCGGCCAGCACGCTCTGCCAGGCCTGGTCCACGAAGTTCTGAGCGGTGCATTCAATGTGATCGAACCAGGCTGCCTGCACTTTGCCGCCGGTGACGGCGGTCAGCCAGCGATAGTTCATGTAGCCCTGAGTGGGCTGCACAAAGCCCATACGCCGTGTCCTGGGGTTGCGGACCTCGGTGCCCACCCAGACGCGGTCGAAGAACGCAGACATGCGCGCCGGATCGTAGCCAAAGAGATGGAAGCGATCGTACCACTGCGGAAACTTCATGACCATCCGCACGCCGGGCTTCGACTGGCGGGCTGGGTCGATCATCATGGGCCGGATCAGGCCGTTCAGGAGATCGCGCCGGTACTGGCTCCAGTCCCGTCCGCCGCGGGCCGCTTCCGACTCCGGAGAGGTGTCCATGGTGCAGTAGAAGTCGTCCACCACCAGCTCGTCGAAGACCGCCGCGTTGGCGTTGAAGAACTCCTCCACGCCCTTGCGCGTAGCCGCGGCTTCCCAATTCAGCCAGCTCAGCGCGCCCTGCTGCCGGACTCCGAAGGTCCGGCCTGGCACCGTCGCGATGCCTCCGGAAGAATCGAATCCCAGGACGGAGAGCCGGCCCCTCAGCTCGCGCAGCGTTTCGGGCGGGACATACTCGTCGCCGCGCCGCCCTTCCAGCACTACTCGCGCGACGCCAAGCTCTCGCATCGCCTTCGCGGCGTGCTGGCGCGACTCGGGGGCCGCCAGGTATTTTTGGATGCCTCCGGCGGTTGCGTAGACAGAGACTTTGAGCGGGTCCTCGGCGCAAAGCAGTCCGCAGAACAAACACGCGGTAATCAGGTTTCGCACAGGCCTAGCTTATGCCAAATCTCATCTGCCTTGCCCCGGTTCACCGTCCGTGCATGCGCTGGACGATCCCAAACAAGTCGAGGGTGTGGGCCGCGCACATCAAACCCGCCAGGGCGGCGGCGATGATCATGGCGATTGTGATTCTTGTTTTCATATAACCTCCTCAAGTTCGATACATCTACACATAGGCGAGCGTCTCCCGAATCGTGAGACGCGCCGCCCGCTGCGCGGGAAAGGCGCTTGCCACGGCCGATACCGCCAGTACGACTAACAGCCAGATCCCCAGGGCGCCCGGAGACAGAAACAGGGGCAAGGGCACTCGAAACGAAAGCGAACCCACCAGGTTGCCCACTTGCGTCGAGAGCGGAAGCGACAGGGGAATGGCGATCAGCCAGCTCAACAGGCCGGTAAACACGCCCTCGCTCACCACGTTTCTCAGGACCACCCGGGACGTTGCGCCGATCGCGCGCATTACCCCGAATTCACGGGTCCTTTCGACAACGCCGGCGCTCATGGCCGACGCCAGGCCCAGCGATCCGACGACGGCCATCACGAGCGCCATGAAAATCAACGCAAACACGAGGATGTAGACGTGGCCGGTCTGCGCCTCGTCGAACCTTGACTCCGTAATGCTGACCTTTACCGCCACGCGTTCCCGCGCGAGCGCCTGCTCGATGGAACGGGAGACGGAGTCCACGGCGCGGGCGTCCTTCAGGGCGACGCGCACCGCGTTAGTGAGGCCAGCCTGTCCGGCGGCGATGGCGAATCCCTCCGGCGTCGCATAGGCGGCGGCAGGGGTCAGCATCTCCCGTAGGATGCCCACGACCCGAACCTGGACAAGGCGCTGTTCGACTATCAGCGAGATGACGTCGCCAACCTTGACATTCGGAAGGAGCGCGAGAGCCATGTGGTTGAGCACGACCGCGTCCGTGTCGCCGGGACGCAACCAGCGCCCTTCCTGTACCCGGTGAGCGATGAAATCCGTCTGTGGGGGCGCCGAGCGAAGCGTGAAGCTGCCGTGGCCGCCGTCCGGGTAGGTCCTGACGATTGTGAAATGACCTGGGCTGTCCACAGCCGCCGGCAGGATGTTCCAGGACTCGACGCGCTCGACTCCTGGAATCGCGCCCACGAGCGCGGCGGCTTTGCTCTCGGGCACGGCGTTTTCGAGGCGAACTTCGACCTGGTAATGGCGGTCCGCCCTGGCGTCCGCCAGGTTCTTCTCCCAGGCCGCCTTGAGGTTCAGGCTGGTGATGAACATGGCTCCGGCGGTCGCCAGCAGCGCCAAGGTCAGGGCCAGGCGCGCCCTCCGGCGGAAAGTGTTGCGAACCGCCATGCTCAGCGCGGGGTCGGGATTCCGGAACCGCGCCAGCAATCTGTCGATCATGGAGGCGCCAACGCTCTGCTTGTCCACGCCGTAGTCATTGATAGCGTCCCGGATGGTTCTTCGGACGGCGCCAAGAATCGGCACGAGAGCAACGCCGAGCGGGACAGCCACGCCGAGCAGAAGATCGGCTGCCCAGACCCACCACGGGACCGAGTAGCTGTAGATGTTCAAGTTCAGCAGCCGGGCGGCGAGACTCGAGAAACCGCGACCGGCTGCAAGACCGAGTGGAAGTCCGAGCGCAACCGAGGCCGCGCCGAGTGCGGCAATCAAACCGGCATACAAGAACGCGATCTGACGCGAGCGGGCTCCGATGGCTTTCATGATCGCGATCTGGCGCACCTGCTGCGCGAGGAAGCCGGAGATGATGGTTGCCGCCAGAATGGCGCCCAGCACCAGCGCAAGCAGACTGAAGATGAGCAACATCACCAGAATGGCCATCATCTGCGACTGGTGCGGATGCATCCGGGGCGGCGGAATCCTAATCTCCTCGACTGGCCAGCCTTGTTCGCCGAGCCAGGTTGCCAGGCGGCGCGCCGTGTCCTCAATGGCTCGCAGACTACCCGCATTGTCGCGGACGACGATCTTGACCAGATGCAGATCGCCGGACTCTCCGAGCGCGCGGAGTGTCGCGGGAGTGAGGTAGCCGTAGACCGTTTGCTCCTGCCACGCGGGCGCGAGCCCCGGATCATGCACCAGGCCCGAGATCGACAGGGAACGCTTCTGCCCGTTTGAGGTTTGGACGGAAATCGGCTTGCTCACCTGCGTGCGCGTCAGCGGCAAGGCGGTCCTCTCAATGAGCAGGGAACCTTCCGGCGGCGGCCAGGCGCCCGACTCGGGGCGGAATGCGTTGATGCGCAAGCGGTCGAAGCCGGGCACCACGAACAACATCAACGGCAGCCACTGGGAGGGAGCCACTTCGATCCTGGCCAGCACGGTCGAACCGGCTTCGGCGTCCGCGATCCCGGGCCGTGTCAGGATCTTGCGGACCAGCGAATCGTCCGCGGCGCTGAATTCAAGCTGCGCGGAAGCCGGGTTTGTGCCGAGATAGTTGCGGCTGACCTCCCGGGTCAGGATGGCGTAGGAGGAAAGAATCGCACCCACGGCGGCGGTGCTGACCGCGATCGCCGCCGCCATCATGGCGAATCGGCTGGCGGCCGAGCGGAGATCGCCGAGGAGTTTCTTCCAACGAGGACTTAACATGACTTCACTCCCGCAAAGAATGGGGCTTGAACGACGCCGTCCACAAGCGTGATGGTCCGGGTGAAGAAGCGGCTGACATCCCGTTCGTGAGTCGCCATCAGCACGGTCTTGCCTTCGCGAGCCAGCCTTGCGAACAAGCTCATCACGTCGTCCGCGGTTCTGGAATCGAGGTTGCCGGTAGGCTCGTCCGCGACCAGAATAGGGGGGTCATTGGCCAGCGCGCGCGCGATGGCCGCCCGCTGCTGCTGCCCGCCGGACAGGTCCGCGGGAAGCTTGCCGGCCTGGTCGGCGATACCCAAACGATCGAGCAGAGCCAGGGCTCGCGGGCGGCGTTCGCTTGAATCATACGTGCCGCAGAAATCCATGGGGAGCATGACGTTCTCCGCCACGGTGAGGGTCGGCAGCAACTGGAAGAACTGGAAGATGACCCCGACGTTTCTGCCTCGCCAGACCGCCAGTTGCTCTTGAGACATTGAGTGGACCGCGGCGCCCGCTACCTGGACCCGACCCGAGGAAGGGCTGTCGATCCCGGTGATCACGTTGATCAGGGTGGTCTTTCCACTGCCGGACTTGCCGACAACGGCTACACAGTCGCGGCGCCGAACGTCAAGGGCCACATCCTTCAGGGCCCCGAATCGCCCAGAGGGCGTGTCATACCATTTTGAGACGCCCCTCAAGGAGATGAGGGTGTGGTTGGACCCCTGGCCGGCCGGCGTTGCCGGTTCTACCATGGTGCTCGTGTTTCCCATGAGTGTGCTACCATCCTGTATCGAAACATACGGTTCGGAAACCAAAAAGCCAAGAACAAGGAAAGCGACTTTGTTCAGTCCGGAACAACAGAGGTTGATTTGTTCGGAATCGGCGGATGGCAGCGCAGAAACCAGACCGGCGGATCGCAAGAACACGGCAGCGTTTGCGTGAGGCCCTGCTCTCTCTGATTGTGGAACGAGGCTACGAGAAGGTCACGGTCCAGGACATTCTGGATCGGGCTGAGATCGGAAGAGCAACGTTCTACGAGCATTTTCGAGGTAAAGAAGACCTGCTGGGCAGCGGCATCGAGCAGTTGCGCGCGCACTTGCTTCAGGAATGGAAATCTGACGCGGGTACGGGGCCTGTCGAACGGCTTGGGTTCACCCTGGCTCTCTTCAGACACGTCGACGGCCACCGGCAGCTCTACCAAGCGATCGTTGGCCGGGAGAGCGGCGTGATCGTCGAACGCAAGATGCGGCGGATGCTGGCCGACTTGGTGCGTGAGGACCTGAAGTCCCGCAAGTCCGCGGGGCAGAGCACGGTTTCAATAGACTTGGCGGTCCAGTATGTGGCCGGCGCGCTTTGGTCGGTCCTCACCTGGTGGATGGATTACAGAGTCCCCTTGCGGCCCGAGGAGATGAACCGCATATTTCGCCAGCTCACATTTCCGGGACTGGACGCGACCCTCAGCGGCAAGCTGTTGGCGGGTTAGCGGAGAACAATGTGGAAACGCTGCGCGAATTCCTATAGAATGTTCTCTAATCTAATGGATCAAGGCGCCGCTTTGCCGGACTGGGCTGTGCCACCACCCAG
>JACOSH010000078.1 GCA_016178945.1 Acidobacteriota bacterium
GACGAGCTTCGCGAGATGATCGACGAACGCCGCCGCGCCAAGGCCACCAATCGGTGAAACGGCTTTTCGTCCTCACCCCGGAAGCGAAGAGCGACTTGAAGGAGATTCTCCTCGACATTGCCGAGGACAGTCCTGAAACTGCCGAGCGTCTCCGGTCTGAGTTCTACGAAGGCCTACGAGCGCTCGGGCGCTCTCCCGGCATTGGCCATTATCACGATGAACTGCTCAGCCGTAAATTCCGCTTCTGGAACTTCTACTCTTATGTCGTGGCGACGCCGCCTTTGCAATCGGGACGAACGGGGGAGATAATGAAGTGGAGCTCAGCCATGTCTGTAGAACAGGCCATTCTGGAGGCGGTTCGCGAATTGCCCGCTGACAAGCAGAACGAGATTCTGGACTACGCCCGGCGGCTGCGCCAGGAATCTCCGTCCGTGCAACCCCGCCGAAGCGGCAAGGGCCTGTGGACTGACTTGAACATCGCATTGACGGCGGAAGAGATCGAGGAAAACCAGCGCGAGATGTGGAAGACCTTCCCCAGAGAAGACATCTGATGCCTGCGCTGGTTGTCGATACACACTCCGTCGTTTGGTACCTGACAAAGAGCCCTGCGCTTTCGAAAACCGCCGAATCGGCGCTCGATTCCGCCACCGCCGAAGGTCACCCGATCCTGGTTCCTTCGATGTGCCTCGTCGAGCTCTCGTATCTTGTGGAAAAGGGCAGGCTGCCCGCTGAGGCTCGGCAGGTACTTATTGATTCGCTCGACCATCCTGGCGACCCGTACGAGCTGGCCGTGCTGGATCGCCGCGTGGCGGACGCTCTGGAGTTTGTTCGTCGCGATGAAGTTCCAGATCTCCCGGACCGCGTGATCGCCGCGACAGCCCTGGCGTTGAGAGTTCCGCTGGTCAGCCGCGATCGGAGGATACGAGCTTCGTCGATTCTGACAATCTGGTAGCGGTATCATTGAGCGAATGGTCTGGGCGGCCGGATCGGCGGCGTTCACCTGCACGCACTCCTCATTCCCACCGTGGGGGTCGATTTGGATAACCCCGTTGGGTAATCCGGCCCAAGCCGCTTCGCGCCGAAGGGCGCTGGTTTGGACGGTCGGGAATGAACCTTAAGTCCGGCAGTTGAGTCGTCTGAACCTCGGCCCAGCCGATTCGCTGCAAGTACTTGCCGCAGGGACGGTTATCACCCGATTCACGCGGACGCCTTTCAAGTGCGCGCACAGCGCGCCGGGTACGCCCGCTGGAACTGAAAGTTTCCGGATAGGCCTACATCGATTTCGTTCCCCGGACCCACTATCGTCCTTCGCCTCGTCGTTGAACACCACGAAGTCGCCCACCTTGAACGCGCGCGTGACGTCCGGATTCGTTGTACAGGCGGCCGTCGCCGGATCGGTTGAAACTTGACGCTGGACCAACGACTCCGCGAGGTCCAACTGTTGCGTGATCGCGCCCGGGAAAAGCCAAAATGGCTGCAAGTGCGGGAAACTCAGTCTCAGGCAATCACGGTACCGTTACGTCTCCACCGGCTGGCTTGAGACCGTAATTCACCCATCCTAGCAGGCCCTGGAACGAATTCAGGATTTCCTGGGGCTTCAGATTACAATGCCCATACCGGTTGACGGACTGCTGAACCAGCAAGTTGGAGCCTCCGGCTCCCGCAACCACGGATGCATACGAACTCTCCTGAGAGAAAGGTGCAAGCGGATCCTGCGTCGTATGAAGAGTCAGCATCGGGATGCGAAGTTCGCCGGTGGGTGAGTAATACCGGTTGACGTAATTCACCGCGTCCGGTTCGGCTCGAAACCGCTGTACTTGGGCATTCAGTGCGGCATCATTGGCCGAGCCCATGTATATTGTCGCGGAGTTGTCGTAAAAATTGTGCCCTTGCGTTCGCTGCAGAAGTTCGTTGAAGCCGTTCCCGAAAAGGCTCAAGGCGGAAAAGATGATTTCGCCTGGAGTGGAGCCGGTCAACCCTGCCACATTTGCAAATTGCAGAGTGGGCAGGCCGGGGGACGCCAGTCCCGCCACAAGGCTGTTCACCAATGCCAGCCACGTGGGACTTCCGGGAGAGTAATCGAGGTTGGGCGTGTGCAGCAGATCTCCGGGCAGGACGCCCGGGAAGAAGTAGTCAAACAAGACTCGGCCGTCGCCTACACGCTGCCACTGAACCCGGGAACCCCCAACTATCCCACAGATTGACAGCGCACCGTCGTACTTGGTTGGGAGATTCTCGGCCAGGTCCACCGTGATGAGGCCGCCCATGGACACACCGACCAGGTAGGTCCGAGCCGGTTTGCCGACGCGAGCGGCAAACAGGTCCCGCAGCTCGTTCGTGTTCTGCGCGCCCTCCTGGACAGCCCATCCATTCTGGGAATAGCTGGTTACAGCAAGAGCAAAGCCCTGGCTCGTGACTGCCTGGAATATCTGCTGTTCTTCGGGACTGCTCGGGAGCGCGAGCGGATTTGCGCTGTCCACATACCCGTGCGCATACACGATGAGGTGACCATTCCAGGGCTGGGGAACCAGGAACTCATACAGCGCCCCACCGGCGCTGCCCGTAATCGTCTGCTGCGCGGAGGCGCCGCCCGCGAACAGGATGGCGGCGAGAACCAACAGAACCAAGCCGCGCATGCCCAGAATCCTCCTACTGTCATTCACACAGACGTGTCGCATAGTGACTAACGAGTGTACTCGGGCTTGCTTCTATCCGCAAGCATGGGCGCGCCTCACAGCCCGCTACAGGCATCCCTACGTTCCGGCGGCAGGCCCAGCTCCGTTCCATCGTGAAGGCCGCCCGCCGCCTGCCATGCTTGAATCTCCCGCTTCGTGTACTGATACCCTACCTCCACGATCTCCTCGATCTTCGGCCAGTCGTCAAGCCGGTACTGGTCGAGCGGCGGACGAAGATAATAGTCGGCGGCCCTCTCTACCTCGCGCGATTTCCGTTCGCTCGCGACCAGCAAGGTCCTCATCAGGGTAACGGGAATGCTCGGTACCCGAATTCTGCTCCCAAACGGATTGACCTGGCTCCAAAGCACTCGCCACGGCGAGGGCATTTCGGCGAAGGACGCATCCACGTTGAGCTCCGTCCTGGGACTGACATTGCACACAATCACCGGGCCGCCGCACAGGTCCTTGAGAATATCGCCGGGTTGGTTGTTCAGAATTCCTCCGTCGACCAGCACGTGGCCATCGCGCAGAACCGGGGGCAAAATGCCCGGCAGCGCATTGCTGGCGTTCACGCATTCCCACAGAAGGCCGCTTCGATGAACGATCAACTCGCTGGTGGTCAGATTACACGACACGCAGAAATAGTTGAGCCACAGGTCCTCCACGGCCGCCTCCTCGAAAAACTTGCGCAGCGCCCGTCTCAGTTTGCGCCCGCTGGTGATGGATACCAGCGGGAGAGTCAGATCGGTGTTCAAGCCGCCTCGCACCAGTCCGGTCTCGTTGATCCGGATCATGGTGCGCCAATCGCAACCCATGGCATACTGGCCCGCCATGATCGCTCCCATGCTGACCCCTCCGATCATGTCGATGGGAATGCCGGCCTCCTCGATGGCGCGAATCGCTCCGATGTGAGCAAATCCTCGCGCACCCCCTCCCCCGAGCGTCAGACCGATGGCGCGCCCGGAGAGAATGCGGGCCAAACGGCCCATGTCTCCCGGAATCGCGGTCCGGACGTGATGATGCCGGAGCGGGTTCCGCGGCTGGAGCCACTTGGCGGTCCCGGCCAGCACCCGTTGCGCCTGGTCGTGCAGCAACACCAGTTCCATCGTCCCGGCGCCCTGGTTCTTGGGCCCCTCCAGAACGGCTCTCTCCACGATGTTCAGCTCCGGTGACGCCCCGGCGGGCCCGACCGCGATGACCCGATCGGCGAGACGCAAGCCGAGCGCGGTCCACGGCGACAGGCCATCATCGGTTTCCCAGATCACGAAGCGGTGGGCTCTCTCCAATTCACCCAGCCAATTGACGACGGCGCCGTCCGGATCGAAGCCCGCCCCGCGTCCGAACATCTGGTCGAACCGGCTACTGCTGAGGTGCAGCGCCGGTCCAAACGCGCCGAGCGCCTTGCACAAGCCCGCCGTAAACCCGGAGACCGATCCGCTGCCGCCCGCGGCGATGACAGCGATGGTTCTCAGCTTGGGCGGCGGCGCCTCGCCGGTGGACCGCAACCGCCGGGCCAAGGCGCGGGCGATCTTGCTCATGATTGCCGGGTTTTCCTGGACCAACTTTTCGAATCCGGTCCGGCTGATTCTGATCAGCTCGCAGTCGCGAGTTGCGCGAACGGTCGCCATGCGCGGCGCCGAGTCGAGGATCCCTGCCTCTCCGATGGTCTCGCCGGGACCGATCTCTCCGGCGAAGCGGTCGACTCCATCCTCTCGGCGGAAGAACACGTGGAGGCGGCCGTAGACCACCGTGTACATGCAGTCCGACCGGTCCCCTGCTCGCATGAGGGTTTCGCCTCCCGCCAGGCGAGCCACTTCCACTTCGGATGCGAGTTCTCCCAGGCTGGCCGGTTCCATCTCCGAAAACAACTCGCAGAGGGAAAGCAGCGAGAGAGCAAGCGAAGGAGACGCCGCGGAATCGGACATCAGGAGGAACTCCCATTCGGGCCCGGTTCAGCCCGATAGACGCCCTGATAGACCTCCGGCATCAACCGCGCGATCGCTTTCATGATGAAGTCCGCCTTGCCCTGCAGGTCGGACTTCGCGTCCGCTCCGGACAGGTCGAAGGGCTGGCCGATCCGAATCTTCACCGGCACGCGCCGCAGACGCGCCCAGTTCCCGAAGGCGCGTTCATGACCGTAGATAGCGAGCGGCAACACGCTCGCTAGCGTCTCCGCGGCAAGATAGCCGACTCCCGGCTTGGCCCGGAGGAGCCCGCGGCGCGAGGGCCTCCCCTCCGGCATGATGGCCACCACGCCCTTCGCTTCTAACACCGCCAAGGCGCCCTCGAGCGCTTCCAGGTCGCCTTTCCCCCGGCGAATGTAAATCGGATTTCCCAACTGGGCGGCGTAGGAGTGGACGCAGTTCCGCCACTTGTCGGCGATAATGAACGCGGGTCTCACCGCCAGCCCCGTGGCTCTTCCGCCCAGCACCGACCCGAGGACCAGAAAATCGAACAGGCTGATGTGGTTCCCCGCCAGGATCAGCGGTCCGGAAGCGGGGATGTTCTCCAGGCCCTCGCATTCCACGCGGGCCACCATCCTCAGGAGAGCCCGGGTTGCCCGGATGAGCATCTCGCCGGTCCGCGACTGCCCTGACCTCTCCGCCGAGGCCCCGGCGCCGCCGCTGAGAGGTGCGCCTGCCGCTTCGCTCCCCGCGGCGCGGGCCGCCTGGCAAGCCCGATCGACGGCGCGAGCGAGTCCGTGCACGCTCAACATCTCATCGTCCATGCTGACCGGCAATTCGACGTGGAACTGCTTGCTCAGCCGGACAATCATGAGCGCGAACGCCAGCGAATCTCCGCCCAATTCGTCGAAGCGGTCGTTCAGGCCCACGCGCTCCACGCCCAGCATCCGCTGCCAAAGGCCGGACACGGCGATCTCGACCGCCGTGCCGGGCGGCAGGTATTCGTGACCCGCCTCGAGCTTGGGAGGGGTCAGGGCCCGCAGGCTCTTGCGATCCACCTTGTTGTTCGGCGTCAGGGGCAGGCTCTCGAGATACACGTACGCCGAGGGAATCATGTACTCCGGCAGCTCGCTGCCCAGAGATTCGCGGAACTCGCCCGCCGCGGCGCGCCGCTCGCCGGGATTTTCCGTGAGATACGCGACCAGGCGCTTGCCCGCCGCGGGATCCTCGTACACGACCACGACCGCTTCCCGAACCTTCGTCAGACGCAGCAGCGCGCTTTCGATATCGCCCAGCTCGATCCGATGTCCGCGAATCTTGACCTGGTCATCCAGCCGGCCGAGAAACGCGATGCTTCCATCGGCGTGATACTTGCAGAGGTCGCCCGTCCGGTAGAGCATCCCGCCGGGCGCGCCGAACGGATCCTCCAGGAACCTGCTCGCGGTCAGGCCGGGACGGTTCATGTACCCTCGCGCCACGCCCACGCCGCCAATGCATAGCTCGCCGGGCACCCCGGCCGGCACCGGCTGCGAATTCGTATCCAGGATGTAGAGGGTGGTGTTACTGATGGGCGTCCCAAGCGGTATTGGCTCGTGCCCGGGCCCGACCCGGTGAACGGTGGACCAAACCGTGGTCTCGGTGGGGCCGTACATGTTCCACAGCGAATCCACCCGGCTCAGCAACTGGTTGGCGAGCTCGCGGCTCAAGGCCTCTCCGCCGCATAACGCTTTCAAGCCCGGCGAGCCGGTCCAACCCGAATCGATCAGGAGACGCCAGGTGGCCGGCGTCGCCTGCATCACCGACACGCCGTGTTCCTGAATGGCTTCCGCCAGGCGCCTTCCGTCCACCACCGCGTCCTTTCCCGCGATGACCACGCACGCCCCGGCGATCAACGGCAGAAACAACTCCAGTCCGGCGATGTCGAACGAAATGGTGGTCACCGCCAGTAGCACGTCGTCCGCGCCAAGACCGGGCCGTTCGAGCATGGAAAGCTGAAAGTTGGTGAACGCGCGGTGGGGAATCTGCACTCCCTTGGGCTTTCCCGTTGAGCCGGACGTGTACAACACATAGGCCAGGTTTGAGCCAGAGACCGCAGGCGCCGGATTCTCCCGCGGCGCGGAACGGTAAGCGTCCGGCTCCGTGTCGAGCTGGAAGAGCCGTGATTCTGTGGCCGGCAGGACCTGCGCCAGCCGGCTCTCCGTCAGGACCAGGGGCGGCCGGGCGTCCTGCAGAATCAGCTCCAGCCGGGCGCGGGGAAAATTGGGATCGAGCGGAACATACGCGCCTCCGGCTTTGAGGATCGCCAAGAGCGCCACAACCATTTGATTCGACCGTTCGAGGCACACTCCCACCAGCGTCTCCGGGCCCACACCCTGCTGCCGGAGATAGTGCGCCAGGGTGTTCGCTTCGCGATTCAACTCGGAATAGGTGAGCCGCTCTCCTCCGCTGATCAGCGCGATCCGGTCCGGAGTACGGGCCGCCTGCTCCTCAAACAGTTGATGAACGCCCGTGTCGAGCGGATACGGGGGGGCTTTGTAGCCGGTGGTCACCAGCATCCGGGCCCGTTCCTCTTCATCCATGAGCGGCAGATCCCCAACCGCGCGCCGGGGGTTTTCGGCGATGGCCCGAAGCAGGTTTTGATAGTGCCCCATCAGCCGGACGATCGAGCCGTGGTCGAACAGCTCGGCGCTGTACCGGAACCGCAGCCAACAGCGCCGGCCCTCGGCGACTTCCAACACTAGGTCAAACTCGCCGTCGTCCTGATTCAGACCGAACGACTCGAGCGTCAGCCCTGGCGAGCGTACCGGCTGACCCGGGTGGCCGGTGACAAACAGCTCTTCCAACTGCGCTCCGCGCGGCGTCTTGAAGAAATTAAACAGCACCTGCACCAGCGGCATGCAGCCCGGCAAGCGCGTGACGTGAGAATGTTCCACCAGCGCCAGGAACGGATAGTTCTGGCGCTCCAGCGACTCCGCCAGCGTCTCGGACTGCCGGTCCAGAAACTCGAGAAACCCGAGCCCGGCGGAGAACAGGGCGCGGATGACGACCGGGTTGATGAACAGGCCGCACAGCTTGGCGAAGCGCATCTGGCCGCGGCCCGACGTCAGAAAGCCGACCAGGAGATCGCTCTGGTTCGAATACCGGTACAGCAGAACCTGGTAGGCGGCCAGAAAGACGTCATACAGGTAGGCCTTTCGATCCTGCGCAAGCTGCCGCAGCTTGTCCAAGACGTCGTCTTCCACTTGCAGGACAATCGACCCTCCGCGGCCAGTGAGGTGAGACGGCCGCGGATGATCGGTGGGCAGGTCGAGAACGTGGGACGCGCCCTTCAGTTTCTCCTGCCACCAGACCAGTTCGTCGGTGCCCGTTGGACCGGCCATCCGGGCCGACTGCCATTCCACGAATTCGCGATAGGAGTTCTTGAGCGATCGGAGCGACGGCTCGCGGCCGGCTTGAGCCGCGGCGTACGTCTCCTGAAGCTCGGTCAGGAACGTGAACATGGACTGCCCGTCGAACACGATGTGATGGAAATTCAGGAGGACCACGTGGCGCTGTGGTCCGTCGCTGTACAGGTGGGTTCGCAGCAAAGGACCGGCCGCCAGATCGAAGGGCCGCCGGTAGGCTTCGGTGAGCTTGCGCCGCACCTCGCCTTCCGGCCATCCCGGACAGTCCACCTGTTCGAAGCAAAGCGGCTGGTACGCCAACACCTGCTGGCACAGCTCTCCGTTCTCCTCAACTTTGAAGACCGACCGCAGCGCAGCGTGCCGGTCTAGCAGAGTCTGCAGCGAGGCGCGCAGGGCGGCAACGTCGAGCGGAGAGTGGACGCGCACCGCCAGCCCGACGTTGTAGGCGGGGCTGGTTCGCATGGTCTGATGCATGAACCAGAGTGACTTCTGGCCGTAGGTCAAAGGGAACGTCTGGGTGATGAACGGACCGCGGCGAAGTTCCGCCACCAGCTCCGGCTCCAGACGCCGCAGCGCCTGGACCTGGTCGTCCGACAGCGCCGCGGCCGGATCCCGAAACGAGAGGCGCTCACCTTCGATCCACAACTCCACGGACTTAGCGGAGATCCCTGCGAGAAGCGATGCCAGATGCTCGTGCGTCGCGTTCAGTTTAGACGGCATACTCGAATCGATAGCAGCGGCGCACGACTCGGGTATTCTAGCAGAAACTCGTCCAGGAGACGCGGACCGCGGAAGCGGCTGGTATACTCATCTGGTGCTGCCTCGCCCATATGCCAGGCACTCGGTGATATCAGCTTATGACCGGACACCTTGTACTGTTGCTCTTCTCGGCTCGCCTCCAGATACCGGCGCAACTTACGTTGAGCGACGCGATTGAGACCGCCTTGAAATCGTCCCCCGCCCTGCAAAAGGCCGCCGCGCGCGTCCAGAGATCGGAATCGCAGGAGGGGCAAGCCCATTCCCGCCTCCGTCCGGAAGTCAGCCTGAGCGCCACCGACAGCGGCCAAAGCGTCAATCTTCGAACGCTGGGGATCGACCCGTCATTCTTGCCCGCCCTGCCCTCCAAGACCGGACCGTTCCAGACCGTCGACGCCCGGGCCAGCCTGACCCACTCGCTGTGGAACGTCTCGCTTCGCGACCGGGCCGCGGCCTCCAGAGAGCAGGTCCGGGTCTCCCGATACCTCGCTCTCGACGCCCGTGAGCTGCTCTCGTTCCAGGTCGCCATCGCCTTCGCACAGGCGTTGCGGACACAGTCTGCCGTGGAAACCTTGGAACAACAGCTCGGACTGGCGCGCAGGCTTCATTCGACCACGCTCGAGCGCTGGAGCGCCGGGGTATCGAGCAAGCTGGACGCGAAGCGAAGCGAAATCCAGGTCAGAAATCTCGAGCAGTCACTGCTGGAGACCGGCAACGCGCTGATCGCTCAAAAGCTGCAACTGGCGAATCTGATTCACGCGGAACCCTCCACCGCGTTCGTCCTCTCCCGAACCGGGAACCCGGAGGCTCCACGGGAGGCTCCCACGCTTCGCTCCGATTATCGGGCCGCCGAATCCGCCGTCCGCGCGGCCGAGCTGGGGGTTGCCGCCGCGCGCCGCGAGCGCCACCCCACCGCCACCCTTCGCGCCACTTTCGGACAAAGCGGCCGCGCCTGGAACGACAATCTCGGCGCCTTTCTGATACAAGGAAGCCTGAATATCCCGATCTACACCGGCGGAAGAATCCAAAGCGAGATCACCGAGGCCGAGGCGCAGCTTGCCGAAGCGAAAGCCGAGCTGGAAGAGCTCCGTTCCCAGATCGAATCGGAGGTGCTGGCGGCCCGGGCCGCCCTGGATTCGGCCCGCCGCCAAATGGAAGTCGCCAGAGAGTCGGTCACGCTGTCGAAGGACGAGCTGGAGCTTTCCACCGAGCGCTTCACGTCCGGCGTCGCGGACAACACCGAAGTGGTCAACGCCCAGGACCGCCTGACACGCGCGGAGGAGAACGCCCTGAGGGCCGGCTTCAACGTCGATATCGCGCTCGCCCAGTTCAAACGGGCGTCGGGAGCCAAGCAGTGAGAAAAGCCGCCCTGCTGCTCCTCTTGGCGCTTTCCTGCTCCCGGAAGCACGACGCGCGGGCGTACATTACCGTGTCCGGACGCATCGAAGGGGATGAAGTGGATCTGGCCTTCAAAATCGCGGGGCGCATCAGCGAGATTACGGTGCGTGAGGGAGACGCCGTCAAGCAAGGCGCGATCCTGGCCCGGCTGGCCGGTAATCAGGAAGAAATCCGGCTCAAGGAGGCGCAGGCGCGGCTCGCGGGCGCGGTCGCCCGGCTGGAACAGTCGAAGCTCGCCGTCGCGACGGTGGAGCGGCGGCTGGCGGTCACGCGCATCCAGGAGGATCAAGCCAAGGCCGACGCCCAGCCTCGCGTGGCCCAAGCCGAAGCCCAGCTCGCGGCCTTGAAGGCCGAGCTGGCCGGCGCGCGGGCCGAGGAAGCGATCGTGCTGGCCGACGCGGAGCGCTACGCGAAACTGGCCGGCAAAGGCGCCATCGCGCGGCAGATTGCCGAACAGTATGAGAGTAAGGCGAAGACCGCGCACGAAGCCGCGGAATCCCTCCGGAAAAAGATCGCCGCCGCGGAGTCCTTCGTACACGTCTCCGAAGCTTCGCTGAAGAACCCGTTCATTCGGGCCGCGGAAGCGGAGATCACGCGGTCTCAAATCGCGGAGACGCGCGCGGGCGTGAAACTCGCGGAGACGGAAGTCGCGGCCGCGCAGGCCGCCGTGGAGCATGCTCAATCCGACCTGGCCGAGATCAACATCGTCGCGCCCATCGAGGGTTGGGTGGTCACGCGCTCCGCCGAGCCCGGACGGGTCGTGGTCCCCGGCCAGGTGGTCCTTACCATTGTCGACCCGGGCAGCCTCTATCTCCGCGGCTTTATCCCCGTGGCTCAAAGCGACCTCATCAAGGTCGGCCAGCCCGCCAGCGTCGTGCTCCCTTCCGATTCCACGCTGAGCGCCGAAGTCATCCGCATCGATCCGCAGGCCATGTTCACTCCCGAGAACACGTATTTCAAGGAGGAGCGCGTCCGCCAGGTGGTCGGCGTCAAGCTTCGCCTCAAAGGGAATCCGGGCACGGCCAAGATCGGAATGCCCGCGGACGCGACCATCAAAACACTGTGATCACGGTCCGGGGTCTCACCAAGCAGTACGGTTCCAGGCACGGCGGCGCCCTGGCTGTCGATGGCATCTCGTTTGCCGTGCGCACAGGCGAGCTGTTCGGACTCATCGGGGCCGATGGAGCCGGAAAGACGACCTGCTTCCAGATGCTGTCCGGCGTGATGCCGCCCACCTCGGGCGAGGCCAGTCTGAACGCCGAGGCGGGCTATGTCACCCAGCGCTTCTCCCTGTATCCGGACTTGTCCGTCGAGGAGAATCTCCGGTATTCTGCGGGCCTCCGGCGGGTCTCCAAGAGCGACTATCAAGCCCGTAGCGCGCGCTATCTCCAGGCTTTCGATCTGGAGCGCTTCCGGGACCGCCCCGCCGGACGGCTCTCGGGCGGCATGAAACAGAAGCTCGCGCTCTGTTGCGCGCTGATGTCCGCTCCCGGCATCCTGCTACTGGACGAGCCGACCACGGGCGTCGATCCGGTCACGCGCCAGGATTTTTGGGACACGCTGGTGGCTCTCGCACGCGAAGGCGTCACGATTGTCGTGGCCACGCCCTATCTGCGCGAAGCCGAGTGCTGCGACCGGATCGCATTTCTTGACCGGGGGCGCATGGTCGCCATTGACACGCCCGGCAGCCTGGCGCACGGGTCCAGTCTGGAGGGGGCTCTGGTCGCGCGACTCGAGCAGATTCACGGACCCGCTTTCCACGAACCGTTTCCACTGCCGCGGCCCAAACCGGGGGGCCAGACGCTGCTCGAAGCCGCCAGCCTCCAGAAACGGTTCGGCGATTTCCGCGCGGTCCGCGATTTCAGCGTCTCCATCCGGTCCGGAGAGATTTACGGCTTGCTGGGGGCGAACGGAGCCGGCAAGACCACCGCCATCAAGATGATGTGCGGCTTACTCACGCCGACCGGCGGAAGCGTGAATCTGCTGGGCCACACCGAACGGCTGCGCGGCGCCGCCGTCCGTTCCCGGATCGGCTACATGTCGCAGAAGTTCACCCTCTACGACGACCTTACGGTCGGCGAGAACCTCGACTACTACGCCAACCTGTACAATCTGCCGAGCGGCGTCCGCCGGGTCCGCAGACAGTGGGTTCTCGAGGTCTCCGGCCTTGCCGGACAGGAAAAGCTCCTCACCGCGCAGTTGCCGGGAGGCTGGAAACAGCGGCTGGCCTTTGGCGCCGCGATCATGCATGAGCCGGACCTGCTGTTCCTCGACGAGCCGACATCGGGCGTCGATCCGGCGGCCCGCCGGTCCATGTGGCGCATGATCGGCGAGCTTGCCGCCAATGGGGCCGGCATCCTGGTGGTCACTCACTACCTGGAGGAAGCCGAGCAGTGTTCCAAGATCGGGGTCATGATCGCCGGAGAGATGGCGCTGGCGGGCTCCCCCTCTAGGATCCATCAGCGCCACCCGGGCCGTTCGCTCGAGGACGTCTTCTTCGCCCTGGTCCAGGAACGGAGAGCCGGCGCATGAGGCGCCTTTCCGCCATCGTCCGGCGCGAGTTCAGCCAGCTTCGGCGCGACAAGCTGACCCTGGCAGGAGCATTCGCGATCCCGTTGGTCATGATTATCCTCTACGGAACGGTCCTCACGGCCAACATCAAGAACCTCGGGCTGGTGATTGAGGACCTGGACCAGACGCCCTCCAGCCGGCGCTATGCCGAAGCCTTTGCCGCGACCAACAAGTTCAACATCCTCCCGGTTACGGCGAATATCGAAAAGCTGATCGAATCCGGCATCGCGCGCGCCGCCCTTCGCATCCCCGCGAATTTCGAGCGCGACCTGAAGTCCAGGCGCTCCCCCGAGGTCCAACTCCTGATCGACGGCACGGAATCCAACTCCGCCACTCTGATTCGCGGCATAAACACGAGAGTCGCCGCGACGTTCCAGCCTGTTCCAAGCCCCGGACGATACCGGACGCCGCCGGTTGCCCTGCACATTCGCCATTGGTACAACCCCGGCCTTAAAGACGACATCTTCTTCGGATCGGGCGCTCTGGGACTGGTGCTGATCCTGTTCCCAGCTCTCTTGGGAGCGATCTCCGCGTCCCGGGAAATGGACCTCGGCACCATCACGCAGGCGTACGCCTGCAAGCTCACCGCGACGCACTGGATCCTGGGTAAGGCGCTGCCTTTCTTTTTTCTCGGGATGATCCAACTGTTCGTGTGTTTCGCTCTCGGGCTGTTCGTGTTCGCCTATCCGCTGCCCGGCCACCCCGCGGTCTTTCTCGCCGGCGGGGCCATCTACATCCTCACCGCCGTCCTTTACGGCCTGATGGTGGGCAATCTCACCGGCTCCCAGAGCGCCGCCATTCAAGCCATCCAGTTTGGCGCCTTCATCCTTTCCTTGATGTTGTCCGGATTTTTCATGCCCATCCAGAACATTCCTCCGGGATTGCGTTGGATCTCGAATCTCGTACCGGCGCGCCACTTCATCGAGATCACCCGCGATGTCGTGCTGCGCGGCGGCGACTGGAGCACGTCCTTCAAGCCCCTGCTGAGCCTGCTGGCATTGGCTCTGTTTTTCTACTTCGTCAGTTTCAGACGGATGCGACGGATGCATTTCAACCTATGATCTTCTCCTTTACACGCTGGCGCGCGCTCACCATCAAGGAGCTTCAGCAACTCAGGAAGAACCGGCAGCTCATCTTCCAGCTCATCTTCCCGCCCACCGTGGGACTGTGCATCTTCGGCTTCGCCCTGAACCCGGAAGTGAAGCACCTTCGCATGGGGGTGGTGGACGAATCGCAAACGCAGCAATCGCGCGCTCTAGTCGACCGGTTGGCCGCCAACCAGGCGTTCTCCGTCACCGCCTACTATGCGTCGCCGGAACAGGCGGCAAGCGCGCTTCGCAGCCAGACGCTGGACCTGGCGGTGATTATTCCCCAACGCTTCGGCAGGCGTCCCCATCCGGAAGTTCAAGTTCTCATCGATGCGGTAAACTCCAACTCCGCCACCATCGCGCAAAGCTACCTGGCCCAGATTACGGCCGCCGAGATGTCCCCTGTGATGAACGCCAGATCGGAAATCCTCTACAACCCCGGAACCGTACACGCCTGGTACTTCGTCACCGGCATCCTCAGCATCATGCTCTTTATCAACGGCGGACTCACCGCCTCGGCGCTCACCATCCGCGAGAAGGAACTCGGCACCATCGAGCAGCTCCTGATGAGTCCCGCCCAAACCGCGGAAATCCTGCTGGCCAAGACCGTGCCCGTGCTCGGGATGATGATGGCTGTCCTGAGCGTCGGCGTTTCTGTCGCCCACATGATCTGGGGCCTCCCGGTGCGAGGATCCTTCTTCCTCCTGGGCCTATCGGCGGGGATGGCGGCTCTCTCCGGAATTGGGATCGGAATCACCGCCGCGACGTTCGCCAATACCCAACAGCAGGCGCAATTGCTGACCTTCTTTACCATGCCCCCGCTGGTCATCATTTCCGGGGCGTTCTCTCCGGTGGAGGCCATGCCCCTGTTCTTCCAGTACGTCTCGCTGTTCGACCCGATTCGATACATGGCCTCGATGGTTCGCGGCGTGACCATCAAAGGCTCCGGCCTGGATGTGCTCTGGCCGCAACTGGCCGCCCTCGGAGCGTTCTCCTTGTTCCTGTTCGGCGTGAGCGCCATGAGATTTCGGACCCAACTGCGCTGACCACGCTGGACGGACGGCGTCAAACATGCTAGACCGATTCTATGACCCGCCTCATTCCTTTTCTCTGTCTGGCGGCGCTCCCTCTGGCCGCCGAAACGCTGGGCGGGCAAGAGCGCGCCTTTCTGCGCACCCACCTCGACAAGTCAGCCGCGACTTTTCTGAAGTCCATCGAGGGAGTCTCCGAGGCC
>JACOSH010000001.1 GCA_016178945.1 Acidobacteriota bacterium
GGCGGCTGGCTCGATCTGTCGAACAGCGAGAGTCCGCAGTTCATCGGTCGCGTGGTTGCGGCCCTGGCCGCTGATCCCGCGATCATTGAGCGTACCGGCCAGGTCCTGGTCGCGGCTTCGGTCGCCGCCGAGTTCGGCGTCACGGACGTTGACGGCCGGCGGCCGCGGCCCTTGACCCTCGAAACCATCTGACCGCGGCTCCGGAACCGGAGATTACAATAGAAAGGCGTGACCTTCACTCGCGAACAACTCCAGGAAAGGAAGAGGCAGTTCGAGGAGTTCAACCGCTGGGAGGCGGAACAGGACGAGCCCGTGCGAGAACCCGAGCGTATCCTGGCCGACGTGGGGACGCTGCTGAGCTGGCTGCCGCCCGACGTCCGCCGCGAAGATCCGGACCCCGAAAAGAGAGGCGTTCAGAAGCTGCGCGCCATGCTCGCCTATCTGGATTCCAGGCGATGACCGACCTGGAATCCGCGGTTGTGGAAGTGGCCTCCGCGCTGGAGGCCCTGGCGATTCCCTACATGCTGATTGGCGGGCTGGCGGTCTCGTTGCAGGGAGTCGGCCGGTCCACGCTGGACGCGGATTTCAGTTTGTGGGTGGAGCCCGAGCGCCTGGAGGCCATTGTCGGACAGCTCGGGGCGAGATTTCATGTGCTGGCGTCCGATCCGGTGGCTTTCGCCAGACAGGCGCGCGTCCTCCCGGCGCTCTCTTCCCGGGGCGTTCGTGTGGATCTGGTGTTCGCGAGCCTGCCTGCCGAGCGGGACATCATCGCCCGGGCCGAAGTGAGATCGCCGGGCGGTGTTTCCGTGAGAGTCGCCTCGGCCGAGGACCTGATCTGGATGAAACTGATGTCTGAACGAGCGCAGGACATCGAAGATGCCACGCGATTGCTGCGCCGGCGCCGGAAGACATTGGATCGGCCCTATCTGGAGTCCCGCCTGAAAGAGCTGTCGGAAGCGTTCGCGCGCGACGACATCATGAGCATCTACCACCGCGAGATCCATGCCGATCCGCGCTAACTAAAGGAGCGGCCCGCGGCTACCGGATCGGCGAATACGCCGCCGGGCGCAGGAGCGCGTTGCTGATATTGGAGACGATCTCCGGATCGGTCAGCCCCGGCTGTACCCGCAGCTTCTGCCATTCCGGATCGGCGCCAAACGCCCGCCAGCCCTTTTCGCGCGCCGCCCAGTCGTCGTAGGCCAGCATGTAGGTGAGGTTGGGCAGATTCCGCCCCACCAGGGTCTCGCCGAAGAACACCGGCAGCATCCCGCAGCGGCGGAAGATCTGGATCTCGGCGTCGTCGAACATCTTGATCTTCCGCTTCGACGCCTTGGTGTTGTTGGCCTCGTAGGTGCGCAGCTCAAAGATCCGGGACGGACGCTTGGAGTCGGTGGGCGGCGCCTCGATCCCCGGCAGGCTCTCGAAACCGCGCAGCAGCGAGCTTTCCATCCGGACATAGCTCGGCTCGCTCATCGAGTTGTACTCGTCGAAGCCCTTCTGGAACTCCCGGTCGGAGGCCAGCTTGTCCAGCGCCGTTTCCAGGGCGGCCAGCGACGCATAGCTTTGCAGCACCAGCAGGAAGGGTCCCTGCTCGGCGATGAACGGGTTGAAAAACCCGCAGGGCCCGATTCCCAGCCGCTGCGTGGCCGGCAGGTAGTGCCGGCTGAAGAACTCGTTGGTGCGTTGAATCTGGCTGCCGTTGCGTAATCGTAGGTATCGTAGCTCGAAGATTTGGCTTTTCGTGGCCGCGGCCGCGGGCATCCCCAGGGCGGCGGCTGCGTACAGCGAATGGCGGCGGGTCATGAGGTTTTCACTGTACAACAAAAGTTCCGCCAGTTGTTGCATCATAGAAAGGGTGGGGGTCCTCTGAACAAGTTCTTTGTTTCCCTGGCGGCCTGCGTTGCGGCGGCGGTACTGGCGGCGGCCGCCCCGATGTCGCTGGCCGTCTTGAATACCATGGCCGTGCGGCCCGGCCAGCTTCCCGATGGCTGGATGTTGAAGGTCAGCCGCGGTGCGCCCAGCGTAGCCACGGTGGAGGAGACCGCCGGCCTGGTGCTGCGCCTCAGGAGTCAGAAATCCTCCTTTGGTCTGGAGCGCGCCGTGGACGTCGACCCGGCTCAGCTTCCCTATCTGGCCTGGAAGTGGAAGGTCAGCGAGCTGCCCGCCGGCGCCGACTTTCGCCGCGCCACTACAGACGATCAGGCGGCGCAGGTGCTGGTGGCCTTCACCGACCGCCGCATCCTCACCTACATCTGGGACACCACCGCGCCTCAGGGCGCGATGCAGTCGGCCAGCTCGATCCCACTGGTGCATATCTGGGCCTTCGTCTGCCGCTCCGGGTCCTCGGAGTTGAACCGCTGGCTCTCCGAATCGCGCAACGTGGCCGAAGACTACCAAAAGGCGTACGGCCGCCCCGCTCCGCGCGTCAAAGGAATCCGCCTGCAAATCAACTCCCAGCACACCGGTACTTCGGCCGAGAGCTACTTCGGCGACGTCGCGTTCCACGCCACGCCGCAATAAGGCCGTGACCGGGGAACGCGTGCTCGTCACTGGCGCCACCGGCTTCATCGGCAGTCATCTGGTCGAGCGCCTCCTGGAGCAGGGACTCGCCGTGCGGTGCCTGGTCCGTTCCAACAAGCCCCTCCCCGCCGGGGCGGAGGCCGTCAAAGGCGACCTCCTCACCGGCGAGGGGCTTGAACGCTCCCTGGAGGGCGTCGGCCTGGTGTATCATCTTGCGGGCGTGACCAAACCTCTTACCGTATCCGGCTATGACGATGGCAATGTCCGCGCCACCGAAACGCTGCTTCGCGCCTGCGAGCAAGCCGGAATCGGCCGCTTGATCCACGTGAGCAGCCTGGCCGCGGCGGGCCCCAGCCCGGATGGCTCGCCGCTCACCGAAGAGGACACCCCAGGGCCGGTCTCCCACTACGGCCGGTCGAAGCTGCGCGGAGAAGGGGCTGTCCGCGGCTCGCCGCTGGCCTCGCGCACCGTGATCGTCCGGCCGCCCGTGGTCTACGGCCCGCGCGACACCGATGTCCTGCAGGTCTTCCGCGCCGCCGCCAAAGGCCTGATTTTCACCATCGGCCGGCAGGAAAGCTACTTCAGCTTCGTTTACGTCTCCGATCTGGTCGACGGCCTGCTGCGGGCAGCCGCCGCGGAATCCGCCGGCGGAAAAACCTACTTCCTGGCCAGCCTGCTTCCCGTGACGTGGGCTGAATTCGGCCGCATCGCCGCTTCCGCTGCCGGCGCCCAGGCTTCCAGAATTCCAGTGCCGGTGTGGGCCGCGCAGGCCGCCGGAGTGGTCGCCGAGAGGCTCGCCCGGCTCACCGGCAAGCCCGGCATCCTCTCCCGCGACAAGATCCGTGAGGCCCGACACCGATTTTGGACCTGCTCTCCGGCGCTGGCCATGCACGACCTGGGCTTCCGCGCCCGCACTTCGCTGCAGGATGGCATTGCAGCTACCTATGCGTGGTACAAGGACGCCGGATGGCTCAACTAGACTGGTGGCCGGTTGACAAGCTCATCCTGGCCTACTTCGCCGCGGCCGCCGCGCTGGAGATCGCCTGGTGGCGGCAGCTTCCCGATGCGGGGCTCCTGGTGGGGCTCCATGTCGCCGCTTCGCTGCTGGTGCTGGTGGCGATGCGTTTCCCCGGCTCCCGCGCCAGCCAGGTATTCCGCTTCTGGTATCCCCTGCCCTACGTGGCCGCTTGCTATAAAGAGATGAGCCTGCTGATCCCGGTAGTCCGCGGCCGGGACTATGACCCGCTCATGGCGCGGCTCGACCTGGCCGTCTGGGGCGCTCATCCCTCGGTCTGGCTGGAGCGCTGGCGCAGCCCGCTGCTGGCCGAGGTCGTCCAGATGGTCTACGCCGGATTCGTGCCCGTGGTGCTGCTGGTGGCCTGGGTGCTCTGGCGCCGCCGGCGGCAGGCCGACTTCCGCTTCTACGCCTTTCTGATCGCGCTGGGCTTTCTGGCGTCCTACATCGGCTACCTGGCGGTCCCGGTGCGCGGCCCGCGCTTCTTGTTGCGCGACCTTTATACTCACGAGCTGCGCGGGCTGTGGTTGTTCGACTGGCTGCGCGGCACGCTCGATGTGATCGAATCGGCCCACTATGACTGTTTCCCCAGCGGCCACACCGAGCTGATCATCCTGGCATGGTTCGGCAGCCGTAGGATTTCGGCACTCTGGTTTCGAATTTTGTTCGCCTATACCTTGGGCGTGGTTTTTGCTACAGTCTACTTACGTTACCATTACACGGTCGACGTTCTGGCCGGTGCTGTGCTGGCCGTGTTGCTGTTGGTGACCGCGCCTGATCTGTATGCGGCATTGGGTGGGCGCTCATCTTCTCAGGAAAACGTTTAGTGGAAGTCGAGATCGTTCCGGTCCAAGAATCCCGTGCCCTGCGGCAATTCATCGAGTTCCCCTACCAGCTCTATCGCAGGGATCCGTACTGGGTGCCGCCGCTGCGCATGGCCCAAAAGGACCTGCTGGACACCGCCAAACATCCCTTCTACCGCCACGCCGAGATCCAGTGTTTTCTTGCCCGCCGGCAGGGCGCGGTGGCCGGGCGCATCGCCGCGATTCTGGATCGCGACCAGTTTTCCCCGGACCACCTCGGTTTTTTCGGCTTTTTCGAGTGCGAAGACTCGCCTCCGGCGGCGGCCGCGCTGCTCGAAGCCGCCCGAAAATGGCTTCGGGATCGCGATGTCCGCGTGATTCGCGGCCCGGTCAGCCCTTCCACCAATTACGAGTCCGGGCTGCTGGTCGACGGTTTCGACTCCAGCCCGTACGTCATGATGACCTACAACCCCCGTTATTATCCGGCCCTTCTGGAGGGCGCGGGGCTCGGCAAGGCCAAAGACCTGCATGCCTACGGGGGACCGGTGAAGGCCGTGGACGGCGATAAGGCCGGCCGGGTCGCCGCCCGCGCCCTGCGCCGGGGCGGGATGACCATCCGCACCTTGCGCATGAAACAGTTCGACGCCGAGGTGGAAAACGTCTGGAGGGTGTACAATGCGGCATGGAGCCGGAACTGGGGTTTCGTCCCCATGTCCAAGGAAGAGTTCCAGTTCCAGGCCCGCGACATGAAGCAAATCCTCGACCCCGGCTTCGCCTTGATCGGCGAGGTCGAGGGCCGAGCCGTGGGTTTCGCTCTGGCCCTGCCGGACATTAACCGGGCGCTGCGCCATGCGGGCGGCGACCTGTTCCCGTTGGGCCTCCTGAAGATTCTGTATTACCAGCGCCGGATCAAGGCCGTCCGCGTGATCGCGCTGGGGGTGATCGAGGAGTATCGGACCGCCGGAGTGGCCGCCGGCTTCTATGCTAATCTTATTGGACATGCCCGGCGGCTGGGCTACCAGGAGTGTGAATTTTCGTGGGTGCTGGAAGATAACCTCATGATGAACCGTTCGATCGAAGCGTTGGGTGCGCGACGAACCAAGACCTACCGAATCTACGAGTGGAAATAATTATGCCTAGCGGATCAAGTGCTGTGGCGCCCGCCGTCGCCCAAACGGGCCGGTCCAGGGACCTCTTCGAGAAGTGCCGCTCTTTTACCCGCCCGCGCGACCTGCAAAACGCGGGCCTGTACATGTACTTCGAAGTTTTCAGCGACCGCGACGGCTGCGGTCCCGGCGAGATCCGCATGGGCGACCGCAAGCTGCTCATGTTCGGCTCCAACGATTACCTGGACCTGATCACCCATCCCCAGGTGCTGGAGGCGGCCGTCCATGCCGCCCGCAAGTACGGCACTGGATGCAGCGGCTCGCGCCTGCTCAACGGCACACTCGACCTGCACGTGGAGGTCGAAGCCGAGCTCGCCTCGCTGGTTCGCAAGGAGTCGGCCATCATCTTCGGAACCGGCTTTCAGGCCAACTACGCGGCGTTGAGCGCCTTGGCCGAGAAGGGCGACGTGCTGCTCTGCGATCACACTCTGCACGCCAGCCTGGTCGAGGGTTCGCTCCGCTCCCAGGCCCGCACCGTCCGCTTTCGCCACAACGATCTCAGCCACCTGGAGCGCTGCCTCCGGAACTGTTCGGCGGAAGAGAATGTGCTGGTCGTTTCCGAGGGCGTCTTCAGCATGGAAGGCGACCTGGCCGATCTGCCCGGCATCGTGCAGCTTGCCCAGCGCTACCAGGCCCGCACCTATGTCGACGAAGCGCACGGCATCGGCGTGCTGGGCCCCACCGGCGCCGGGGCGGCCGAACATCTCGGCGTGCTCGATCAGGTCGACGTGGTGATGGGCACGTTCAGCAAGTCGCTGGCTTCGGTAGGAGGATTTGTGGCCGGACCCGCCGCCGTCATCGACTACTTGAAACATACCGCCCGCCCCTTTGTCTTTTCCGCCAGCCTCCCGGCCGCTTCGGTGGCCGCGGTGCGCGCCGCCATGAACGTGATGCGGCAGGAACCGGAGCGCCAGCGCAACGTGCTGCGCGTCGGCGAGCGCCTCCGCATCGAGCTGCGCCGGCGCGGGTTCAACGTGCTGGACGGCGTCACCCCCATCGTGCCGGTAGTCATCGAAAACGAAGTCGACACCTGCCGTCTCTGCAAAGGCCTGCTCGAGGAGGGCATCTACGTGAATCCGGTCCTCCGTCCGGCAGCCACTCACAACCTGCTCCGAATCTCCTGCACCGCCGCCCACACCGACGCTCAAGTGGACCGGCTGATGGAAACGCTGGTCAAAGTGTCCAAGCGGCTGGACATCCAGTAGAAACGGCAGGTGGCGCCCCTCCTCCGTCCTCCGGCGCTCGCCCTGGCGATGCTTTCGCTATCGCTGGGGTGGGGCATCCGCGGCAACTACGGCCACGAATTCGGCGCCATGATCGCCGGCGCGCTGTGCGCCATCGTAGTCGCGCTCTTCTCCGGACGCGAGGACTGGCGGCGCCGCGTCCCCTTCATCGCCCTGTTCGGGGCATTGGGCTGGGGCTTCGGCGGCTCCATCGCCTACATGCCCACCATGTCCTGCGTCCACAGCGGTCACCTGCCTTCGCAAATCTATGGCTTCTGCGGGGTGTTCCTGGCCGGATTCCTGTGGGCCGGGATGGGCGGCGCCGGCACGGCCTATGCCGCGTAGGCGGCGTACACGCTCTTGACCTTCTCCAGGAATTCCCTCCGATCCACCAGGTACCGCAGCTTGACCGCGCCTTCCGCGCCGGCCAGGTGCGCGACCAGGCTATCCAGGAGCGCGGACTGGTCCTCGCCCTCGATGTGCTCAGCCGCCAGGTACCCCGAGCGCCGCAGCCGGTGAAGCAGCTCGAAGACCGTCAGGCGGCCCTCAAAGGTTCTCCCGCCGGCCTTGTGGGAGCGGCTGACCAGATACTGGACCAGCAGCACCTCGTGGTACAGCGGCGGCGCCAGGAAGAGCCGGCCGGCGTCGACCTCCCATCCCTCTTCCAGCCGGCTGGAACGGCGGACGGCATGGATCCCGGCGAAGACCTGGCCCCAATCGGTCTTTGGCTGCTTGCGCGCCAGGTACTGCCGCGCCGCCTCCGCCAGCCAGTCGTCGCGGTCGAAATCGAAGCTCCGGCCCATCCTGTCCAGCCAGTCATACAGGACGGCCTGCCGGGTGGACTTCTCTTCCAGGACCTCGAACTGGCCCGCTGATTTCGGCAGCGACTTCATCAGCGCCCGGCGTGCCGCGTCGGACGCCGGGCCGCCTTCGATCCGGTGGGTCACCAGCCGCGCGTGCCAGCGCTTGGCGGAGTTGCAGTAGGGACAGCGCGGGTTCTTCTCCTCGCTCACAAAATACGGGCGCGCCGGCGGGGAGCCGGTTAGTTCCGCCGCGCTGGGCGTGTGCCGCTTAATATCCGAATAGGCCGTGCGCGGCGCCAGGCGCAATTGCTTGGTAAACACATCGAAGATGCAGGCCAGGCACACGAACCGGTTGAACCGCGTCACGGCTCCCGCTGGAAACGCGCTCCAATCCAGCTCGTCCTTCGCCTTCGCCCGCCCCGCCATGCGAATCCGCCAGAGGAAATGCGGCCTCGTCTCCATTGTAACCGGGGGCGGCCTGGGGCGGCCTCACAGCGAGCCCAGCCACTTCACCGGTAGGTGCGCGGCCAGTGCGCTGGCGAGCCGCACGTCGGCAGTCACGAATTGCGCCTTCGAGGCGACTGCGAGCGCCACGTAAAGACTGTCGTAAACCGTCCGGTCGAACGTGGTGGCGATCGCGAGCGCCGCCGGCAACAACTCGGCCGAGGAGACGGTGGGCAGGTTCGGCTCCCGCATGCGGGTCAGCGCGGTTTTCGCCGCCGCAGGCGACAACCTGCCCTGCCGCGCCGCTTTCCACAGGATGTTTCCCAACTCCGCCCAAAATAGGTCCGGCACGAGGAACCGAAGCTGCCCGCTGGAATACCGGCGAAGCAGGTGAAGAGCCTCCTCTCCGAGAGTCTCGCCCGCGGGAAGAAACCACTTCGCCGCGACACTGGCATCCAGGACAAGCACACTCATCGCCGCCGGTCCTCGCGCTGCATCTCCTCAGCCGGGGGAAAGGCGCCGGAGAAGCCAGCCTTACGAGAACGCAGACGCTGGACCTGCTTGAGAAACTCCCGGCGCCGCTTTAACTCTTCAGCGGTCGGGATGTTCTCTTCCAGCAGACAGAGGACTTCCGCGGCGATCGACTTTCGGTGCTGCCGGGCGCGGGACCGCAGAGCTTCGTACAAGTCCTCCGGGACGTTCTCGACGTACAGCGTGGGCATAGCGATCTCCTAGGGGAAGCCTAGCACAATCCTTGACCGTTACGCCGGGTCGGAGACCTGCCCCACGGACCTCGTCTGGGGGCGGAGCAGGCCGCCCAGGAACAACTGGGAAACCGCCCGCAGCTCCTCCAGGTTCGCCGCGGCCGATAACAGATGCTGCAAGGTGCGCGCCGCCAGCCCGGAGTCGATCGGCTGCCGCAGCAGGCCGGCCCGCGCGCAATCCTCGATCAGGCCTTGCAGAAAGCGCTCGACGTCCCGGCCGCCCTCCATGGGGCAGGGCGCCGACCGCAAGCAGCAGGGATAGCGCAACGACCCCTTGGGGCAGGCCGCCATCTGGCCGGCGATCCCGGACACCGCCAAGGCGAGCCGCGCCCCCGCGTCGCTGGCCACTCCGTTCTGGAGCTGGATCAGCAGTTGACCGGAAGCGCGCGACAGCACCGCGTCGATCAGCGCACGCTGCGAGGGGTAGTGGGAGTAAACGGTCCCTTTGCCTACCCCAACCCGTTTGGCGACCTCTTCGGTCGAGAACCGCTCGCACCCTTGGGTCGCGAGCATTCTCTCGGCCACCGCCAGCAACTGCTTCTCGCGTAACTCATACACGCGGGCCTGAAACTGTCCCACGCCGGCTCGATCCTCCTTGGGTCATTTCATGACCGTCGGGTCAAACGGTATGGTACCACAGCGGCGAACTTACAGTTGACTCTCCCACGCGTTTGGCATAGAGTAGTGTTGACCAAGTCGTCAGATTTTGGTAACGGAGTCACGGGAGACTGCCGCTCGATTGAGCCGCTCATTCCAACAACACGTGCGCGGCCTGCGCCAGCAGGAGATCGCCGGGGCGTCGCTGTCCGTGTTCGGCGAAAAGGGCTGTTTCGAGCTCAAAGTGGAGGATGTGGCCAAGGCGGCCGGCGTGGCCAAGGGTGCGATCTACACCCACTTCCGCTCCAAGGAGGAGTTGCTGTGCGCCGCCTTCGAGCAGCTTCAGTCGCGCGTGGCCGCCGAATACCAGCGCCGCCTCGGCGGCCTGCCGGAAGGCTCTGACGTGCTGGCCAAGCTGGCCTTGATCGCCGGAATTCTTCTGCGGCTCGACGCCGAAGCGCCGGGGTTCGAGTTCTCCCTGTTCCACCGCCTTCCCTGCGCGCTGAGTAACATGAGGCAGGAATGCAGAGCGCCGGCGGCGGAGGAATGGCCAGGCGCGATGGGGCGCCGCGGGCCTCTCGCGCGGCGGTTGACTTCTTTCTTCGCGGCGCGGGCGCGGCGAACGTGGCCAAAGGATAGACAGGTGATTTCCACATCCCTCCGGGTCTTGATCCTCGCTGATCGGCCCGGCGTCGAGCGAATCCTGGACGAGCTGCGCCGCGCGAGCTACGAGCCACGGCATGAGGCGGTAGAGACCGAAGAGGCCTTTCTCAAACAGATCCGGACCCAACCGGACCTCATCCTGGCCGGGGAGACAGGAACGGGACTGAGCCCGGCCCGAGCCCGCCAACTCCTCCAGGAGTCCGGACTGAATGTGCCCTTCCTGGTTCTGGGCGAGGAGCCAGGGCTGGGGCAGGTAGTGGCCTACGCATTGCGGGAACGGGAGTGGCGCGGGGAGAAGGGGCGCTTAGAGCAGGCCCTGCGGAACCACGAAGAACGGAGCCGGCTCCGCATCCCCGACAGCATCCAGTACGCAGTCCGGATGGAGGATGACCCCTTCGCCGGAGCTGTCGAGCACGTGAGCGAGGAGGTCTATGACCTGCTGGGGTACCGGCCGGAGGAATTCCTGCGGGATCCGAATCTGTGGTTCTCTCTGATTCATCCCGAAGACGTCCCAGCGGTGGTCGAGACCACGCCCGGCATTCTTTCCGGGCAAAGCCGCGCCGTGCGAATCTATCGCTTCCGGCACAAGCAGACCGGAGACTGGCGCTGGATAGAGGACCGCTCGACGCCCCGGTTCAACGAAGCCGGGCGGCTCACCGGTCTGTGCGGCCTGGCCCGCGACATCACCGACTCCAAACGCGCCGAAGCCCGGCTGAGCACGCTGTCCAGCGCCGTGCAGCACTCGGCCGACAGCGTAGTGATCACCACACCCGCTGGGGTCATCGAGTACGTGAACCCGGCGTTCACCGGCATGACCGGCTACAGCGCCGAGGAGGCCATTGGCAAGACGCCGCGCATCCTGAAGTCGGGCCGTCACAGCCTGGACTTTTACCAACGCTTTTGGCAGACCATCCTTTCCGGGAACGTCTTCTCGGCCGTCTTCATCAACCGCAGGAAGAGCGGTGAGCTGTACTACGAGGACAAAACCATCTCGCCAATCAAGGACGGCCGGGGGAGCGTCGTCCGCTTCGTGTCGCTGGGCCGGGATATCACCGAGCGCATGTGGGCCCAAGAACAGCTTGGGTACCAGGCCAGCCTGCTGGAGAACGTCTCGGACGCGATTATGGCCACCGACATGGAGTTCCGGATTACGAGCTGGAACAGCGCCGCCCAGCGGATCTATGGCTGGTCCCCGGCGGAGGCGGTGGGCCAGCCGGCGCGCGATCTCGTTGGGGCCGAGGAACCTCCCGGCGCTAGCGAAGACCGGAGGAAGGTCCTGCGGGAGACCGGCCGTTGGGAGGGCGAACTGCTCCAGCGCCGCAAAGACGGCGCCACGCTCCACGTCCAGGCTTCGGTGACGCTGATCCGGGACTCCTCGGGGAACCCCATCGGCGCGGTGGCGGTCAATCGCGACATCACCGAGCGCCGGCGCCTGGAGGAGCAACTGCGCCAGTCGCAAAAAATGGACGCCGTGGGACAGCTTGCCGGCGGCGTGGCGCACGACTTCAACAACCTGCTGACGGTGATGAACGGCTACAGCGACTTCTTGCTGGAGGAGCTGGCCGGCCAGGAGCCCCTGCGCCAGCAGGTCCAGCAGATCGCCAAGGCCGGCGAGCGCGCCGCGGCCCTGACGCGCCAGTTGCTGGCCTTCGGCCGCAAGCAACTGATGAATCCGGCGGTGCTGGACCTGAACGCAGTGGTCGCGGATATGGGAACCATGTTGCGGCGCCTGATCGGCGAGCACATCGAATTGCAGGAGATCCTGGCCCCGGATCTGGGCCGCGTGAAGGCCGACCGCGGCCAACTCGAGCAGGTGATTCTCAACCTGGCCATCAATGCCCGCGATGCCATGCCCTCGGGCGGCCTGCTGGTCATCCAAACCGCCAACGCCGGCGACGGCGTGTCACTCGCCGTTTCCGACACCGGCATCGGCATGGACCCGCGGACCCAGACTCGAATCTTTGAGCCGTTCTTCACCACCAAGGAGCCGGGGCGCGGGACCGGACTGGGCCTGGCCACGGTCTACGGAATCGTCCAGCAGAGCGGAGGCCGCATCGGTGTGCGCAGCCAGCCTGGCAAAGGCTCTACCTTCACGGTCTGGCTGCCCGTGACAGCCGAAGCGGCCGAGCCGATCCCAGCAGCGCCCGCCGGACGCAAGGCGGCGGCCGGGGCCGAAACCATCCTGTTGGTCGAGGACGACGAGACAGTCCGCAAGCTGGTCCAAAGCGTCCTGAGAAAGAGCGGCTACGCCGTGTTAACGGCCGGGTCCGGCGAGGAGGCGCTGTCGATGGCGGAGCGGCACGCCGGCCCCATCCACCTGTTGCTCACCGATGTCATGATGCCGGGCATGAGCGGTCCCGATCTGGCTCGCCGGCTGGCGGCCCTCCGCGCTCGAATCAAGGTGCTCTACATGTCCGGTTACTCCGACCGATTTCTGGCCACGGAGGATCTGGCGGCGCCGACTACGGCGTTTGTGGAAAAGCCCTTCAATCCCGTGGCGCTGGCGGGCAAGGTTCGCGAGCTGCTGGACCGGCCCGGCGCATCCGCCGCGGTTCTGGTGGTCGATGATGAGGAGGATATCCGGAAACTCCTCCGCCGCATCCTGGAAGAAGGCGGCTACCAGGTGCTGGAGGCCGCCAACGGCCGGGAAGCCCTGGCCGCCGTGGCGGGGCAGCGGGTCCACGTAGTGATCACCGATCTGTTCATGCCCGAACAGGAGGGCATCGAAACTCTCCAGCGCCTGCGGCGGGACTACCCCGATTTGAAGGTGGTGGCCATGTCCGGCGGCTTCGGCGGCGCTTTACTGAAAGTCGCCGGGCATCTGGGGGCCCACGCGGTGATGCAGAAGCCTTTGCGGCCGGAGGTGGTGTTGGAGACCGTGGCCCGGTTGGTGGGGTAGCCGGAGAGCTCGCCTGATAGAATGGCGCTCATGAAACGGCGCGAATTCTTCACCACCCTGCTGGCCGGCGCGACCGCCCCGTCGCGCCTGGAGGAGTACATCAAGCGGAATGCGGCGCCGCTAAAGTAAGGTGGAGGTCACGAATGAAACCTGGAATCCTGGTCGCCGGAGGAATCGCCGTCGCCCTGCTGGCAGGCCTGCCGCTGGCGGCCCAGCCGCCGGCTCCCGTGTGGAAGTGGGATTATCCGCGCATCGCCGCCACGGTAGACCAGGTGCGGGCGGGCCGCGATCTGACGCCTACGAGCTGGCCCGGCGGCGGCCGCGTGGCGGTGGCGCTCTCCTTCGATATGGATGCCGAGACCGGCTTCCTGCGCTCGGGCTCGCTCACCGCGCAGCCCTTGTCCCGCGGCGAGTACGGTCCTCGGGTGGGGGTGCCGCGCATCCTCGGGATGCTCGAGAAGCACCGGGTGCCGGCCACTTTCTTCATTCCCGCGGTCAGCGGCCAGCTCCATCCCGAGGCGGTCGACGCAATCCTGAAGTCTCCCTTGAAACACGAAATCGGCGTTCACGGCTGGGTCCACGAGCGGCTCACCGACCTGTCCCCGGCCGAGGAGCGCGACCTGACCCGCCGGGCCTTCGATTTCTGGACGAAGCGGCTGGGGCGCAAGCCGGCCGGCATCCGCACCCCGTCGTGGGACTTCACTTCGGAAACGCTCTCGATCATCCGCGAGCTGGGCTTCCTCTATGATTCCAGTCTGATGGGCGACGACCGGCCCTACGAGATCCTGGCCCAGGGGAAACCGACGGGATTGATCGAGCTGCCGGTGGAGTGGATCCTCGACGACTTCACCTATTACAGCTACGACCGGCCCTCCTCGGCCTACCATCGCATGTCCGACAGCGACGTGTTCGAGATCTATCGGGGCGAGTTCGACAAGGCCTACGAGGAGGGCACACTGTTCCTTCTCACCATGCATCCGTTCGTCACCGGACACCGCTCGCGGCTGGCCGCGCTGGAGCGCCTGGTGGTGCATATGAGATCGAAACGCGGCGTCTGGTTCGCCACCCACGAGCAGGTGGCCCGGGCGGCGATTCGCTGAAGCACCGGCCGCTGAGGGGTGCAAGAGCTTTTCGAGCCGCGCGCGTGAGAAGCTGTGAAAGAATCGAACTTTGCACCGCTTGCTCACGCGCGCGGCTCTGTAAGCGCATTCGTTGCGCACGAATGGTACCGAGCCGCGACCGTGAGGAAGCGGTTGCCGATATGTTTCACGGCTTCTTACGGCGTGTGGACCGAAATCATTTGAGCAAGCGGATCTTGTTACGGGTGTGCCTGAGCCGCCTTCAGGATCTCGTCCGGCGAGGGCATGCCGCGCTGGCCGAACCGCACTTTGCCGTCCGGGCCGATCAGGTAGACCGTGCGCCGGATGATCAGGCCGCCGCATTTGTACAGGTCCGCGACCTTCTTGCCTTCGTCCACCAGCAGCGGGAAGCCGAACTTATGCCGGGCGCTGAAGCTCACGTGGCTGGCCGCGCTCTGCGGGTTGACTCCAAAGGCCACCACGTTGGCGGACTTGACGCGATCCCACCGATCGCGCAGCTCACAGAGCTGCTTGGTTCAACCCGGCGTGTTGTCGCCGGGGTAGAAGACCAGGAGGACGTTTTTCCCGCGCAGCGAAGAAAGCGTCAAGGCCTTGCCAGTCTCGTCGCGGAGCGTGAAGTCGGGCGCCGGCGCGCCCACGGCAAGCGGAGTGGAGAAAAACCAGCCGGACATCCCGACAAGCTTAGCACGGCTACCGGACGCCGATTCTCACCGTGTTGCTCCTGACGCCTCCGATTTCGAGCGTCAGCACCTGAGGCCCGCTTGGAGCATCGGCGGGAACTTGCACGTTGACCTGATAGAGGCCCGTGTAGCCGGAGGCCAGGCCGCTGTAGACCACTTGGGCGGGCGCGCCGCCGATGGTCACCGCCGGC
>JACOSH010000002.1 GCA_016178945.1 Acidobacteriota bacterium
CACAATTTCGGCAGCACAATGGCGCCCCGCTCTAGAAACTCACAGAGCTGGCAGGCGATCGACGACCAAGAGCGAACTGCCCGGCTCCGAAGGGAAATCCCCGTCATTGGTCAAGAACCACGTCGCCCCCGCGGACTTCGCCGTAGCCAACTATTGCGCCGGGCGTTTTCACATTGTGGACGGCACGGAGGCGAGCTGCCTCCTCCGCGATCTCCTTGCCCAGCGGAAGGGCCGTCAAACTTGGCGACCGCAGGAGGATATCCGGTACTCGCGTGCCAAATCTTCCCGACCGTTCCGCCGGGGAAGCACCAGGACTTCGAGGAGCGTAACCAGAGACGTAATGATGCGGAACTCCCGCCGCTCGGCCGCCGCGAAGAAGGGCTTCAGCTTCGCAACGTGAACGGGGTGACGCTCAATGAAGTAGACTAGCGGGGCTGTATCGAGGCCGACTGTCTCACCGCGGAGAGCGGTTATCCATTCCACGATGAGCGTTCCCGGCGCAGATACTCATCGACATCCACGCCCTGCCAGACCTCCTGACCCAGGCCCTCGAGCTCCAGAAGACTGCGCGGCTGCCGATTTACTTCGCCGCTCAAGCGAGAGACGAGTTCAGCGACCAAGCGCAACTGGTCCACGGGGTCAAGGGCTTCGACCGATTTCCTCGCGTGCTCGTAGGGCGTACCCTGCATAGTAGCCAGCCTCACGACGATCTTACAACAAGAATGGGGGCGAGAGCCCCCGGCGCCGCCTTCCGGGTACAATACGGAATTGACACCTTATCTCGAAATCGGTGGCGATTACCGCGAAGTCTTGCCCGGCGTCCATCTGGTGGAGTTGCCGCTGCCTTTTTCCCTGGGCCTGGTCAACGTGTATTTGGTGCGGCTGGACGAGGGCTGGCTGCTGATCGACTGCGGCATGGACACCGAGGCCTGCCTGGAAGCGCTGACCCGGGCGCTCGAGGGGCTCAACGTCGCCTGGACCGATATCCGCCAGGTCCTGGTGACCCACATGCACCCGGACCATGTCGGCCTGGCGCGGAAGGTGCTGGATCGAACCAGCGCCCAACTGATCATGCACCGGCGCGAGGCGGAGCTGCTGGCGGAGGTGGCCGGCAGCCCGCTGCACACCCGCTTCGAGGACCAGGTCCTGGCCGACTCCGGGATTCCCGGCGACCTGGTCGATAAGATTGAAGCCTCCTTCGTCGACATCCGGCGGACCTTCTGCCGGCTCGACCCGGCCTGGCCTCTTGGCGGCGGCGAGCAGATCCCCACGCGTCTAGGCGCCTTGCAGGTGATCTGGACTCGCGGCCACTCCCCCGGCCATGTCTGCCTGTACAACGCGCCGCACCGGGCGCTCTTCGCTGGCGACCAG
Organism: Acidobacteriota bacterium; assembly: GCA_016178945.1. Lineage (GTDB taxonomy): Bacteria > Acidobacteriota > Terriglobia > Bryobacterales > Bryobacteraceae > JACOSH01. The sequence goes on from JACOSH010000002.1 coordinate 1,372, forward strand.
ATCCTGGAGCACATCACTCCCAACATCGGCTTTCAACCCGACCATGACGCCCTGGGCGAGTTCTTGAGCTCGCTGGAGCGGCTCGCGGAACTGGATGTCGACCTGATCCTGCCGTCGCACGGCGCACCCTTCCGCGGCCATCGCGCCTGGATCGAGCAGACCCACCGCCACCACGCCGAGCGCTGCGCCCAGATCGAAGCCGCGCTCTCGCCCGAGCCCAAGACCGCGCACGAGCTGGTCGGCGATCTGTGGAACCGGCGTCTGTCGCCCTTCCACCATCGCTTCGCGGTCTTCGAAGTGCTGGCCCACCTGGAGTACCTGAAGCAGCGCGGCCGGCTGGAAGCCCGGCGGGACGGCGAGGCGCTCCGCTGGTCGCTGGCCTAGCCTGGCGGCCCGTGGCGGTCGCGGCTCCGCACGGAGCCGCGCACGTCAGTAAGCGGTGTGTCGGCGGACCACGAAATACGGCTGGCCGGTCAGATCGGCCGCGAATCCCGGATACAGCGCCGCCGAGGCGGGCCCTTCCTTCAACTCGAAGTAGTACTGAAGCGGATAGGGCGAAACCGTATGGTGGCCGGGATGGCCGCGCGGAAACGGTTCGAGCCCGCCGTCATCTCCGCGCTCTCGAAGCGCTCGGCCTGATTCACGTGGCGGTAGTACAGCCTCACGGAAGCGCCCTTCCTTTCGACCACCAGCTCGATCTCCAGCGGCTGGCCCGGGCGGAACCGCGCCGGCGGCGTGTGGCGGCAGGGGAACGGCGCGCGACGAGGACGCGCGAGGACTTCCTGGATGGCCGCGGCCACGCCGGCGCGCGGCTCGCCGCCCTTGACCTGCTCCAGTTTCCGGGCCAGGGCGGCGAGGTCCTCATCGATGGCCGGCAGCCGGTCCAGCCAGTGACCGCGCAACTGCGGGTTCTCGCCCACGGTGATGTCGGAGACGTAAACGCCTTTGGCCTTCTGGGCCAGCTCGCTCCAGGCCGCCCGAGCGGCGCGATAGGCGGTGAGCGAGGCTTCGAGCGCGACGCGGTCGCCGGTCTGCTCGTGAATCCGGTAGAGAACCGCGGCGCGGAACTTGGCGCCGAAGAAGCGGCCCAGGCCGGCCTGAATGACGACGTCGATGGCCAGGCGCCGTACTCGGGGTGGTCCTTTGCGGCCGTCTTGGCCTCGGCTTCCGCCAGGTGCAGGGCGGCGGCTGCGGCGCAGTCCTCGATCCACTGGGCGGCTTCGACCGGCGAGTACTTGCCGCCGCGCTCGCCCTGGAGCAACTCATCGGCGAAATCGTTGATGCGCGAGAACAACTGCGGGTCCAGCGGGCTCACGTTGCCGAAGACCCGCGGCGCCGGCGTGTCGCGATAGGGCCCGGCGCGATCGGGATCGACCAAGGACTGGTTCAGGTACAGCTCGGGCCAATACGCGTTGTTGGCGGCCGACGCGCAGTGGGCGGTAGTCACGATCGGCAGGATGCGGCTGGCGTTGGCCAGCGCGGCCTCAATGGCCGGCGCGCCCGGACCGAACTGCTTGCCCAGATACCGGCGCCAGGCCTCCGGGTCCGATTCGGGGTTGTAGAGAAGCCGGCCCCAGACTCTGTAAGTGTAGGCGTACTTTTCCCAGTCCCAGCGGGGCCGCAGAGAGACGTCGGCGTAGGCGCAGCGGTTGCCCGCCAGACCCGATCCGCGGCGGCCTTTGAAGGAGAGCGGCTCCATGATTTCGACGCCTTCGCTGCCGCAGAAGGCGAAGGCCCGGGAGTGGGCGGCGGCGGTCAGCGGATCGCCCCAGAGCAGAAGCCGCTGCGTGCCCGGCCAGATGCGATGCAACACGCCCCAGCGCCGGTCTTCGCGCAGCAGATCGCCATAGCCGTAACGCAGGAAGCTGCGGGAGCCCGCGCTGAGTTTCATCAGTCCCGTGGCTTGCCGCACGGGCCTGGGCCGCTCCAGCTCGCGGATCCCGGCCTGATGATAGCTCATGCCCATGTGCTCGGCCCAGTACTTGGGCGAGAGCTTGACGGGCATCCCGGAAGCCACCGCCAGGTCGAGCATGCCTTGATCCATGCCCTTGGAGTGCATGTCGATCTCGACTTTGCGCCCGCAGGTGGCGACGCCTTCGAAGACGGCCTTCCAAAAGTCGTAGCTGCCCTCCTCGACGCCGCTCTCCCCGTGAACGCGGAAGGTGACGCCGCCGATGGCGGGGCAGGCTTGGAGCAGCGCGCGGACGGCGTCGCGGCAATAGGGGCCGTGCGTTTCGCGTGTCAGCCCGTCAATGGTGTAGTTGGGACTGGGGCTGTCGATCCACTCGTAGCCGTGCATCCACAAGCCCAACTGGAATCGGAGGCCGCGGACCACGGTCTGCTCGCTGACGAACTTCAGCATGGCGAGGTTGCGGTCGCGCTCGGAATCCGGCAACTGGGGAACGCGCACGTGGTACCCCGGAACCGGGAGCAGAAACGGGTAGGCGAACAGGAAGTAGCCGTCGGTGACGTTGCGGAGGAAGTCGTAGCCGATGCCGAAGGCCAGGTGAAAACGGTTGAACCGCTGGGCGGCCAGCAGGGTCAGATAGCGGGGCCACATCTGGCGGTCGTTGTACCAGGGCTTGTCCTCCACGTCGCTGGTGAACAGCCGGGCGGCACCGCGGATGGCATTGGCGGGCCGTTCCGTGATGGGTTTCCGGAGGGACAGCGCCGTAAGCGGATCGGCGGCGTTTTGTACCCGGTCCGCCAGGTCCAGCAGGGCGTAGAC
>JACOSH010000003.1 GCA_016178945.1 Acidobacteriota bacterium
GAGGTCATCATCGGCTTGGGCTGCGTTCCGCTGGCCGGCTACGGCCTGCCCGGCACTCCCGCGCTCACCGAGCCCATGCTGCCCTATATCCCCAAGTACGATGCCATCATGATGGGCAACCATGGAGCGGTCTGCTACGGCGAGGATGTCTACAAGGCGTTCTTCAAGATGGAGACCGTGGAGCACTTCGCGCGCATCACGCTGGTGGCGGAGCTGCTCGGCGGCGCCAACGTGCTTCCGCGCGTCGAAGTGGATAAACTATTTGATTCCCGCACGCGGTACGGCGTCAAGGCCCGCGCGGGCGCGACGCCGGGGTGCCCGGTGGTGGCCGAGGACCTGGAACAGTCAGGTCCGTCCGGCGAAGAAGAGAGATTCTACGTCACCCGCCGCGAATTGATCGCGCTGGTGGATGAAGCGATGAGAGAAAGGAGTCAGGACTCGGGAGTCCGGTAGTTAGGAGCGGCCAGCTTCTGACTTCTGACTTCTGACTTCTGACTTCTTAAGAATTGGGAGGCTCGATGGGTGAAGCATTAGGAATGATTGAGACGCGCGGCCTGGTGGCCATGATCGAAGCGTCCGACGCCATGGTGAAGGCGGCCAAAGTCACGCTGGTCGGATGGGAGAAGATCGGCTCCGGCTACGTGACCGCGATGGTTCGCGGCGACGTGGCCGCTGTGCGCGCCGCAACCGACGCCGGGGCTGCCGCCGCGCGCCGCGTCGGCGAGCTGATCGCGGTGCATGTGATCCCGCGCCCGCATCAGAGCCTGGAAGACGTGCTGCCCATCGGCAAGAGCGGCAACGCGGGGAAATAAGAGCCTCTGAATGATCCTGGCGCGCGTCGCAGGCACCGTTGTCGCTACGCGGAAAGACCCTCGCCTCGAAGGCAAGAAGCTCCTCATCCTCAAACCGGTGTCCCCGGAAGGCAAAGACGAAGCCGGCTACGTGATCGCGGTGGACACCGTCGGCGCCGGTTACAAGGAGACGGTCCTGGCGGTCTCGGGCAGCTCCGCCCGCATGGCCGAGGGCTGCAAGGATACGCCGGTCGATTGTTCCATTGTCGGCATCGTGGACAGCGTCCGGCTCGACGAAAAGTAATCCTATGTACTTCGGCCGAGTCGTGGGCTGTGTCTGGTCTACCGCCAAGGACCGGAACCTGACCGGGCAGCGGCTGCTGGTGGTCCAGCCGCTCACCCCGAAGCTGGAGGCGTCCGGAAAGCGCTTGGTCTGCACCGATTCGACCGGCGCGGGCGCGGGCGAACTGATTTACTGGTGCCGGGGCAAGGAATCCAGCTTCCCGTTCCTGCCCGAGGAAGTCCCCACCGACACCACCATCGTCGGCATCGTCGATCGCCTGGATGTCACGGGCAGCTACCCGGACCGCCGCAAGAGGAAATAGTGTGCTGATCGCGCGCGTGGTCGGAGAAGTCGTCGCCACCCAAAAACATTCCAGTCACGAAGGACGCAAGGTCCTGGTGGTCCAACCCCTCAACCTGGATGGCTCCGACCGCGGAGACGCCGTCCTGGCCCTGGACGCGGTTGATGCGGGAGTCGGCGACAAGGTCCTGCTGGTCACCGAAGGCTTCAGCGCCATGACCAGCGTGGGCCGCCCTCAGTCACCGATTGACATGGCGGTGATCGGCTTCATCGACCAGGTGGACCTGGCCTGAGGAGCGCTTCGTCTTGCGCAGCAGCGCCGCCGTCAGAACGACCCCCAGAAGCAGCTTGAGCGCTTCCACAGCCGAGTACGCCCCGTGCAGTCTCCAGAATTGCGCGCGCTCCGGCGCCGCCGGCGCAAAATCGATGAGCCGCCCCAGCCGCACGATCTCCGGAGTCAGAAGAAACCTTTCCAGCAACACCAGGACCAGGATCGCAACGGGAAGGAAACGGGCGACCCGGCTATGGCTGATGGCCCGGTAGCACCAGCCCGCCAGAAAGCTCAGCAGCGCGGCCTGCGCAATCTCCCACTTGGTGAAGTACCAGCGGTTCAGCTCCGAGGAGTGATAGCGCAGCAGCAGCCGGGCGCCATCCGGCCCCAGCGACTGGATCAGCTTGCTGGCCGGTTCCGCCGGCGCGGTCAACAGACGGTCCACGGCGCGGAAGTTCTGCGTGGCCACCAGGAACATCAGCAGGCTCCCGCTCATCCAGGCTCCCAGCAGCCAGCTTGCCACGCGGCGAGTGTGCATAGGGACATTGTAAGCCCTTGAAACGCCTACCCCCAAAAAGTCATCTATCGAAGTTCCTCCCTCCGGCCGATGAGCAACCCAGGAGATCGACTCATGCCTCCGGCTGTCGAAACGCGCAACGAGACCCGTCCGTGGGCGCTCAAGATCCTTCCGCCCTTCCCTCAGGTGGCCGTGCGGCTCCTGGACATCTTGTCCCAGGAAGACGCGGTCATCAAACAAGTAGTGGAGCTGGTCCGCATGGACCCTGCCTTCGGGGCCGAAATCCTGCGCCTGGCCAATTCGGCGGCCTATGGATTCCGCTCCCAGATCGACAGCTTGGGCCATGCCATCGTGCTGCTGGGCACCGAGCGGGTCAAGGCCCTGACCATGACCGTGGCGGTGGGCACCTATGCCAAGAAAGCCTTCAAGATCGACGCGCTCAAACGTTGCTGGCACCACAGCTTGGCCGCCGCCTTCCTCACCGAAGAAATGGCCGCGGCCTGTACCATCAATCGCGATCGCGCCTATACGGCCGGTCTCCTGCACGACATCGGAAGGCTGGCCCTGCTGGTCGGCTATCCAGTGGAATACTCCCACCTGATTACCGTCGCCAACGAGAACTCCCTGGACATCATCGAAGTCGAGCGCTCCATGTTCGACCTCGATCATTGCGAGGCCGGCCGCTGGCTGGCCGAGGACTGGAAATTTCCGGCCGAGCTGCTGGACATCATCTCGCAGCGTCCCAACGGCCCTATACCCCAGCCGCTGCGGCTCGCCTCGCTGGCCATGCTGGGCTGCCACCTCGCCGACACCCTTGGCTTCCAGGCCATCAAGCCCCTCCATCCCTGGACCTTCGAGGAGCTTCTCCACGAGTTGCCGGCCGCCGCTCAAGCCGGTTTCCCGGAGCAGGACAAGATGGCCGAGAATATCCAAAAGAGAGTCGCGGCGGTGGCCACCTAAACAGGACCGCCTACCTCAACCGGGCAGGCTTCAACGTCCAGGCTTGCAGTCGCGCCAGCTCCAGCAGGGCGGAACCCTCAAACCCTTCCGGATGGATCACCCAGTTGAAGGTGCGTACCGGGTCCGAGGCGATGTGCCTCTCCATTTCCGGCTTGCCGGTCTGGACCGATACCGTCGCGCCGCCGGTATCCCCGGCCAATGTGGCCGCGAAGTCCGGCAAGGACAGGTAGTACGCGCCGATCCACACCTCGGACGGCAGCCGCCGGTGGGCGCGAATGAACGAAGCCACGTCCGTCTTGGCCCGCTCGAATGCCGGACGGCCGATCTCGCGCGCCGCGTAGGTGGTGGCCCGCCGCGCCGCCGGACCCTCCACCGCCAGCGGCTCGATGCCCAGCAGGATCTGCAGCATCTCGGCCGCGGAGAGCACTCCTTTGTCCCCGGCCAGAAAGGTTTGACGCTCGGCCAGGTGGCGCCGGATCTCTTCCGTCGCGTAACTGCCGCGCTGGTTTTGGTAGAGCTGGGGTAGATCCCGGGCGGTCACGAAGCGGACATCGGGCGCTTTCTTCATGTGCTCCACCCAGCGCGTCAGCAGACGGTAGCAGCGCTCGGAATCTTCTTCAGTACGGCGCCGCGGAGGCGCCCACTGGTCGCGCTCGCGGCTCTGGCCGCGAGGGAAATTGACGCCGTCCCAAAACTCGGTGGTTACAAACTCGGTCGGGTGGTAGTAGATGCTGATCAGTCCCCCGCCGCGCCTTCGCAGCTCTGCCGCATCCTCGTCGAAGCGCCGCAGCGTGTCCTCCAGTTGGTCTCCTTCTTTGAGCGAGGCGCGCAGCACGAAGCGTCCCATCCCAAACACGTGCAGCATCCCGCCGAACCAGAACGGCTGATCGTCCAGCCGCACGTGCGACCCCTCGTCCAGGTACACGGGAATCCCCATGCGCAGCAAGGCGCGGTAGCTCTGAGGGCCCCAGGAGCTGCCCGGCTGGCCGTAGCAGCTTGGCGTCACTCCAAACAGCCGCCGGATGTCGGCGACTCCCTGGCCTTCCCGGCGCTCAAATTCCTGCGCGCCCTCCAGCCACCCCAATTCCCGCAAGTAGACCGCCGGCGCAGGCTGGATGCTGTGCGTCTCGGCGTGATAGCCGATATCGTGGCGGGCCAGCGCCCGGATCACGTCCCGCCGGCCGCGGGCTTCCAGGACGCGCGCCTTTTCGCCCACGATCTTGAACGTCGCGCGCACGCCCAGCTTTTCCAGATCCAGGGCCAGCCGCAGCGCGGCATCGTCGGCGGAAGGCTCGATGTAATCCTCCGTATCGAACCACAGGACTACGTAGACCGGCGTATCGGCGGCCCTGGCCAGAAAGGTCCAGAATGCCACCGTGAGAATCAACAGGCGTACCATGCCGCCGATTCTATGCCAGAGTCGACCACACAGGCAAATACCCTCAAAAGACCTGCCTGCCTCCCGCAAAGTTTCCCGTTAGTTTTGTGACTGGCTTCGCCCTATTGCCGCCTTTTTCCGGTCACAGCCGTAAGGATTTTCTAAGTCCATGAATATCCGTCACTTATCGATTCATCCGCCGTCCTGCCCAGGCTTCGGGCGCTATGGTCGGAGCAGGATGGAACCGATCATCATCATTCCTCCGGTTCTGTGGTTGTAAGCAGTTAGCCGACTTTTGTCGCTCGCGCGCAACACAGACGCGCGTCAATAGATGTACCAAACCACTTGGTTGCCATCTACACGGCACAATCTGGTATCATTCTTTGGGGCTATCCTTCGCGGGATACCCCCAAAGAAGACCGGGCTGGTCATGCGAACGATCAGTGCGCTCGTAGGCGCACTCTTGATCATTCCGCTTGGCGGATCGGTAAAGGTTTCCGAGCCGTTCACCAGGACGAAGTCCTTGGCCCCTGCCCCGGGGGGCGATCGAGCCGAGCCCCTCCTGCCGTCGATCTATGCGCGCGCCACGCGTGCCTATCAACACGGAGATTATCGAGAGGCCGGTCAGTTGTTCGCCGAATCGCACCGCGCGGCAGTCCGGAGCAACCACCCTCAGATAGCGGTTCGCAGCCTGTGGTATGTGGGCAACTGCCACTTCGCCCAGGGCAGCTACCACGAGGCGCTGCGGGTTTACCTGGAGCTGCGGGAGTCGCTGGAAAAGCGCGGCGAAACGTTTCAGGCCAGCGTGCTGAGCGCCAATATCGCCTCGATCTACTCGGAGCTGGGCGAGCAGGATTCGGCGATTGCGGTGGTGGAAGAAGCTCTGCGAGCAGTTCCCGCTGGACCCCGCCGGCCACGCGCCGAGCTGTATCTGCTGAAAGGCGGGGCGCTGGCGCGGCAAGGACAGCTAGACCTGGCCCTGGCGCCCTACCGTCAGGCCATTGCCGAAGCGCGCCGGAGCGGGGAGCTGAGTGTCTGCGCCAATGCCTACAGCGGAATGGGCTACGAGTTGATGATGCGGGGACGGCTGGCCGAAGCCGAAGCCGCCATCCTCGAGGGCTACCGCCTCCGCACAGAGCACCACCTGCCCCACCTGGAGAGCTCCCTGAGGAATCTGGGGCTCTTGCGGCTGAGTCAGGGCCGGCTGGCGGAGGCGGGCGGACTCCTGGAAGACGCGGTGGCTCGCAAGGGAAATCAGGGCGGAATGCCGCTCTGGCAATATCTGCACGCCCGAGGACGCGCCCGCGCGGCGACGGGGAATCTGCCGGGCGCGCTGGCCGATTTTCGGGCGGCAGTGGAACGGGTGCGCAGCCAGCGGCTGCTGAGTCCCTCGGCGGACCTGCTGCGAGTGGGCGCGGAAGGCACGGTGCAGGCCGTCTACGACTCGCTGGTGGAAGCCGCCGTACGGTCGTACTTTCAGCGCCGCGATCCGGATCTGCTGCGCGAGACGTTCGAGGCGGTCGAGGAGAATCGCGCCTGGAGCCTGGTTTCCCGTTCGGACGAGAGGAGCGAGTGGCGCGCCAACCTTCCTCGAGAATACTGGGATCTGCTGGCCCAACTTCGAGCCGCCGAAGGCGCGGAAACCGCCGATATCGTGCGGGTCCGCGAAGCCCTGCTGCGGTCTGAGCTGAAGGCCGGATCGCGGCGGCCCGCCGGCATCGATCGGCTGCTGGAGAGGACCCGCCAATTCCTGCCGGCCGATACCGTGCTCCTGAGCTTCCACCTGGGACTACCAGAATCCTACTTGTGGGCCGTGTCCCATTCCCGGACTGCTCTTTACCGCCTGCCGCCTAAAACCCGGATTTCCGAGGCTGTACGGTACTTCCGCCAAGCCGTCGAACAGGGCGCCCGCGGCCAGGAAGAGTTGGGGCGCGCCCTGCACGATCTGCTGTTTGGCAGCCTGGGCCGCGTCTACCGGGAGCGCTCCCGCTGGCTGCTCTCGTTGGACGATGCCTTGTTTGAGCTGCCTTGGGCCGCGCTGGTTGCGGGTGGGGCAGCCGGATCGCCCGAGTATCTTGTGGATCGGCACTCCCTTCAGATCGTCTCCGGCGCCCTGATGCTGCTCCAGGCCCGTTCGGGCCGTCCGGACTTTTCCGGGGCCTTTGTCGGCATCGCCGACCCCATCTATAACACTGCCGATCCGCGCTGGCGGCCGCTATCCGGTGCCCGGCTCCGGACACCTCCGGCTCGCCTGCCGCGCTTAGCGGCCAGCGGCGCGGAGATTCAGGCCTGCATCGCGGCTTGGCCGGGCCGAGTCGTCCTGCTGGAAGGAGCGGGGGCGCGCAAGGAGCGGATTCGCGCGGCGGTGGAGTCCCGGCCCGCCGTAATCCACTTCGCGACGCATGTGCTTCGCGACGTGCGCCGCCCGGACACGGCTTCGCTCGCGCTGGGCCTCAACGAGCAGGGCGAAAACGAATACCTGGGCACGGCCGAATTGCCGGCCTGGAAGGCCGACGCGGGCCTGGTGGTGTTGAGCGGCTGCGGCTCCGGCGCGGGCGTGGCGCTTCCGGCCAGCGGTCTGATGGGGCTCACCCGCGCCTGGTTGATGGCCGGCGCGAGAGGCGTGCTAGCCAGTTATTGGGCCACTCCGGATGATACCGGCGCTCTCTTCTTACGTTTTTACGAACACCTGCGGAAGGACCCGATGGCCGGGCCTGCCGCGGCGCTGCGTGGGGCGCAGCGGGACATGATTTCTTCTCGCGAGTGGCGTGCGCAGCCCCGCTATTGGGCGGCGTACGCCGTAATGGGGCACTACTAAATGTTTGGCCGTGTGGCCAAAGGCATAAGGACCGGCATGTCGCCCAGCCTACACATGCGTGACCTGCAAGAACCGGCTCGCCAGCCTTCCATGGGAGCCGAGGAAGACCCGAATGCTTCCGCCGTTGTGCTGGAACCGGAAGTGGAAAGCAGGAAAACCGATTGGGTCGAACTGGTTGGCAGGATTGGCCGGGGAGACGGCGGCGGCATGGAGGAACTCTACCGCCACTTCGCCAAAGGCGTCCGGCTCTATCTGGCGCGCAACCTGGGAAGTCACGATTTGGAGGACAAAGTCCAGGACACGTTTCTGGTGGTCTTGCAGGCCATCAGCCAGGGGGAGCTCCGGGAGCCCGAGCGGTTGACGGGCTTCATCCGCACGGTGGTGCGCCGCCAGGTGGCCTCCTGGATCGAGAAGGCCGTTGTGGTGCGCTCGAACCGCGTGGATCTTGAGAATGGCGCCGCCATCCTCGACCCGCGCGATAACCCCGAGCTGACGGCCATCGCCAAGCAGCACGAGAAGATTGTCGAGGCGGTTCTGCGAGGCGTCGGCCGCCGGGATCGCGAGATTCTCACGCGCTTCTATTTGATGGAACAGACCCAGGAGCAGATCTGCGGCCAGATGGGTTTGTCGTTGAACCAGTTCCGGCTGCTGAAATCGCGTGCCAAGGCCCGCTTTGCGGAGTTGGGAAGGAAAGCGTTATCCCGGAAGAAGTTTTCCTGAGAGGAATGGAAGGCCGAGGACACTTATAGGCATAGAGCTCGATGTAGCCGAAGGAGATTGCTGTCATGCAACTGGATCTTGGTCCGCATCCGGACGAGGCGAAGCTCGAGCAGTACTCGATGGGGACCCTCACGGAGGAGGAAGTGCCTTACTTTGAAGAACATCTGCTAGCCTGCCGCCAGTGCCAGGACCACCTGCTGGAGATCGACGCCTACATTGCAGCCGTGCGCACGGTTTCTCCCCGGTTGCGGGCCGAAGCCCGCTGGAAGCGCCTCTTCCGGGAGCTGGCGGAGCGCCGCAAGATCCTGGGGGTGGCGACGGCGGCCGCGGCCGTGACGCTGCTCCTGGGCCGGTCCTGGTTCCCGGGACCGGTCGAGCCCCCGGTGGCGGTGACCTTGGAAGCCAGGCGCGGCATCGAGGGCTTGGGCATCTCCAGGGCCCCAGTCGGCAGACCTCTGCGCCTCATCATCGATCTGACCGAGCTTCCGGCCCTGGCCGCCTACAGCCTGGAACTGGTGGACGCCCAGGGTCGGCCACGGTGGCGGCAGACAGTCCACGCCGGCGGCGGCAAGATCCAGGTTGTGCCCGCGGTTCGCCTGCTTCGGGGACCGCATTTCGTCCGGCTCTATTCGCCGGCGCAAAAATTAATGCGCGAGTTCGCGTTGGAGGTCGAGTAATGCCTGCGCCACTACCCATCCCGGTGAGATCGGTGGAACGAAAGATCCACGTCATTCGCGGCCAGCGAGTCATGCTGGATCGCGACCTGGCGGAGCTCTACATGGTGCCGACGATCGCCTTGCGTCAGCAGGTGAAGAGGAATCACGCCCGATTTCCGGAAGACTTCGTGTTCCAGCTCTCGGAGGACGAGGCCAATGCCTTGGTATCACAACTTGTGATACCTTCGCGCCGCTCGTTGGGCGGCTTCCTGCCCTACGCGTTCACTCAGCAGGGCGTCGCGATGCTCTCCAGCGTGCTGCGCAGCGATCGCGCCGTGCGGGTGAACATCGCCATCATGCGCGCTTTCGTCGGGTTCCATGAGGCGCTACTCAGCAAGCGGGCCATGACCAAGAGGCTCGAGGCCCTCGAGCGAAAGGTCCGGCGGCACGATGTTAGAATCGAGGATGTCATCGAGACCATCGAGACCCTGGTGGAAGAGAGCCGGGCCTCCAAGCGCCAGATCGGGTTCGTGACCCGCTAGACATTTCCTACCTCTTCCGTTTACACTCATCGCCATATGCTGGCGAAAACCAAGTCACGCAGAAAGCTGTTGGAAGGCGCCTCCCTGGCGTTGTTCGGCGCTCAGGCGGCCGGCGCGCAGGCCCCCGCAAGCTGGACTCCCAGGAAGGAATCCGTGGGCGGGCCCATCCGCTCCGGACACCTCCTGTTCTTGAGCGGCATCGGCGGATGGTATCCCGAGCGCCGCGCCAAGGCCGGCGACATCCGCCAGCAGACCGGCGATGCGCTCGATATCATGAAGCAGGCGCTGGTGAAGGCCGGCTCGTCGATGGAGAACGTGCTCAAGGTTCAAGTGGCGCTGGTGGATCCCGAGAACAACTGGGCGCCGATGGATGAAGTCTACAACACCTTTTTCTCGAAGAGTCGTCCCGCGCGCTCCTATTTCGGGGCCACCGGATTCCGCCGGCCGGGCCAACTGCTGCAGATCGACTGCATCGCTTACGTGGACTGAGGAGGTTTCATGAACGCCCGGTTGCTCCCCGCTGGTTTGCTCCCGCTGCTGGCGCTCTCCCTGCCGGCGCAGAATTCCGATAAGATCCGGCTGGGCTTGTTCAGCGCCCTGCCCCTGAAGTGGGACGTCGAAACCAACTGGCGGACATTTCAGCGCACCTTCGAGGCCCACGCCAAGGAGGGCATCGATCTGGTGGTGACGCCGGAGTGCTTCCTGGACGGCTATGCCGCGGCGGACAAGAGCTGGACCCGCGAGCGATTCGAGTCCATCGCCCAGGATTTCCGCACCAGCCCGTACCTGGCGCGCGTCCGCGAGCTGTCCGAAAAACACCGCACGGCCATTCTATTCGGCTACACGGAAAAGAAGGACGGCAAGTTTTACAACGCTGCCTTGCTGATCGACCGCGACGGCCGCACGGTGGGGCAGTACTACAAGACGCACCTGCAGGGGCACGACCTGCGCTTCACGCCGGGCGGCGATCTGCCGGTCTTCGACACGGCCTGGGGCAAGATGGGCGTTCTGATTTGCGCCGACCGGCGCTGGCCGGAGACCGCGCGAACCCTGCGTCTGAAAGGCGCCCGGCTCACCCTGGTGCCTTCCTACGGCATGTGGCACATCGACAACGAGTGGTGGATGCGCACGCGCTCCTATGAGAACGAAAATTTCCTTGCCTTCGCGCACCCCAACGTCGCCTTTGTCTCGGACCCGAAGGGCGGCATAGTGGCCAAGCTCCAGACCAACCTGCCCGGGATGCTGGTGGTCGACGTGGATCTGGCGCAGGTCACCGATACCAAACACCTCCGCGACCGCCGGCCGGAGCTGTACCAGGATGTGGGGCGGTCAGCGCGTTAAGGGATCCACGCCACCAGCTCGATCTCGACCCGCGTGGCGGTGTCCGGAAAGTCCACGCCAAAGGCCGACCGCGCCGGCGGGTCTTTCGGGAAGAACTTCGCATAGACTTCGTTCATGGCGTTCTTCTCCGTCTTGACGTCGGCGAGAAAGACCGTCACCTTCAGAACATTTTCGAGCGACGACCCCAGCTTCTCCAGGTTTTCCTTATGCGCCTGGAGAGTGCGCTCGGTTTGCTCCTTGATGTCGCCGCCAAAGGCCAGCGGGTCTTTGCGGGCCTCCGCCCGCACGCCCGTCAGCCCCGAGCTGAAGAACAGGTTGCCGAGCCGGATTCCGCCCGCTACCTTGGCTCTTCCACCCGTCGATGCGCCTTGCGCCATCGCCGCCATCGACGCTCCCGCGCCCATTCCGAGAGCGCTTTTCACGAACTCCCGTCTCTTTCCTGTTGTCATTGAGGCTCCTTGATTGTGTGCAGCCGGCCCGCTTCCAGGCCGTCCAGCTTCTGTTTTACTCCCGATGGCCACTCGATCTCCACCTGTTTCACGACCCGCTCGCCGCCCAGGCCGAAGTGCACCAGCCGATCGCTGGAGCAGCCGTAGCCGGTCGATGTCGTGACCCGGTTGGATTGCTCGCCCAGGCGCACCCGCGCGCCAATGCCGTCCCGATTGCTGCGCGTGCCGATCAGGCGGAAGGCGATCCAGTGCCCGGCCGAGGGCGAGACGTTGCGCAGCAGGAGCGGCTTCTCGTTCAGCCGGGTGATGACGGCGTCGATCCGCCCGTCGCGATCGAAATCGCCGAAGGCCGCGCCGCGATGGAAGGCCGCGCCGGGCAGCGTCGAGGCGGCGAACTTTCCGCCGCCCTGGTTGACCAGCAGCAGGTTGGGCTGGCGCGATTTGCGTCCCGAGGTCAATTCGGCATTATCCATCACGTGGCCGCCCGCCGCCAGGAGGTCCTTCCAGCCGTCGTTGTTGAAATCGAACATCCCCACGCTCCAGCCGGTCCAGGGCAGGCTGGCCTTGCCGATCCCGCTGGGATGCGTCTGATCGGCAAACTTCCCGTTGCCCAGGTTGCGGAACAGAGGGAAGGTCTCGTTGGAAAGCGCGGTGACGAACAAGTCCTCGCGGCCATCGTTGTCGAAATCGCGGAACTCGACTCCCATCGAGGACAGCGCCACGCCGTCGTCGTTATAGGCGACGCCGGCCTCCAAAGCGAGTTCGCGAAACGTCCCGCCGCCTTCGTTGTGGAACAGGAAATTCGGCATCGTGTCGTTGGCGACGAACACGTCGAGGCGGCCGTCGCCGTCGTAATCGCCCACCGCCACGCCCATTCCCTTGCCGGGGTGCGCGGAGATGCCGGACTCCCGCGAAACGTCCCGAAAGGTTCCGTCGCCCTGGTTGTGGTACAGCGCGTTGGACAGCGGGCGGTACTGCTTCGGATTGCAGTACTGCCGGTAGCCCGGCTTCTCCAGGCCGCAGTAGCGCTCGGCGGCCGGGTCCCAATCCACATACCGGACCACGAACAGATCGAGCAGGCCGTCGTTGTCGTAGTCGAACCAGGCGGCCGCCACCGACCACGGACCGGTTTCGTCGAGACCGGCCCGGGCCGTCACGTCTTCGAAGGAGCCGTCGCCTCGGTTGCGATATAGCGTGTTGGAACCA
>JACOSH010000018.1 GCA_016178945.1 Acidobacteriota bacterium
AGTGGTCGAGCTCGGTGACGATGAACTCGGGATTACGGTCGAACATTTCATACTGGGCCAGCAGCATGGCGCGGCGCAGCGAGCTCTGGAGCTCGCCGATGCGCTGGGCGCGCTGCAGCGTGCGGGCACGGTCCAGCTCCTTGCTGTCGACCGGTTGATTTTGCAGCTTGGCGACCTCTTCTTCCACTTGGGCCACAATCTGCTTTCCCGTGAACGCCGGGTTGTGCAGCAGGTTCATCGCGTAGAGGGACGGGTCCTGGTAGTCGCTCGGGCCGGCGAACGGCCAGCCCAGATTGGCTTCAAAGCCTACCAGGGATTTCTTGCCCTTTACCAGGTTCTGCTGGAAGCGCGAGCTCTCGCCGCCGGTCAGCAGCACATCGGCCATCACCAGCGCGTAGTAATCCGGCGAGCGCCGCGGCGGTCCTGGATAGCCGATAAGGACCGCCGGCACCTGCGCCAGCGCATCGCGATACACGGAGGACTGTGGCCCGGACCTCGGCGGCTCGGTCATGTCCGGCGGTTTCGGCCGCGGCTGCGCCGGGATATCGGCGAAGTAGGTTTCGATCCATTTCTTCGCTTCGGGAATGCGGATGTCGCCCACCACCGCCAGGGTCGCGTTGTTGGGCGCGTAGTGGGTCTTAAAAAAGCGAGCCACGTCCTCGACCGTAGCCGCGTTCAGATCTTCATAGGATCCGATCAGGGAGTGCGAGCTCTGCCAGTTCTGGAACGCCAGCAGCGGCCAGTGGTCGACCAGGGCGGTGTTGTAGGGGCGGTTGTCGAAAGACAGCCTGCGTTCCTGTTTCACGGCTTCCTTCTGATTGGTCAGGTTGGCCTCGGTGATGGCCAGACTCCGCATGCGATCCGATTCCAGCCACAGCCCGACCGCCAGCTTGTTCGAAGGCATCACCTCGAAGTACTCGGTGTAGTCGGGGTGAGTGGAGCCGTTCAACGAGCCGCCGTTCGACTCCACGGTCTTGAAGTGCACGCCCTTGCCCGCATTGGCCGAGCCCTGGAACATCATGTGCTCGAACAAGTGGGCGAAGCCCGTGCGCCCCTTCTCCTCCGCCCGCGCGCCGACGCCATAGAGCATATAGATGGCTACTACGGGCACGGAGCGGTCCTCGGACAGGATCACGCGCATGCCGTTCGGCAGCGAGTATTTCTCGAACGGAACAGCCAGGTCGGCAGCGCGAAGCGCAGCCAAGAGAAAAAAACCAGAAAGAAATCTCATATAGAGGAAGGAACCACCCCTGACACCTAACACCTGACACCTAACACCTGCTCCACAGGCAACGTATTCAGGATATCATCCGCGCCGAGCCAGGCGCGCCGCGCCACGGTGACCCCGTAGCGCATGTTGAGCAGGTGCTTGGGGTGATGCGCGTCGGTGGAGATGGTGAACTTCGCTCCTCGCGCCTTGGCGGTGCGCAGCAGGGCGGGATCCAGATCGAGCCGTTCCGGGCTGGCGTTGATCTCCAGGAGGACCCCGCGGCGCACGGCCTCATCGACGATGCGCTCGAAATCGAACCGGAATCCGTCGCGATGCAGCAGGACGCGGCCGGTCGGATGCCCGATGATCTTCAGGGCGGGGCATTCCAGCGCCCGCAGCAGGCGATCGGTCATCTCGCCCGGCTCCTGATTCATGTGGCTGTGGACGCTGCCGATCACCAGGTCCAGCTCGGCCAGGGCGTCGTTAGCGAGATCCATGGTCCCGTCGCGGAGGATGTCGCACTCCAGGCCCGAGAAGATGCGGATGCCCAGGCCGCGCCGGTTAATTTCGCGCACCTGGGCGGCGAAGGCGACGGCGCGCTTTTCGTCGAGGCCATTGGCCATGGCCAGGGCCTTCGAGTGGTCGGTGATGGCGATGTATTCGTAGCCCTGCCGGCGCGCGGCTTCGGCCATCTCCTCCAGCGTGGCGCGGCCATCGGTTTCCCGCGTGTGCATGTGCAGGTCGCCCCGGATCTGCCCGAGCTCGACCAGGTCCGGCAGATGGCCTTCGGCGGCGCGCTCGATCTCGCCCAGGTTCTCGCGCAGCTCGGGGGGAATCCAGGCCAGGCCCAGAGCCGAGTAGACCTGCTCTTCGGTCTGGCTGGCGACCAGGGTGTTATCGGCGGCGCGGAACAGGCCGTACTCGTTGAGGGTGAGGCCCATCTTCACCGCGCGGGTGCGCAGCGCGACATTGTGCTGCTTGCTGCCGGTGAAGTACTGGAGCGCCGCGCCGAAGCTCTCGGGCGGCAGGGTCCGGATGTCGACTTGCAGGCCCTCGTGTCCGACCGTGGCGCTGGCCTTGTTCCCGCCACGGGCCAGCACTTCGCTCACTTTGGGATGGGCGATGAAGCGGTCGAGCGCCTGGGTGGCGGCGGGTCCGGTGACCAGCAGATCCAGATCGCCGACAGTCTCGCGGCCGCGCCGCAGGCTGCCGGCGGCGGTGATCTTGTCGACGCCGGGTATTTCGGCAAGATAGGCGGTGAGCTCGGCGGCGGTCTGGTCGGCGAAGCTCAACAGGAAACGCCCGGCGCTGCGGCGGTACTGGGCGATGGAGCGCAGCACCTTCTCTTCCAGCTTGGCGCCCATGCGCGGCAGCTCGCGGAGCTTCTGCTCCTGGCAGAGCTTCTCCAGATCGTCGATGGTGGAGACGCGGTAGTGCTCGAACAGCACGGCGATGCTCTTGGGGCCCAGGCCCTGGATCTTGAGGAACTCCAGCGCGGTGGGCGGGTACTTCTGGAGCAGGTGGTCGCGCCGCTCGCAGGAGCCGCGCTCCACGATCTCGCCCAGAACGGCGGCCAGCCCCTTGCCGATGCCCGGGATTTCGGTGACCTTGCGTTGAGGATCGCGGAGAATCTCGACCACCCGCTCGGGGTATCCCTCGACGGCGGTGGCGCCGTTCCGGTAGCTGCGGATGCGAAACGGGTCCTCGGAGGCGATCTCCATCAGATCGGCGGTCTCGGTCAGGATGCGCGCAATCTCCCGATTCTCCACAACTCATTCTAGACCGGCTACGCGCGCGCCTGTTTCCATCGTCCGCGCCGGAACATCAGCGACGCCACCACCGCCATGGTGGACTCGGCGACCGTGATGGCCAGGAAGACGCCGTTGGGTCCCATGGCCGCCAGCTTGGAGAGCGTGAGGGCCAGCGGGATCTCCCACAGCCAGTAGCAGAAGACGTTGACCTTGGTCGGCGTCACCGTGTCGCCCGCGCCGTTGAACGCCTGGACCATCACCATGCCGAACGCGTAGAAGGGATAGCCGTAGCTGATGAACCGCAGGCAATGAACGCCGACCTCGATGGCGGCCTCATCGCGGGTGAAGATCCGGACCAGCGGGTTGGCGAACAAGATGAACACCAGCGCGACCGTCCCCAGGAAGGCCGCGTTGTAGAGCGAGGTGCGCCAGACGGCGTTCTCGGCGCGGTCGGGTTTGCGCGCGCCGAGGTTCTGCCCGACCAGCGTGGCCGCGGCGTTGCTCAATCCCCAGGACGGCAGGATGGCGAACACGATGATCCGGATGGCGATGGTGTAGCCCGCCAGGGCGGCGCTGCCGAAGGTGGTCAGGATGCGGGTCAGGGCGAGCCAGCTCCAGTGTGCGATTGCGAACTGGATCGTGCCGCTGGCCGACATCCGCACCATCCGCAGCATCACGTCCAGATGCAGGTGCAGATGACGCCGCGCTATGGGAATCCGGGATTTTCCGCTGGCCAGGGTCCAGAGCTGATAGAGAACGCCCACGCCGCGGCCGATGGTGGTTCCCACCGCCGCTCCTTCCAGTCCCATGCGGGGGAACGGGCCCCAGCCGTTGATCAGACACGGCACCAGGGCGATGTTGATGAGGTTGGCCAGCCACAACACGCGCATGGCGATGGCCGCGTCGCCGGCCCCGCGGAATACGGCGTTCATCAGGAACAGCATCACGATGGTGCCCGAGCCGCCCAGCAGGATGGCGGCGAAGCGCGAGCCGGTTTCCCGAACGCCCGCGGGCGCGCCCATCAGCTTCAGGAAGCCGGGAGCGAAGGCCAGCCCCACCGCGCCGAAAAGCACCGAGATCA
>JACOSH010000004.1 GCA_016178945.1 Acidobacteriota bacterium
TCCTGGAGCAGCGCCGAAGCCGTGAGGCCGAACCCCTGCTGCGGCAGGCGCTGCGGGTGCGCGAGAAACGCTGGCCGGGCGGCCATCCGGCCGTCGCCGCGACCTGCGCCAATCTGGCGCACCTTCAAATGCAGCGCGGCCGTCTTCCCCGCGCCGAGGCGTTGTACCAGCAGGCCCTGGAGATCTATCAAAGCTCCCTTGGCCCGGACCATCCGGAGGTGGCGGCGGTCCTCAACAATCTTGGGACGCTCGAGACGAGGAGGGGGCGCTTCCCACAGGCGCGGGCGTTTCTGCAACGCGCTCAGCAGGTGTGGGAGCAGGCGCTGGGCGCCCAGCATCCGCTGGTGGCCGCGGCCCTGACCAACCTGGCGGAGCTGGAGATCAGAGAGCGAAACTACAGGGCTGCCGAGGACTTCTACCGCCGCGCGCTGGCCATCCACGAGAAGCCGGAGCAGCCGCAAAGCCTCGCGCATGCCCAGCGGCTGGAGGCCTACGCGGCGGTGCTGCGCCGCTTGCAGCACTATTCGGAAGCGGCCCAGCGGGAGACCCAGGCTTTGGGCATCCGGGTGAAGCACAGCTTGCGCAACCCGGCTACTCCCCGATGATCTTCACCAGCGCGCGCTTCTTCCGGCGTCCGTCGAACTCGCCGTAGAAGATCTGCTCCCAGGGGCCGAAGTCGAGCCGGCCGTTGGTGACCGCTACCACCACTTCGCGGCCCATCACCTGGCGTTTCAGATGCGCGTCGGCGTTATCCTCGCCGGTGCGGTTGTACAGATACTGGGTGATGGGCTCGTGCGGCGCCAGCCGCTCGAGCCAGCGGTCGTAGTCCTGGTGCAGCCCGCCCTCGTCGTCGTTGATGAACACCGATGCAGTGATGTGCATGGCGTTGACCAGCACGAGTCCTTCCTTTACGCCGCTTTCGGCCAGGCACTGGTTCACCTGGGGCGTAATGTTGACGAAAGCGCGGCGAGCGGGAACTTCAAACCACAGTTCTTTCCGGTAGTTCTTCATGGCTTTCGGCCGGTCACTGACGGCCTAACATAACATGACTCCAAGGTCGTTCGCTCCTGATATTGACGGCCATCATGACGGGTGTTAGTATAGATGTCATGATCACAGCCCGGCGCATTACAGCCAACCTTCCGAGAGCTCTGCTGGATGAATCGATGCGTGTGACCGGAAAGGGCATCACCGAGACCCTGATTGAAGGCTTGGGCCTGATTCGCAGGGCGCGGGCCTACCACCGGGCCATGGCGCTTCGGGGTAAGATTCGGTTGGACGTGGACCTGGATGTCTCCCGTGAGCGGCGTGGTCGTTGACACTTCGGTTTGGATCGACTTTTTCGCCGGCCGGCCGGCGCCCGAACTGGAAGCGGCCTTGCAAGCGGGCTGGGTGGTGCTGCCGCCGGTGGTGGTTGCCGAACTGGTGAGCGGCGCCCGGCGGCCGGGAGAGCGCGCGGCCATCGCCAGGTTAGTGGCGGAGTTGCTCATTCACGATACGCCCCCGCAGCACTGGATTCGCGTGGGAGAACTGCGCCGCCAGTTGAGCGAGAAGGGCTTGGCCGTTTCTACACCCGATGCCCACGTGGCGCAGTGCGCACTGGAACGGAGCGCCGTGCTGCTCTCCCGGGACGTAATCTTCGGCAGGATCGCGGCCCACTGTCCCCTGCGGGTGCGCGCGGGCTAGCTGAGCAACCGCCTTCCACCTGCTATACTAGTACGTTCGCGTCAACCCGTATGCCTCTCAAACCATTCGCCCCCAACAATGGTCTGGAGAAAAAAGTGTTCCTGCTCAAGCCGCGGGGGTTCTGCGCGGGCGTGGTGCGGGCCATCGATGTGGTCGAAATCGCCCTCAACACCTACGGCCCACCCATCTACGTGCGCAAGGAGATTGTCCACAACAAGCATGTGGTCGACGATCTGCGCAGCAAGGGGGCCGTGTTCGTCGAGGAGCTGGAGGAAGTGCCCGAGCAAGCGCGGGCCATCTTCAGCGCGCACGGAGTCTCCCCGTACGTGCGCCGGCAGGCCAAGGAGCGCCGCCTCCAGGTGATCGACGCCACTTGCCCGCTGGTGACCAAGGTCCACCTGGAAGCCATCAAGTTCGCTCGCGAGGGCTACACCATCGTCCTCATCGGCCACAAGGATCACGATGAGGTCATCGGCACCCTGGGAGAGGCCCCCGGCAATACCGTACTGGTCTCCACCGTCGAAGATGTGGACCGGCTCCGGGTTCCGGACCCGGCGCGCGTCGCCTACCTGACTCAGACCACCCTCAGCCTGGACGAAACCCGCGACATCGTGGCGCGTCTCAAGGAGAGATTCCCCATGATTCAGGGTCCGCCGGGCCAGGACATCTGTTACGCCACCGAGAACCGCCAGATGGCGGTGAAGGCGGTGGCCCCATTCTGCCAGTTGCTGCTGGTGGTGGGATCGCAGAACAGCTCCAATTCCAAGCGCCTGGTGGAGGTTTGCGAGAACCTGGGGATTCGCGCCTATCTGGTGGACGATGCCGCCGCCGTGCCGACGGCCTGGCTGGATGGCGTCACCGCCGTGGCCGTCACCGCCGGCGCCTCGGCCCCGGAGAATCTGGTGCAGGACCTGGTGAGCTGGCTGCGCCGCCACGGATTCACCTCCCTGGAGGAGATC
Source organism: Acidobacteriota bacterium (assembly GCA_016178945.1). GTDB lineage: Bacteria > Acidobacteriota > Terriglobia > Bryobacterales > Bryobacteraceae > JACOSH01. The sequence continues at coordinate 2,646 of JACOSH010000004.1, forward strand.
GAGCTGGTGGAGGAAGACGTGCGCTTCTCTCTGCCTGGAGAATTGCAAGGTACAACGTCGCGACTCACTACCATCTCACTGGCATGAGCCCTACGTTACACATCTCAGACAGCCGGGCCGCGGGCATCGGACGGGCCCAGCGCCTGGCTTCGGATCACCTGCTGAGTCTCCAGAAAGCAGAGGGATTCTGGTGCGGCCTGCTGACCGCCGATACGACGCTGGAGGCGGATTTCATTCTGCTCCAGCTCTGGATGCATCCGCCGCGCGACGGCGCCTGGAATCCGCCCACGCGGCGCCTGATCGACAAGGCCGTCGAATCCATTCTGCACCGCCAGCTTCCCGGCGGGGGCTTCAACATCTGCGTCAAAGGACCCGCCGACGTCAGCGCCACGGTCAAGGCCTATTTCGCTGTGAAAGTGGCCGGCCTGCCGGTGGATGATCCGCGCATGGTTCGCGCACGCGAATGCATCCGGTCGCTGGGAGGCATTCAGGCCGCGAACAGCTACGTCAAGATCAATCTGAGCCTGTTCGGCCTGTACCCGCGCGAGCGCGTGCCGTCGGTGCCGCCGGAGATCGTCCTGCTGGGCAATTTTCTGTACCAGATGTCCTCCTGGACGCGCGCCATCGTGGTCGCGCTGGCCCTGGTGCACGCCCACAATCCGAAGCGGCCCGTGCCGGAAGGCTTCGACCTTTCCGAGCTCTTTCTGGACGGAGCTCCGCTGGGTTTGTGCCGCAGCCCGGATCTGTTCACCTGGCGCAATTTCTTCCTGACTGCCGACCGTTTCGCCAAGTTTTGGGAGAAGCATGGGCCCCAGTCGATCCGCCGCAGGGCCATTCGCGCCGCCGAGCGGTGGATGATCGAGCGCTTCCAGGACTCCGACGGGCTGGGCGCCATCTATCCGCCCATGATGTACGCCATCATGGCGTTGGATGTGCTCGGCTACAGCCCCGACCATCCGCTGCGCGCCGAGGCGCTGCGCCAGTTCGAGAACCTGATCGTGGACGATGGACGGCGCGGGGTGTGCGGGGAGACCTTTTTCTTCCAGCCCTGCTTCTCGCCCATCTGGGACACGGCCATCGCCGCCTACGCGCTGGGCGAAGCCGGACGAGCCCCCGATCTGCGCGCCGCGGCCGATTGGCTGCTGTCCAAAGAGATTCGCCGCAAGGGCGATTGGGCCGTGAAGCGCCCTCACACTGAGCCCTCGGGCTGGGCCTTCGAGTTCAACAACCCCTTCAATCCCGATATCGACGACACCGCCATGGTGATGCTGGCGCTCCGCCACGCCCGGGCTTCGGATCCCGAGGCCCAGCGCGACTGCCAGCGGCGCGCGCTCGACTGGCTGCTTGCCATGCAGTCCAAGGACGGCGGTTGGGCCGCTTTCGACGCCGACAACAACTGGCAGTTTCTGAGCCATGTCCCCTTCGCCGACCACAACGCCATGCTCGACCCCACCTGCCCCGACATCACGGGCCGCGTGCTGGAGGCGCTCTGCGCCCATGGGTTAGACCGCGGCCATCCGGCCGTCCGGCGCGGCGTCGACTACCTGATTCGCACCCAGCAGCCCGATGGAAGCTGGTACGGGCGCTGGGGAGTGGCCTACATCTACGGCGCTTGTTTCGCCCTGCGCGGCCTGCGGGCGGCCGGCGAAGACGATCGCGAAGCCCATATCCTGCGAGGCGGCGAGTGGCTGCGCTCCATTCAGAACGCCGACGGCGGGTGGGGCGAGGACACCCGCAGTTACAACCACGAGGTCTTCACCGCCGCCCCCAGCACGCCCTCCCAGACCGCCTGGGCCGTATTGGGCCTGCTGGCCGGGGGAGACACCACCAGCCAATCCGTGCGGCGCGGCATCGACCATCTGCTGGCCACGCAGTGTCCGGATGGAACCTGGGACGAGGAGCTGGCCACCGGCACCGGCTTCCCCATGGTCTTCTATTTGAACTATCATTTGTATCGGTTGTATTTTCCCTTGCTGGCCCTGGCCGCCTTTCAGAACGTCAGGGACGCGTCGCACCTGGATCGCTTATGAGATTTCCCCTGTCGATGACCGCCGGCATGGCCGGCTACATTTTCAAGAACAAGATGCGGCCGCGTCCCGAGTGGCAGAAGACCGTGCAGGTCAAGGAGGACGCCTCCAATCCCTTCCGCATCCTGCCTTCGGCGGTGGCCGAGGACGGCAGCCGACAGCCGCATCCCATGATTCGCCAGCGCTTCCCCATTGTCATGATGCTGGAGCCGCTGCACGCCTGCAATCTCACCTGCACCGGCTGCGGGCGCATCCGCGAGTACGAATCCACCATCACCGAGCGGATCCCGCTGGAGGAATGCCTGACGGCGGTGGACGAATGCGGCGCGCCCATGGTGTCGATCTGCGGCGGCGAGCCCATGATGTATCCCCAGATCGGCGACCTGGTGGCCGGCATCCTGGAGCGCAATAAACACATCTATCTCTGCACCAACGGCATGTTCATGCGCAAGCGGCTGCATGAGTTCAAGCCCGACAAGCGCTTCTTCTTCAACGTCCACCTGGACGGCATGGAGAAGACTCACGATCTGTGCGTGGAGAAGGAAGGCGTTTTTCACCAGGCCATTGAAGGGATCAAAGCCGCCAAAGCGGCCGGTTTCATGGTGTGCACCAACACCACCATCTACCAGGAAACCGATATGCACGAGATCGCCGAGCTGTTTGAATACTTGCAGCAGTTCGACGTCGACGGGCACCAGATCTCGCCGGCCTATGGCTACTCCGCGGTCAACGTGCGCGAGATCTTCATGACCCGCGACGACATCCACCAGAAGTTTCGCCAGGCCAAGGATTTGCTCAAGCGCTTCAGGATGAATCAGACGCCCGTGTACATGGAGTTTCTGCGCGGCGAGCGCGATCTGCCTTGCACCGCCTGGGGCAATCCGACATACAATATCAAAGGCTGGAAAGGCCCCTGCTACCTGATCACGGACGCGCATTATAAGACGTTCGAGGGGTTGATGACCCAGACGCCCTGGGAGCGATATGGGGCCGGCAATGGCGATCCGCGGTGCGAGCACTGCATGGTGCACTGCGGCTACGAGCCCTCGGCCGCGTTTGGCATCAATGCGCGGCTGGCCGATAGTTTCAAGATGTTAAGCTGGGCATTGCGATAAGGTGAAGGCGTCGCTGGTTACGGGGGCTTCCGGCTTCGTAGGCTGGCATGTGGCCCGGGCCTTGCTCGCGTCCGGACATTCGGTGCGGGCCCTGGTTCGCCCCACCAGCCGGCTGCGCGAGCTGGAAGTGGAGCCAGCGGTTGGGGATTTGCGCGACCGCCGGTCGCTGGATCGGGCCGTGGCCGGTTGCGGGCTGGTGTTTCATGTGGCGGCCGACTACCGGCTGTGGGCGGCGCACCCGGAAGAATTGTACGCCTCCAACGTGGAGGGGACACGAAATGTCCTGGAGGCGGCGCGGGACGCCGGAGTTGAGCGGGTTGTTTACACCAGCACGGTAGGTTGCATCGGGGTGACAAGCGGGGGCTTGGGTGAGGAGTCGTCTCCGGTCAGTTTTGGGGATATGGCCGGGGCCTACAAGCGGTCGAAGTTCCTGGCCGAGCAGGTGGCCTTGGAATTCGCCGCGAGCGGTCTGCCGGTGGTGGCTGTTAATCCCACCGCGCCGGTGGGTGAACACGACGTGAAACCGACTCCTACAGGGAAGATCGTACTGGACTACTTGAAAGGGGATATGCCCGCCTTTGTGGACACAGGGCTGAATCTGGTGGATGTGCGGGACGTGGCCGCGGGCCACCTGCTGGCGGCCCAATATGGGAAGCCGGGCCAGCGCTATATCCTGGGCAGCGAGAACCTGACCCTGGCCCAGATCCTCGCCATGCTGGCCCGAATCACCGGAGGCAAGGCCCCCTGGCTGCGATTGCCGCATTTCGTGGCCTATGCAGCCGGGCTGCTCTCCACTGGCTGGGCCCGAACCAGCGGTAGCGAGCCGCGCGTCCCTTTGGACGCGGTTCGCATGGCCAGAAAGAAGATGTTCGTCTCCTGCCAGAAAGCCCGGCGGGAGTTGGGATATAATCCGGCGCCAGTGGAGGATGCGTTGCGTCGCGCCGTGGAGTGGTACCGGGCCGAGGCCAGGTGTTAGGCGCCGGGTGATTGCCGCCGAAGCGTGTCTGCTGTTGGTGGCCGCCGAGGCCCGGGAGTTCGCAGGTTTGTTGAGTCACTGTCGCGGCATCCGAAAGCTGGATTGGCCGGTTCAATTTGCCCGGCAGGGCGAGATGCGGGAGCGCCCCATGGTGATGGTTTCGAATGGCGCGGGACCGGCCAACGCAGCGACTGCCCTGGAAGTGGCGCGAGATCGGGTCGCGGCCGGCGCGGTGGTGAGCACGGGATTCTGTGGTGCGCTCGATCCGGAGTACCGGATCGGCGATGTATTTGTAGCGGCGAGCTTGCTGATGGATTCGGAGACCGTCCAGATCGACCTGCCGGAATGCGACCGGACCTTCCGGCAGGGTACCCTGCTCTCGGTCGACCGGGTCGCCCAGACCGTGGAGGAGAAGCGCGCCCTTCTTGACCGGGGGGCCTCCGCCGTCGAGATGGAGGCTGCGGGAGTGGCCCGGCTAGTGCGACAATGGGAGTTACCGCTGTTCTGTATCCGGGTGGTGACAGATCGAGCTGGGGAAGGTTTTGCATTGGACCTGAACTCGGCCCGCCTGCCGGATGGCCGCTTCAGTACGCGGCGCATTCTGGCGTCGGCGATTCGACGGCCCGCGGCCGGCATTCCGGAGTTGTTTCGGCTGTATCGGCGCTCGCGCATCGCGGCGCAATCCCTGGGAGACTTTATTGCAGACTGCCGATTCTGAAATCACAACCTCCGGAGCGCTGGTACCCGCCACGATGCAGGCGGCGGTGTATCAGGGCGCGGGTGTGGTGTCGGTGCAGCCGGTGCCGACTCCCCAGATCGGTCCGGGCGAGATCCTGATCCGGGTCGAGTCCTGCGGCATTTGCCATACCGATCTCAAGAAGATCGAATACAACCTGCTTCCCCCGCCCCGCATCTACGGCCACGAGACCGCCGGCGTGGTGGCGAAGACCGGCGAGGGCGTTCGCAATTTTGTCCCCGGCGATCGCGTGGTGGTCTTTCACCATATCCCCTGCATGCAGTGCTTCTACTGCCAGCGCAAGGTGTACGCCCAGTGCGCGACCTACAAGAAGGTGGGTGTTACGGCCGGTTTTGAGCCGGCCGGGGGCGGATTCGCCCAGTACGTGCGCGTGATGGACTGGATCGTCGAGCGAGGCGTCGAGAAGATCCCCGACGGCGTCTCCTTCGACCAGGCCTGTTTCGTCGAGCCCGTCAACACGTGCCTCAAGGCGGTAGTACAGTGCGATCCCCAGCCCGGCGAAGTGGTCCTGATCATGGGCCAGGGGCCTATCGGCCTGCTGTTCACCATGCTGGTCAACCGCACCGGCGCGCGGGTCTTCGCCACTGACACCCTTCCCAAGCGCCTGGAGCTGGCTCGTTCCTGCGGGGCCCTGGAGTCCTGGAACCCGCGCTCGACCGATGTACCGGCCGCCATGGCCAAGGTCTCGGGCGGTCGCGGCGCCGATCTGGTCATCCTGGCGGCTTCCGCGCCCGGACTGGTGGAGCAGGCCATCCGCGCCTCCCGGCCCGGCGCGCGCATCCTGCTATTTGCCCAAACCTCCGATAAGGAACGCATCGAACTATCCGGCGCCGACATCTGTATGGGAGAGCGCAGGTTGTTCGGCTGCTACTCGGCCTCGGTGGACTTGCAGAAGGAGGCGGCCGAGCTGGTCTTCGGCGGCAGAATTTGGGTGGAAGGTCTTGTCTCACATCGACTTCCGCTCATTAAAATCTCTTCAGGATTTGATATGGCGTTGCATCCGGACGGTCAATCGTTGAAAATTATTGTTCAGCCTCAGAGGTGCTCATAGTGAAAAGCCAGATGATGGCTGCCGTGCTGTACGGGCAGGAAAAACTACAGGTAGAGCCGGTAGCTGTTCCCCAAATCGGGCCGCACGATCTCCTGGTGCGCGTCAAGGTCGCCCTCACGTGCGGCACCGACGTGAAGGTGTTCCAGCGCGGGTACCACGCCCGAATGATCGTGCCCCCCGCCGTGTTTGGCCATGAGCTGGCCGGCGACGTGGTGGCGGCCGGCAATGAAGTCCTGCGCTTCAGCGTCGGCGAGCGCGTGGTGGCCGCCAATTCCGCTCCCTGCGAGAACTGCTACTTCTGCCATTGCGGCCAGCAGAACCTCTGCGAGGACCTGTTGTTCAACAACGGCGCTTACGCCGAGTACATCCGCATTCCCGGCCGCATTGTGGAACGCAACACCTACCAGATCCCCGCCCATGTCAGCTATCACGACGCGGCGCTGGTCGAGCCCTTGGCCTGCGTGCTGCGCGGCCTGGAGGAGACCGGGGTGCGGGAGGGCGACACCGTCACCATCATCGGGCTGGGGCCCATCGGCCTGATGTTCGTTCGCCTGGCCAAGGTGTACGGCGCGCGCGTGATCGCCATCGGCCGCCGCAAGACCCAACTCGACCGGGCCGCCGCCATGGGGGCCGATCATCTGATCTCCACCGAGAACTGCCCCGAGCCGGGCAAGGTGGTACGCCAGTGGACCAATGGCCGGGGCACCGATATCGCCATCGAGGCGGTGGGCAACCCGGAAACCTGGCACTGGGCTGTCAACATGGTCCGGCGCGGCGGGACCGTCAACTTCTTCGGTGGTTGTCCCAACGACAGCAAGGTCAGCCTGGACACTTCCCTGCTCCACTACTCGGAGATCACCTGCAAGGCCAGTTTCCATCACACCCCCACGCACATCCGCAAGGCCTTGGACATCGTCTCCAACGGCGATATCACGGCGCGCGACTTCGTCAACCGCGAGGAGCCGCTCACCAACCTGCTGGAAGTGATGCGCCACCTGATGAGCCACAACGGCCACCTCAAGACGGCCATCATTCCTTGATGCGGTTAGCCCCCAAGGATTTTGTCCGCTCCCCCGAAGCGCTCGCCGCCAGCTACTCCTTATCCGACGCCCAGGCCTATGCCCGCTGGCTGGCCACCAGCCATTACGAGAACTTTCACGTCGCCAGTTTCTTTCTCCCCCGGCGCCTGCACCAGGACTTCTTCAACGTCTACTCGTTCTGCCGCTGGGCGGACGATCTGGGCGACGAGATCGGCGGCACCCAGGAGAGCTTGCGCCTGCTGGCCTGGTGGCGCGAGCAGTTGCAGGCCATGTATCGCGGCGAGTGCTCGCACCCGGTCTTTGTGGCGCTGCGGGGGACGGTCGACCGCCACGGCATTCCCATCGAGCCCCTTAATGACCTGATCCTGGCCTTCGAGCAGGACCAGGTGGTCACCCGCTACCGCACCTGGGAGGATCTGTTCGACTACTGCCGGCGGTCGGCCAATCCGGTGGGGCGGCTGGTGCTGTACTTGTGCGGTTACCAGGACCCCGAGCGCCGGCGTTTGTCGGATTCCACTTGCACCGCCCTCCAGCTTGCCAACTTCTGGCAGGACGTCGGTGTGGACTTGGAAAAGGATCGCATCTACGTTCCGCTGGAGACGCTCGAACGGCACGGATCCAGCGTCGAGGAGGTCCAGGCGCGGCGGGCCACGGCCGCGTTTCGCGCCGCTCTGCACGAGGCCGTCGATCGAGCCGAGGGACTTTTTCGCGAGGGCCTGCCGCTGGCGCGCATGTTGAGCCCGCGTCTGTCGCTGGACATCGCGCTGTTCAGCCGCGGCGGGATGCTGGTACTGGAGAAGATCCGCCGCCAGGACTACGACGTGTTCGCCTTGCGGCCCTACATCTCCAAGGGCGAGCGCTTCCGGTTGCTGCTGCGAACGCTGGTGGAAGTCGCCGTCGCGCGGGCAGCCTGATGCTGTCCCTGGAGGATTCCTACCGGCACTGCCGCCAGGTAGCCCGCCGCCGCGCCAAGAACTTCTACTACTCCTTCCTGCTCTTGCCGCGCCAGCAGCGCGACGCCATGTGCGCCATCTACGCGTTCATGCGCTACTGCGACGACTTGAGCGACGAGCCCGGCGCGGCGCGCGAGCCGCTCCTCGAGTGGCGGCGGGCGCTGGACCGGGCGCTCGAAGGCGAGTGCGCGGGCCATCCCACCCTGCCCGCCTTCCACGACACCGTCCGGCGCTATGCCATCCCCGGCCGCTACTTTCACGATCTGATCGATGGAGTCACTTCCGACCTCGAACCCCGCCGCATCCGGACTTTTGAAGAGCTGTACCGCTACTGCTATCAGGTGGCCTCGGTGGTAGGCCTGTCGATCGTGCACATCTTCGGGTTCAGCTCGCCCGAAGCCCTCCAGTTGGCCGAAAAGTGCGGCGTCGCCTTCCAGTTGACCAATATCCTGCGCGACGTGCGCGAGGACGCCGAGCGCGGCCGCGTGTATCTGCCCGCCGAAGATCTCGAGCGCTTCGGCGTGGATCCCGGCGCACTGCGGCGCACTCCCCAGTTTCTGGAGCTTATGCGTTTTGAGACGGCCCGCGCCCGGCAATACTACCGGGAATCGGCGCCCCTGATCGGAATGGTCGTCCGGCGCAGCCGCTCGTCGCTCTGGGCGTTGATCGCCATCTACTCGCGGCTCCTCGACAAGATCGAGCGCTCCGATTTCGACGTGCTGTCCGGGCGCATTTCGTTGTCCATGGCGGAGAAGTTGTGGATCCTGGTCCAGGCGGCGGCCCGGTCACTCTAGCTTCTCGGCCCGTGATATGTTCAAGAGTTCATGCCCCTCATCCGCCGCGTGTTGCTCAGCGTCACCGACAAGACCGGCATCGCCGGTTTCGCCCGCCAGTTGAGCGAGTTTGGCGCCGAGCTGATCTCGACGGGCGGCACCGCCGGAGCCCTACGCGAGGCGGGCCTCGCCGTCCGCGACGTCGCCGAGGTCACTGGCTTCCCCGAAATGCTCGACGGGCGCGTCAAGACCATGCACCCCAGGATCACCGCCGGCATCCTGGCCCGCCGCGACAAGCCCGAGCACATGCAGGCTCTGGAGGCGCACGCCATCGCCCCCATCGACATGGTGGTGGTCAACCTCTACGCCTTCGAGAGAATCGCCGCCGACTCCAAAGCCGCGCTCCCCGATCTGATCGAGCACATCGACATCGGCGGCCCCGCCCTGATCCGATCCGCCGCCAAAAACTTTCGAGACGTGGCCGTAGTCGTCTCCCCATCCGCCTATCCCACCCTCGTCGACGAGATGCGCGCCTCCGGCGGCGCGCTTTCCGAAGCGACGTGCTGGCGTCTGGCGCAGGAAGCCTTCCGCATGACCGCCGCCTATGACCGCGCCATCAGCGGGCGTCTGGCACAGGTCGGCCAAGCGCCAGCCACGCTGCCCCTCGCGCTCGACCTCCGCGTCGGCAAGCTCTCCGACTTGCGCTACGGCGAGAACCCGCATCAGTCGGCGGCCGTCTACGGCATGCCCGGTCACGGAATCGCCGGCGCGCGCCAGTTGCACGGCAAGGAGCTCTCCTACAACAACCTAGTCGACCTGGACGCCGCCTGGCAGTTGATCCAGGAGTTCGAAGGTCCCGCCTCGGCCATCATCAAGCACACCAACCCCTGTGGCTGCGCCGAGCAGCCGTCGCTGGCCGAAAGCTACCGCAAGGCCCTCGAATGCGATCCGGTATCCGCCTTCGGCGGCGTTCTCGCCTTCAACCGCCCCCTCGACGAGGAGACCGCGCGTGAAGTGGCCAAGACCTTCATTGAGGCCGTCGCCGCTCCCGGCTATGCGCCCGAAGCGCTGGCCGCGTTAACAGCCAAGAAGAACCTGCGCCTGATGGAGGTTGCCGCGGCCGCCCCGGACTTGGTGGTCAAGTCCATCCTGGGCGGATTCCTCGCCCAGACTCCCGATGTGCGCCGGCTGAGCCACTCGGATTGCCAGGTCATGACCCGCCGCATCCCCACCGAACAGGAATGGGCCGCGCTGTTCTTCTCCTGGAAAGTCGCCAAGCACGTCAAGTCTAACGCCATCGTCTACGCGCACGCCGGACAGATTGCCGCCGTCGGCGCGGGACAGATGAGCCGCGTCGATGCGGTCAAGCTCGGCGCGGCCAAGGCCGTGCTGCCGCTGGAGGGCGCCGTGGTCGGCTCCGACGCTTTCTTCCCCTTCGCCGACGGCGTCGAGGAAGCCGCCCGCCACGGCATCACCGCCATCATCCAGCCCGGAGGCTCGGTCCGCGACCAGGAGGTCATCGCCGCCGCCGACCGCCTGAACCTGGCTATGGTCTTCACCGGCATCCGCCACTTCCGGCATTGAAGTCATGAAGAGACGACACGGCCTGAGCCTGGGTTTGTGCGCGCTCCTGCTCCTCGGTCCCGGCCTGAGCCCGGTGAGTGGCCAGAGCCGGCGGGCCGGGTCGCGACAGTCCAGAACCTCCGGCCCGCGGGGCGCGGACACCGCGGTCGCGGAGTTGGTGACGCTCGACGGGACGCTGCGGGCCGTCGGTAAGAAACAGATCGAGCTCGTCCTCGAGGGCGACCAGAGCCTCGCGCTGCGGCGCACCAGCAAGACCAAGTTCTTCCTGGGCAAGAAAGAGGTTTCCGCCACCGGGATTCCTCTGGGCAGCGCCGTGACCGCGGAAGTGAAGCGGGAGCTGAACGGAGACCTGTTGGCGGTCAACGTCCGGCACACGCCGAAGGAAGCTGGCGTCGAGCAACGCAAATAGGGCGCCGGGGACGGGTAGAATCAGAAATAGCACTTGAGGAAATCCTATGATTGTCGATCTTGACCCGGACACGGAGCGGCTGATTGTCAATGAGCTCCAGACCGGTCGCTCTCAACGCGCCGAGGAGTTTATCCGCCGGGCCGTCAAACACTTCCTGATCGCGCGCGAACTGGGCGAAGAGTATACTCCAGAAGAGATTGAGGCTAAGATCGCCCGAGGCATCTCGTCCCTGGAGAACGGGGATGGTGTAGACGGCGAACAGTTTCTCGACACCCTCGAAGCGGAACTCGATGCGGCGGAGAAGGCTCACAAGGCCGGATGAGCCGCTACGTCGTCTCGCGAGAGGCTCGACAAGATCTTCGTGATATCAAGAACTACATCGCACCGACAGCGAGAAAGCTGCCCGACGCATAATTGCCGAGTTTCGCCAATCTTTCCGCTTCCTGGCGAAGATGCCCGGGACGGGACACACGCGACAGGACCTGACCAAACAGCCCGTGCTCTTTTGGCCAGTGCGCTCGTACCTCATCATCTACCGGGCAGGCATCCAGCCGCTTGAGATTGTCGCGGTTCTCCACGGGAAGCGGAACTTGAGGCGCGTGCTCCGAGGCCGCCCTGTAACGCCGCTTGTCTAAGGCGCGTCTCCATGGCGGTGTCCGGAGGCATCGACAATCGATCATCCGAGCCCTCACTTTCCCCAGTTTTCAACCTTGGACAAGACCGGGAACGCTGCTATCATCGAAGGTTATCCGAGCGTGACTTCATCCATCCTTCTTGAGACGAATCTTCCCGGCGTTCCACCCTACGCCCGGGGCAAGGTGCGCGACGTGTACGCCGCCGGCGACCGGCTGCTGATCGTAGCCACCGACCGCATCTCCGCGTTCGACTATATCCTGCCCACTGGAATCCCCGGCAAGGGGCGGGTGCTGACCCAGCTCTCCATCTTCTGGTTCGACTTCCTGCGCGACCTCACGCCGACCCACTTCCTGACCGCCAGCGTCGGGGACTACCCGCCGCCGCTGAGCGAGTTTGGCGAACAACTCGAAGGCCGCTCCATGCTGGTGAAGAAAGCGCGCATGGTGGAGGTGGAGTGCGTGGCGCGCGGCTACCTGGCCGGGTCCGGCTGGAAGGAGTACCGGCAGAGCGGCACGGTGTGCGGGATCCGGCTGCCCGCCGGTTTGGAAGAGAGCTCGCCGCTGCCGGAGCCGATCTTCACGCCGGCGACCAAAGCTCAGACCGGTCACGACGAGAACATCTCCTTCGAAACTATGGCCGGCCTGGTGGGCCGCGATCTCGCCGCTCGGCTTCGCAAGCTGACTCTGGACATTTACTCGCGCGCCGCGGAGTATGCGCGGGGCCGCGGCATCCTGATCGCCGACACCAAGTTTGAATTCGGATTCGCCGGCGGCGAGCTGGTGCTGGGCGACGAAGTCCTGACGCCGGATTCCTCGCGCTTCTGGCCGGCCGGCCGCTACCAGCCGGGCCGCGCGCAGGACTCCTTCGACAAGCAGTACGTGCGCGATTACCTGGAAGAGATCCGCTGGGCCAAGCAGCCTCCGGCCCCGCCGCTGCCTTCCCAGGTCGCGGAAAGAACCAGCGCGAAGTATGAAGAGGCGTATCGCATCCTCACCGGCAAGGCGTTATGAACTGGCAAGAGTTTAACTGGCTGGATATCGTCCTGCTGGTCGCGATGCTGGCCGCGGTGGCCTCCAGCGTGCGCAACGGGTTCACCCGCGAGATCGTCGGCCTGGTGTCGGTTGCGGTTGCGCTGGTGGGCGGGATCTGGTTCTATGGCACGGCGGGCGGGCTGCTGGAGCCGTATCTCAGCTCGCGTGGGCTGGCCAACTTCTGCGGTTTTCTGATCGTGTTCTTCGGCGTGCTGATGGCCGGGTCGCTGGTGGGCTTTCTCTTAGGGAAGGTCTTGAAGCTGGCCGGGCTGTCGTTCATGGATCGTCTGCTGGGAGCGGCGTTCGGATTCATCAAGGGCGTCCTGGTGTCGATCGCCCTCATCATGGCCATCGTGGCCTTCGCTCCCGCGCCGAAAGGGACGGCGCCGGCCGCGGTGGTGCGATCGCAATTGGCGCCCTACGTCATCGAAGCGTCGAACTGGCTCACCGCCATGGCTCCACGCGAGCTGAAGGACGCCTTCGCCTCCCGCTACCAGCAGATCAAAAAGATCTGGCGGGACACGGTCCGCGAACTGCCCCGCGCCACCATCTGAAATTCCAAGGACGCTCATGCACGAATCATTCGATCAACTAGTCGACCGCCTGCTGCGAGGCGGGTTTTTCCTGGAGGAGGCGGTCGAGATCCTGGAGAAGACGCTAGTCACCCGCGCCCTGTTCCAGACCGGCGGAAACCGCAGCGAAGCCAGCAAGCTGCTCGGCATTCACCGCAATACCCTCCAGAAAAAGATACGCGATTACAACCTGGAGGCGAGGGGCGCGCTGCGCAAGCCGGCGCAGAGAGCGGGGACGGCCCTCAAGCGGGCGCGGGCTTGATGGATCTGTTGATTTTCGATCTGGACGGCACCCTCATCGATTCCAAGCTCGACCTGGCCCACGCCGTCAACGCGACGCGCGCTTTCATGGGCCGCCAGCCGCTCGAGCACGACACCGTGTACTCCTACGTGGGAAACGGCGCGCCCGTCCTGATCCGACGCGCGCTGGGTCCGGAGGCGAGCGAGGAGCAGGTCCGGAGCGCGCTAGAGTTCTTCCTCCAGTATTACCGCGATCACATGCTCGACTACACCGTGCTCTATCCCGGCGTTCGCGAAGGGCTCGACCGCATGCGCGCGGGAGGCGTGAAGCTGGCGGTCCTGACCAACAAGCCGGTGCGCATCAGCCAGGCCATCGTCGACGGTCTGGGAGTGGGCGGGCATTTCGAGCGGGTCTACGGCGGCAACAGCTTCGAGCAGAAGAAGCCGCACCCCATCGGCATCGAGACGCTGCTATCCGACTGCGGCGCAGCGCGCGCGTCGACCATGATGGTGGGCGACAGCTCGGTCGACGTGCGAACCGCGCGCAACGCCGGGGTGCTGGCCTGCGGGGTCACGTGGGGCTTCCAGCCTGAGACCTTCGAGACCGACCCGCCCGATCTGCTGGTCGACGGCATGGACCAGCTCGCTGTTTGGGTGCTGCCCTGACATGCCGCCTCTGGCCGCATGGCAATGGTTGCTGGGCGCCTTCTGCGCCTTCCTGGTGGGAGTGGCCAAGACGGGAATGCCGGGCCTGGGCATCCTGGTGATTCCCCTGATGGTCCTGGCCGTGGGCGATGCCCGCCTTTCCGCCGGATGGCTGCTGCCCATTCTGTGCACGGCGGACCTGTTCGCCGTGATCTACTGGCGCCGGCATGCCGCCGCGGGCCGGCTGTTTTCGCTCGCCCCCTGGGTAGCGGCGGGAGTCGCGGCGGGCGCGATGGCCCTCAATTTCAATGAGCGCACGCTCCGTCCTCTGGTCGGCGCGATCATCCTGGCGATGCTGGCGGCGCACCTGCGCCGGCGCCTGCGTCCGGAGGCCGGCGTCTCCGGTCATGCCGCGCCCTACGGGATCGCCGCGGGCTTCGCAACCACGGTGGCCAACGCGGCCGGTCCGGTCATGATTCTGTATCTGCTCAGCAAGCGGCTGCCCAAGGAGGAGTTCGTCGCCACGGGGGCCTGGTTCTTCTTCTTCGTCAATCTGAGCAAGATCCCGATCTACACGTGGCACGGGCTGTTCAGCGGCAGGTCCCTGGCCTTCGACGCTTTGCTGGTTCCAGCCGTGCTGGCCGGGGCGCTCACCGGCCGGTCGTTGCTGCATGCCATTCCGGCGCGGGTCTTCGAGACGCTGGTGATCGGTCTGACGGCCGTGTCCACGCTGCTGCTGTTCCGGTAGACCCTTCCCAGCGATTCGCGTTTGAGGTCTAAGTGGGCATTCGCTTTGTCGACGACTTCGACAACCAGTTCCACCTTGTTGTCTGCAGCCACTTTGCTACGCCCCGCGAACGGAGCTTCGGCGCTCGGCAAGAATGACCCTTTATGTAGTGCACTACATAATGGATCATTCTCGCAAGCGCCGAAGGGTTTCAGGCTCATCGCGCATTGGAATCAAAGTACCGTTTCAGGCTCATCCCGCATTGGAATCAAAAGTCGATTTCAGGCTCATTCTTGGATTGGAAAATGCTGCCTACCTGGCAGAGCTTTGGCAGAGCCTCAACGGGCACTTGCTCGTTTGCCGTGAGGTGGATAATGGCATCCCTATTCATCCGAGGAGCCCTGTTCCTCATTGGCGGTCCTTGGTAGGCAATCGCTCTCGATCCAAACGATCCCGCTCCTAATCAGGGATCAACATCGCGTGGAAGTCATCTGTGCGGATGTCATCGAGGGCCGAGGTGTATGCTCACCTCTAGCGCGGCCCGGAGGCCTAAACCAAAGGCGCGGCCTCTTGCAGGATCTCCAGTTCAGCCTCGGACACTGCTTAAGACTGCAGGATTCACCGTGGCCTTTGTGGCTTGTCTAGCGCTGGGGATCGGGACCACCGCGGCCATCTTCAGCGTAGTGGTAGGTCGCCGCCAGACTGGGCGGCCGCGGCTTCGCCCCATGCGGCGGCGGTCCAATTGTGAGGACCGGCGGCGACCCGGCGGCCCTGATTCGGCCGGTGCGCTCGTCGCGATCGATCCCGCGCTGCCCGTCGCAAGTAGTAGTACCGGCCAGCGGGGAAAAGAGGACCCCGGAGGGGAGGCTCTCGAACTTTGGCCTTTGAATTCAGCCTAGTGTACATGCACTTGACGGCATAGTGATTATAGTGCATACTTGATCAGGTGAAGTGGGAAGTTGACCTCCATGATGATTTCGTCCCCGAGTACCGCGACCTGCACAAGGACGTGCAGGACCAGTTGCTGGCCCACATCGAACTGCTCGAACAGTTCGGCCCGCAGCTCAGGCGGCCCCGCGCGGATACCCTCAATGACTCGCGTCACGCAAATATGAAGGAATTAAGGTTCGACGCCGCTGACGGTGTCTGGCGTGTGGCTTTCGCATTTGACCCGAACCGCAAGGCCATTCTCTTGGCGGCCGGAGACAAGTCAGGTGCCGGCGAAAAGCGGTTTTACCGCCAATTGATAGACAAGGCCGATGCTCGGTTTGACGCTCATCTGGGCAAGATCAGGAGGCAGAAGGAAAGGGAAAGGAAGCAGCGGCCATGACCAACCTCGAAAGGATTAGGAAGGAACTAAGCCCTGCCCGGCGCAGGAAGGTGAAGGCCCGCGCGGCTCAACTCATCGCCGAGGAAATGACCCTACAGGAGCTTCGCCGCGCCCGCAAGCTCACGCAAGTACGAATGGCCAAGGAACTCGGAATCGGGCAGGACGGCGTTTCCAAGCTTGAAAAACGCGCCGATCTGATGATTTCCACGCTGCGGAAGACCGTTGAAGCGATGGGCGGAAGCCTCTCTCTGGTCGCTGAATTCCCTGATCGTGAGCCGGTTGTCCTGTCCTGCATTGCCGAAGACGAGCCGGCCCGGCGCGCTAGGAAGGCCGATCCGATGGTGGCGCTACGGAATGCGTGAACTGCGGCATCAGCGCCTTTCCGGCCAGGGCGCGCAGGAAGCCGAAGCGGCGGCGCGGCTGGGGTTCTTCCGGCGCGGCGATGCCCAGGAGCTTATTGGTGAAGGTCTGGAAGCCCTTGCCCAGCTCGCATTCGCGGTCGACATAGCCGAACTCCGACGTGGCCTTGCGCACCGCCTGATAGTCGTTGTGGAACACCGAGGAAACCGGGTAGCGCAACCGCTGCTCGATCTCCTCCGGCTTGGGGTCGCTCTCGTGCCAGCGATTCACCAGCACGCGGATCCGGTCGCTGGTGATATCCCGGCATTCCAGCTCGTTTAGGCGCTGCTCGGCCAGGGCCAGCGAAGCGGGCTCCGGCGTGCACACGGTGTACACGCACCAGGCGCGGGTGACAATCTCCGAGGTCGCCTCGTTCACGACTTCCGGCAGGTCCACCAGGATGGCGTCATACCGGTTCATGGCGAACTGAAGCAACTGATGATAGTTGCTCCAGGACGGCACCGGATCCTTCTTGTTGCGGCGGGTGAGCAACAGATCGATCCCTTGCGCCCGCACGATGTACTTGTTCCAGTTCGAAAAATCCAGCTCGGCGGCGTGGTCCAGCGCATCGCGAACCGAGAAGACCGGCTGCACGTCGACCAGCACCGAGAGGATGCCGGAGTGCAAGTCTCCCTCGATCAGCAGCACCTTGCGGTCGTGCTCCTCGGCCAGGCAGCCCGCCACGTTGAAGGCCACCGTGGAGCAGCCGCTTCCCGCCTTGGAGGGCAGAAAAGCGATCAGGTTGTCCTGCATGGCCGGCCGCACCCGATGAATGGCCTGCTCGATGGCGTGCCGGAACTTCTTGCTGTTGACCGGTGAAATCAGCAGCGTGGCCACGCCGGCGTGAGTCCAAAGCGTGGCCTGGTGCTCGGTGCAGATGTCGCCGAATCCGATGATGGCGGTCTCCGGCGAATGGGTGTGGATGGCGTCGCACAACGGCAGGGCGCGTGTCCAGTCCGTGAGGTCCACGAAGATGATCTCGGGCACAAAGGTGTTCAGCAGGCGGGCCAGCTCGTAACGGGAGGGAAACTGGTCGATGCACCTCTGGATCTCGACCTGTTTGGATTCCGTTGCGAGCTGCTCCAGCGCATGAGACAGCGACTGGTCCTCCACGAACAGGATCGCGCTAAACATCTCTCTCTCCTGTGTACCACAAGATTCCGCTGAAATAACCGCTAGAATGATCTTAGTACCGCGTAATGAAACTCTTACTCCTCCTCCTCTCCCTTACGACACTTATTGCCGGGGAATATGACCTGCTGATCCGCGGCGCCCGGGTGGTCGATGGCTCCGGTAACCCCTGGTTTCGCGCCGACTTAGGGATTCGCGCCGGGCGCATCGCGGCGGTCGGTAATCTGTCCGCGGACTCCGCCCCCCGGATCATTGACGCTAAGGGGCGCGTAGCCGCTCCGGGATTTATCGACGTCCATACCCATGTCGAGGGCGGAATAGATAAGGTCCCTGGCGGCGACAACTACGTGAGGGACGGCGTCACCACCGTGGTCACGGGCAATTGCGGCGGATCGCGCGCGCACTTGGGCGAGTGGTTCGCCGGCCTGGAAAAGCTCGGCATCGGATTGAACCTGGCTTCTCTGATCGGCCACAACACGGTTCGCAGCGAGATCATGGCGACCGCCAACCGCCCCGCTACCCCCGAAGAGATCGCGCGCATGCAGGCCCTGGTGGAACAAAACATGCGGGACGGCGCCGTGGGTTTCTCCACGGGTTTGATCTACATTCCCGGAACCTACTCCAACACCCAGGAAGTGGTCGCGCTGGCCAAGGCCGCGGCAGGGCACGGCGGCGTCTACGCCAGCCACATGCGCGACGAAGGCGAGCGCGTCCTGGAGGCCATTGAGGAGGCGCTGCGAGTGGGACGCGAGACCGGTCTGCGCGTTCAGCTCTCGCACTTCAAGATCGACAACCGGCGCCTGTGGGGCTCCTCGGAAAAATCGCTGGCGCTAGTCGAGAAGGCGCGCGGCGAGGGTGTGGACGTGGTCGTCGATCAGTATCCCTACGACCGCTCCAGCACGAACCTGGGAATCACGCTGCCCAGTTGGGCGCTGGCCGACGGCTCCGCCAAGATCAAGGAGCGCTTGGCCGATCCGTCTACGCGCGCCCGCGTCGCTCGCGAAATGGAGGGGATGCTGAAAAAGCTCGGCCACAAAGACTATAGCTACGCCGTGGTGGCGGCCTGCGACTTCGATCGCTCCATCGAGGGGAAGAGCGTCAGCGAGATCAACCGGCTGAAAGGCCGCAAGAGGAAGGTGAAGGAGGAGATCCAGACCATCCTCGACCTGGAAGCGCAAGGCGGGGCCCAGATGGTCTACCACTCGATGGGCGCGAAAGACGTCGACCGCATCCTGCGTTACCCCAACACCGCCATCGCCAGCGACGGCGGCGTGCGCGAGTTCGGCGTGGGCGTCCCGCATCCGCGCTCGTACGGAACCAACGCCCGAGTCTTGGCCGAGTACGTGCGCCGCCGCAATGTGATCACGCTGGAAGACGCCGTCCGACGCATGACCTCGCTGCCCGCCCGCACGTTCGGCTTCCGCGACCGGGGTCTGCTGCGCGAGGGCTTCTGGGCCGACCTGGTCCTGTTCGACCCGGCCAAGGTGGAAGACAAGGCCACCTTCCAGCAACCCCACCAATTCTCGGAGGGCTTCGACCTGGTGCTGGTCAACGGCCGGCCGGTGGTCGAGGAGGGCAAGCTTACCGGCGAGCGCGCCGGGAAGGTGCTCCGCCTCTTGCCTCGCTGACCAGCAGCGTCACGGTGTTGCTGGCGACCCCGCCGATCGCGATCTCCAGCGGCAGCATCCCAGCCGGCGCGTCCGCCGTCACTTGCACGTTGACCTGGTTCACGCCGGGCAGACCCGGCGCCTCGCCGGAGTAGGTCACCAGCGCCGGCTTGCCGCCGATGGCCGCCTGTGCGCGACGAACGGTCTCCCGGGGCGAGGCCGTCCCCAGCCGCCCCAGGCCGGTGCAGAAGATCGAGAGGAACTCGCCCGGCCGCGCCGGTTCGCTTTCCGTCACCA
>JACOSH010000105.1 GCA_016178945.1 Acidobacteriota bacterium
GCCCGCGGCCAAGAAGCGCGGGATGAAGGTCATCTGCTGGTTCGAAGACGTCTTCCGCGCGGATCTCCCTAACATCGCCAAGCTCCAGGAGCAGGACCTGCACGGGCGCAACGCGACCACGCTCTGCTTCAACAATCCGGAGTACCGCGGGTTCCTGCTCGGCCTGACCGAGGACTACGTGCGCTCCTATCCGGTCGACGGCATCATGTGGGGATCCGAGCGACAGGGCGCCTTCAGCAACGCCCTCGGGGCCAGGCATGGAGGTGGGGCCAGCGATCCGGGACGCGTCACCTGCTTCTGCGAGTTCTGCCGTCGAAGGGCCCGGGAGCGCGGCATCCGCGTGGAGCCGGCCCTGGCCGGTTTCCAGGAGCTGGAGCAGTTTGTGCGCAACAGCCGCGCCGGAAAGCGCCCGGTCGACGGCTACTACGTTGCGCTATGGCGGCTGCTGTTGCGCTATCCCGAGTTGTTGGCCTGGGAGACGCTCTGGACCGACAGCCTGCGCGAGACCTACCAGGCCATTTACAAGACGGCCAAATCGGCTCGCGCGAGCGCCGGTGTGGGCTGGCACATCTGGCACAACAACTCGTTCAATCCCATCTATCGCGCCGAGCAGGACCTGCAGGTTTTGGCCAATTACTCGGATTTCCTCAAGATCGTGATCTACCACAATGTCGCCGGCGAGCGCATGGCCGGCTACGTGGAGAGCACCGGCAAGACCCTGTTCGGCGACGTACCGAAGCAGGAGCTGCTGGACTTCCACTACCGCATCCTCGACTATCAGGAGCAGAATCTGGACCAGATTCCGCGCACCGGCTGGTCGTCCGACTATGTGTACCGCGAGACCAAGCGGGCCAAACAGGGCTTGGCGGGCACAAAGACGCTGCTGTGGCCCGGGATCGACATCGACATCCCCACCGCGCCCGGCCACAGCAAGTGCACGCCCAAGGGAACCAAGGAGGCCGTTCTGGCGGCTCTTCGCGCCGGCTCGGACGGCGTGCTCCTTTCGCGGAAGTATTCCGAGATGAAGCTGGCCAACCTGAGCGGCGCGGGCGAGGCGATCCGGGAGTGGCGCGGATGACGGCCCGGCCAGC
The DNA here is from genome assembly GCA_016178945.1 of Acidobacteriota bacterium. GTDB lineage: Bacteria > Acidobacteriota > Terriglobia > Bryobacterales > Bryobacteraceae > JACOSH01. Next base: position 1,092 of record JACOSH010000105.1, read on the forward strand.
GCGCCCGGAAGACGCCGCCTCCATCGCGCGCATCTACAACCAGGGGATCGAGGACCGCGTGGCCACATTCGAGACCCGTCCCCGTTCGGTGGACGACGTGCGCTCCTGGTTTGACGGCGCGCACCCGATCGTGGTGGTGGAAGAGGCGGGCTCGCCGGTCGCCTTCGCGGCGACGTTTTCCTACCGGGCCCGGGAATGCTACGCGGGCATCGCCGAAGTCTCGCTCTACGTGGCGCGCGAGTTTCGGCGGCGCGGAGCGGGCCGCGTGGCGATGCAGGCGCTTCTGGAGGCCGCCGGGCAAGTCGGCTTCTGGAAGCTGCTGTCGCGAGTCTTCCCCGAGAATCAGGCCAGCCGCCGCCTGATCCAGTCGCTGGGCTTTCGCGAGGTGGGAACCTATCACAAGCACGGCAAGCTGGACGGCGAGTGGCGGGACGTGATTATCGTCGAGCGGTTGATTCCCGCCAACCTGTAGCTTCCGGCTCTCAGACCCGGAAGAAGGGCCGCGCGGCTTCCATGATGTCGTCGAGCTCTCTGAGGTCGCCCTCGTCCATGCTGAACTTGCGGGTCCTGCGCATCACCACGGTCTTGAAGATCCCCCGCCGGCGCAGGATTTCCTTTTGCAGCACGTAGCCGGTTTGGCGCTCCAGGACCGCCATCATCAGGAACTTGGCGAACAGGTCCCGCGCCTCCTTCTTCTTCCCGGCGTGATACAAATCCCAGATCTCCACCTGGATGTCGGCGAAGCCGGCCCCCGCCATGGTGCCGCCCGAATCCCGGGCCATTTCGTTCAGCAGGTTCATGGCTCCGCCGCCGGTGGAGGGAATCAGCCGCCGCTTGCCCTCCTTCACGAAGCGAGTGACGTTGTGAGTCACGTTCGGACCTTCGTCCTTGGCGATGCGGAAGGTGGGAACCTTGTCGGCCAGCCGCATCAGAAACTCCGGGGTCATCCCGGGAGTCGAAACCTGGATCGACAGCGGCAGCTTGGAAACCGATGCGATCGCCGTAAAGTAATCCGTCAGGATCTCCGGATCGGCGGCGCCGTCGCCGGGACCCAGCGCGTGCAGGCCGTCGGCGCCGATCTTCTCGGCATAACGCGCGTATTCCATGGCCTCAAACTTATTGGCCCCGTGCACGCCGATCAGGACCGTGCTCCGGCCCTTCGCCTCCCGCACGACGGCTTCGGAGTACTTCAATCGCTCCCGGTACCAGAGCGAGGCCGTCTCGCCGGCGCCGGCCGGCCAGACCATACCGTGCGCGCCGCACCGCGCCAGGAAATCGGTTTCACGGCGCAGCGACTCTTCATCGATCTCGAGATTCTCGTGAAACGGCGTCTGCATGATCACGAAGATCCCTTCCCATTTCTTTTCGCCGGATGGGCGGGCGGCGCTGGGCAGGGCGAGGGCCCCGGCCGCGGAGAGAAAGTCGCGTCGGTTCATCAGGGTCTCCTGTTCGTCTTCTGGCCGGCGAAACAGTACAACGTGCCGCGCGTGCGGACATAGATCCGCCCGCCGGCGATGGCGGGCGTCGCGTAGCACTCCTCGCCGAGGTCGTTGACGGCCAGCGTCTCCCACTGCGCGCCGGCCTTCAGGACCGTTACTTTTCCCGCCTCGCTGACCAGGTACACCTTGCCATCGGCGGCCACCGGGGACGCGTAATAATCGCCCAGCGCGTCCTGCGCGCGGCCCTGCTTGTGAATCTCGCCGGTCGCCGCATTGAGCGACGTGATAATGCCGCCTTCCTTGACCAGGTACAAGACGCCCTGGTACAGCAGCGGCGAGGGAACGTAGGGGAGGTTTCGCTTGAACCGCCAGCGCACGGTGGACTCCGGCAGACTTCCCCGGCCTCCCAGCCGGCGCGCCACCAGTCCGTACTGGCCCACTCCCGAGGCTCGCGCCGTCTCCCATTCCCTCTCGTCCATGTAGCCGTCGTTATTCACGTCGACGTACCCAAAATGCTCCGCCGCCTCGTCTTTCTTGAACTCCTCGCGGGAAATCCGGCCATCCTTGTCCGCGTCGTACTTCGCCAGAGTGGAGGCAAAAGTGGGAAGCCACGGCTGATCGTAGCCCGATGAGTTGACATAGACCGTGTCCCCGTCGAAGACCGGCACGCCTTGCGTCAGCTCTCCCGATCGCGGCGCCCACCAGCGGCGTTCTCCCGTCTCCACCGAGTACGCATCCACACGGAGGTTGCCGTGCGCGACGACGTGCCGCTCTCCGTCCCCCGCCGTGTAGATCACCGGAACCGACCACCCCAGGTTCGCGTCCGGACGCTCGACCTTCCAGCTCACCGCCCCGGTCTTCGCGTCCACGGCAAGCAGAAAGGAGTTCGCCTTCTGATCGCACAACAGAAGCACCTTGCCACCGGACACGATGGGACCGGCCGCCATCCCGTAAAAATTCTCGAACGGACCCAGTGGATGGCGCCAGCGCTCGTTTCCATCCGGGCCGTAGGAGACCAGGCCGAAATCGGGGAAGAAGACGTAGACGTTGGTCCCGTCGCTGGCCGGAGTCGGCGAGGCGGGATCGTTCATCTTGAAGACCGGATGAGCGCGCTGGCGGACGATCTGGCGCCGCCACCGGACCCGGCCGTTTTCCGGGTCCAGGCACAAGGTGAGCAGTTCTTCGCCCTCGGTCGCGGTGAGAAACAGGCACGACCCGGCGACGATGGGCGAGGATCGCCCAAACGGCGCCGCGGTCTTCCAGACCACATTCTTTGCGGGCGTGAGCTCGGACGGCAGACCGGTCGAGCTCGATACGCCCGAGCCGTTAGGTCCCCGGAACTGCGGCCACTCTTCTGCGCCCAGCAAACAGGCGGCGGCTGCGATCACAATCAGGCGAGGCATCAGCCTCCAACCTAATCGACCCTCCAGACGATGTCAACCTGCACCGCCAATACGTAACCGTCGCGGCTCGGTAAACTCATACAAACGCGTACCGAGCCTTCCGAGCCGCGACGGTTACGGAGCGGTGGCCGTCATCCGGCGCCTGCGGCTGCAAAAAGGGCGGATTGGTGTATACTTCCTCATACCAGGAGTGGCCGCGCAGCCTACTCCTTCGGGAAGCTGGAAACCATGACACGGCGTGAACTCCTGACGAGTCTGTCGGTGTTAGCGGGATCGCGCGCGGCGTGCGCCGGTCCGCCACTGGAGATCAGCGCCACGCGCCTGCGCCGGCAAATTGAGTCCCTCAGCCTGTACGGCCGTCCCGCCGGCGGCAACTTCCCGGATGGCGTGAGCCGCATCGGCTACTCCGATGCCGATATCGCCGGGCGCAAGTACCTGTTGAGCCTGGTCGCAGAAGCGCGCCTCAAGGCCCGGATCGACGCCGCGGGAAACATCTTTGTCCGGGCGGCCGGCCAAGATGCCGCGCTTTCACCCGTCTTGTTCGGATCCCATATCGATTCAGTCCCGAGTGGCGGCAACTTCGACGGAGACCTCGGCTCTTTGGCGGCAATCGAGATCCTGCGCGTGTTGGGTGAGAACGGCATCGTCACCCGCCGTCCGCTTGAGGCGGCTGTGTGGAGCTGTGAAGAAGCCTCGTTCCACGGGAATGCCCTCAACGGCAGCCGCGCCGCCGCGGGTAAGTTGCGCCCCGGCGAGTTGGATGGCGTTTCAAGAGGGCTTACTCTTGCGGAAAGCATGCGCCGGATCGGCGGCGACCCGGCTCGCCTGGACGAGACTCAGTTGCGCGGCGGAGCCTTCCACGCCTACCTGGAACTGCATATCGAGCAGGGTGGCACGATGGATAAGGAAGCCACCAGCATTGGCATCGTCGAAGGGATCGTGGCGCTGGATCATTACGATGCGGTTATCACCGGCATGGCGAATCACGCTGGGACGACTCCCATGGCCGATCGTCAGGATGCGCTGATTGCGGCCGCCCATCTCACGCTCGCCGTGCGGGAGCTGGTGACGCAAGAGCCCGGCCCGCAAGTGGGTACCGTGGGTCGTCTCGATGTCGAGCCGAATGCCCCGAACGTTGTTCCCGGCAGAGTCCGGCTCGGCATTGATCTGCGCGATCTGTCCAGCGAAAAGTTGCGGCGGTTGGGAGCGGCCATCCGCGCGCGTGCCTCGGCGATTGGCGAGCAAACCAGGACGCAAATCGTGCTGACCCAGACCCAACACGCTGAGCCCGCTCTGGCTACTCCTGAGGTGCAAGCCGTGATTCAGCGGACAGCGGAACACCTCAAGCTGTCCCACCGGAGCTTGCCGAGCGGAGCGGTGCACGATGCCCAAGTCATGGCCGCACTGGGACGCATGGGGATGATTTTCGTACCGAGTGTAGGTGGTATCAGCCACTCGCCCAAGGAGCTAACCGCCTGGGAGGACTGCGCGCGCGGAGCCAACGTACTCCTGCATAGCGTCCTCGCACTGGCGGTGTAAGGCCGGATCAAGGCGCCAGCGCCAGCTCGGCGGCCGCGACCGGCGTCCGCGCTTTCCCCACCACCTGGAACAACTCGCGCGCCTCGCCCGCGTGCTCCATCGTGTAGGCGCCGGGGCCCCACAGCGCGTCAAAGAGCCACTCGAAGTCGGACTTCAAAGCCCGATAGGTCTCCTCGGTGTTGGGCGCCAGGAGCCGGTCGTTGATGGCGATTTCGCACTCGCCGCCGTCGAAGACCAGCTTGCCGCGGAAGGGCGGTTCCTGCTCCAGCCGCCGGCACGCTTCGAGCGCCGCGCCGACCGCCTGCCGCAGTTTCTCCCCGGTGCTGCCCTCCATCGCGGTGCGCCGGTTGTAGACCAGGCCGAGCCGGTTGCGCGCCGAGTCCAGACTCCAGTGCGCGTCGTGACCGATCAGCATCACGCCGGGACCGCCGGGCACGTGGCGGTAGTCGGCGACGTCGATCAGCAGCTCCTCGCCCGAGTTCTTCTGGATCCATTGGTGGAATACCGGAATGGCCTCTCCCAGATCGATCCTCGAAGACTCGCGGGCGAAGATCTTGGCCTTGACGTGCTGAACGTTCATATCGCCGCGGCCAGGTACGGCTGGCCGGCCAGCCGCCCGTAACAGCTATGCGCGGCTTCGATGAACAACTGGGCCTCCTCGATCAGCCGGTGCACGGATTCGCTGCTCCGGGCCTGGCCGTTTCGCTCGTGCGCCTGGAAGTAGTACTGCGCGAACTTGCCCCCCGCGAACGGATCGAAGAACACCTGCGTGTCGTGGAAGTGCTCGCGGAACATCGCCGCCACTCCGTCGGGGCTATCCGGCGCGTAGTTGAGGCGCAGCTTGAGCAGGGCCTCGGCCGCGTGCTGCATCGACTCGTAGGCCACTCGCGCCGCCTTCATGGTCTCGCCCGCCTCAAGCTGCAACTGGGCCTCGAAAGCCTCCCGCTCGCAGGCGGCCAACTGGAAGTCGGTAGGTGAGACGATCTCGCCCGCGCATTCGCCCACGCCCATGTCGCCGGTGGTGAACTCGCGCGCGTCCGCCCAGTCGCGGTACAGCGTCGCGTCTTCCGAATGGCTCGGCACATTGCCCAGGTCGTCGACCATCTTCCGGCATTCGGCCTTGCCGATCCGCTTGATGAAGGCCTGGAAAGACTCGCCCGTTTGACGCTCCGCCAGATAGCGGCTGGTGATGCGGTCCACGGCCTCCGGCACGCGCCGGGAAGGCACCGCGCCGATCGCCAGCCCGTAGGCCCCGCCGTTCTCCGTCCACTGGCCGCCCAGCACCACCTGGAAATGCGGTACCGCGTAGCCGCCCTTGTTGCGGCTGACGCCGTAGAATCCCAGGTCGGCCACATGATGCTGCCCGCACGAGTTGAAGCACCCGCTCACTTTGATGCGCAAGCCGCGGACGGCTTCGTCCATCTCCAGGCTCCGCTCGGCCAGGCGCGTGCGCAGCTCGCCCGCCAGGCCGCGCGACGAGGAGATCCCCAGCTTGCAGGTGTCGGTGCCGGGGCAGGCCGTGATGTCGACGATGGTGCCGGCGCCGGGCGTGGCCAGTCCCGCTTGCTTGAGCTCCTTGTACAGCTCCGGCAGATCCGCCTCGCTCACCCAGCGCAGCACGATGTTCTGCTCCACAGTAGTCCGGATGGTGTCCTTCACGTACTTGCGGGCCAGGTCCGCCAGCGTGCGCAACTGGCCGGCGGTAACATCGCCCAAAGGCAGCGCCACTGTCACCACTGCGTAGCCGGCCTGGCGCTGCCGGTAGACGTTGGTCTTAGACCAGTCGTCGAACCCTACCGGTTGCAGCCCGTTGATCCGCAGCAGCGACGCCGGCTTCAGCGGCTGCTCGTCCGCGTGCGGAATTTCCTTGAGATAGTCCGTCCAGCGAGGATCCTGCGGCAGGATGGCGCGCTCTTCTTCCACCAGCCGCCGGAACTCGTCGATCCCCAGCTTGTTCACCAGGAACTTGATGCGCGCGGTGTTGCGGTTCTTCTTCTCGCCCAGCCGCGCAAAGACCCGCGCGATCGCCTGCGCCACCGGAAGCAGCTCTGCCTCGGGCAGAAACTCGTACATCATCTTGGACTGATACGGCACCGTACCCAGGCCCCCGCCCACATACAATTCGAAGCCCCGCCGGGTTCGCCCATTCTCCTGGCGCGTCGCCGCGACGGCCCCCAGATCGTGCATCCGCACCAGCGCGCAGGCCTGGTCGCGGCAGCCGGAGAAGGCCGTCTTGAACTTGCGCCCAAACTGCTGGCAGTCGGGATGGCCCAGCAGGAAATAGGCGGTGGCTTTGGCGTAAGGCGTCACGTCGAAGACCTCGTCGCGGCACACTCCGGCGATCGGGCACGCCGTCACGTTCCGAACCGAGTTGCCGCACGCCTCGCGCGTGGTGATCCCAACCGCGGCAAACCGCCGCATGACGGTGGGGGTGTCTTCTATGTGGATGAAGTGAAGCTGAAAATCCTGGCGCGTGGTGACATGCGCGATGCCGTCGGAGTACTCCTCGGCCAGCTCGGCCATCACTTCAAGCTGCGCCGCGTTGAGGCCGCCAAAGGGAATCTTGATGCGCTGCATGCCGGGCGCGTCCCACAGGGTGTGCGCGCCCTTGGTGGCGGCTCCGGACGGATACTGGAGTTTGCGGGTCGCGACGCCGTCGTGCCGCTGGCCGTTATCGTAGCGCTGGCCGTAGGCCCCGCGCCGCAGCCGGGTCTCGCCGAACACCCGATCGTCGATCTTGCCCTGCTTCTTCAGCGCGACCTCGTGCTCAAACACGTCGACCTCGGCTTCGAGCTGGGGGGGCATTCGGCCAACCAGGCGGTCCTTCCATTGGGAGTTACTGGCTTTCATAGGGGGATCCCCCGTCGGCTGGAATACACCCTAAACTATATCGGAATTCGGGCTTTGTGGCAAGCACCTCACTTCCAACAGATCGCGGTACCATATCCCCATGCCTAAGCTGTCGCTTCTGCTGCTCGCCGGCGCCGCTGGACTGTATGCCCAGGAAGACAAATCTTTGCTGACGCCCGAGGAATACTTCAGCGACTGGAAGATCTCCAGGCAGTTCACCATCGCCGTCGCCGAGAAGATGCCCGAGGAGTTCTACGGTTTCAAGCCCAATCCGGAGCAGATGAGTTTCGGCGGCCAGATGGTCCACATCGCCGGTTCGCTGGTGTTCCGGTTCCACCAGCTCACCGGCATCAAGACCTCCTTCGAGATGCCCAAGCAGGTGGACAAAGCCGCCTGCATTCGCCTGCTCAACGAAGCCTACGACTACGTGCTGCAAGTCCTGCCCAAGATCACGCCCGAACAACTGACCCGGATGTATGACGTCGATTGGGTCGGCCGCCCCCGCGTCAACGGCCGCCAGATGATGCTGAACATGTTCGTCCACGCCGCCCACCACCGGGCGCAGTGCGAGGTGTACTTGCGGTTGAAGGGCATCACGCCTCCTGCCTACACGTTTTGACGGAAACCCTCCGGTTGCTGAGTGCGCAATCTGAGGTATTCGCCTTGTGGCCCGCCGATTGCAACACGGTTACCCTACGAATTCGGCATGTCCCGCTCTTCTAGCATCTTGCTGGTCCTCCTGACGGCGTCCGTCCTGCCGGGACAGATCTCGCCGGGTCCGCTGTCGCAGGCCCATCAGCATCTGGGCGGCGCTACCCAATGCATCGCGTGCCACACCTTCGGCGCCGGCGCGCCCAAGTTCAAATGCCAGAACTGCCACTCCGAGATCGCGGTCCGGGTGCGCGACAACCGCGGATTCCATGCCGGCAAGACAGACTGCGTCAAGTGTCACACGGATCATTTCGGCAAGACCTTCAACATCGTCAAGTGGGAAACGACCCCCGCCGAGTTTGACCACCGCCAGGCCGGATATCCGCTGCAAGGCAGACACGCCGGTCTCGCCTGCGCCCGATGCCACAACGGCAGGAACGTCTCCGCCGCCGGCCCCCCGTCCGTCAAGGTGAAGGATCTGAACCACACCTACCTCGGCCTCGCTCCACGATGCGCCACCTGCCACAATGATGTCCACAAAGGGCAGCTCGGTCCGGAATGCGCGAAGTGCCATACGGGATTGCAGGCCTGGAAGCCCGTCGCCGGATTCGACCACTCCACGGCGCGGTTCCATTTGACCGGCCTGCATGGCCGGGTGGCCTGCGCCGGGTGCCATCGTGACAACCAGTTCCGCGGCGTGGCCTTCGCCTCCTGCGGCGATTGCCACAAGGACCCGCACCGGGGCGCGTTCCAAGGCTCCTGCCAAAGCTGTCACTCCACATCCGGGTGGAAACCGGCCCGCCTGACTTCCAGCTTCGATCACGGCAGCACCCGCTTCCCGCTCCAGGGTCTTCACGCCAACACCGGCTGTTTCAAATGTCATGCGTCGAGTAATTTCAAGGAACCGGTGCCGCATGAGCGGTGCGCCGATTGCCATCGGCCCGATCCCCACAAGGGGCAGTTCGCGGGGAAAGACTGTGCGGCTTGCCACAACGAGACCGGATTCAAGCCCTCTTTGTTTACCCGGCCGATGCACCAAAAGACCGCCTATCCCCTGCAAGCGAAGCACGCTAGCGTGGCGTGCGAGAAGTGCCACCTGCCGGCAGGCCCGGACACCGTCTACAAGGTGAGATTCGACGCCTGCAACGCTTGCCACAAGGATGCGCATGCGGGACAGTTCAGCGGGCAGAAGTGCGAGGCCTGCCACACGATAGACGCCTTCCGGCCTTCCACGTTCACGCTGACACGGCACCAGCAATCGCGATTCCCGCTCCGGGACAGCCATGCCGCGGCCGCCTGCGTCGAGTGTCACAAGTCCCCGGCCAACCGTTTTCCCCCGCCGCCGGCCCAATTCAAGTTCGAGAGTCTCAACTGCGTGACCTGCCACGCCGACCCGCACCAGGGACAGTTCCAGGCCTCCAAGCACGAGTGCGAATCCTGCCACAACCTGAAGTCGTGGAAGGAGACATTGTCCTTTGACCACTCCAAGACGCGCTTTGCACTGGCCGGCGCCCACCGCGCGGTCCACTGCACGCAATGTCACCGGCCGGCGAATCTCAGCGCCAGCGTCCGCCAGGTGACCTTCCGCGACGCCACAGCCGCATGCCAAGGCTGCCACGAAGACATCCACAGGGGCCAGTTCCAAGACACCTGCTCTTCCTGCCACGCCGAAGTCGCCTGGAAGCCAACCACCTTCGATCACGAGACCCGGTCTTCGTTCTCCCTCGCAGGCGCCCACAAAGCCGTCGCCTGCCGGCAATGCCACGATCGCCGCACAGTGGTCCCCTACAAGGGCACTCCATCCAAGTGTTCAGCCTGTCATGCAGGACTATAGTACTAGTACTAAATAGGTCCACCCTCCTAGATGAGGATCGTAAGTTACTGATGCAATTTACGACGTATCATTTTCCAGCGACTTATAGTACTATAGGTACTTTGAACCGTGAGGTACCAGGTAAAGTTTACATTGGTAACGATCTTGGCGGCCTGTGCCGGATGGGCGCAGACCACGCGACCGGTTTCTACCCGGAACCCTCACGGCCCGCTGAGCATCGCCTGCGAAAACTGCCACACGACCACGTCCTGGAGCCCTCTTCGCAGAGCCGTGGAATTCGATCATAATCGCGAAACCCGGTTCCCTCTCCGAGGCATGCACGAGGGCGTCGCCTGCTCGCGATGCCACCTGCAGAAAGTCTTCACCAACGTCGGCAAGCAATGCGCCGATTGCCACGCGGATCTTCACCGGCGGCAGTTCGGTGCGAACTGCCAGGAATGCCATACCGTGCGCGGCTGGAGAGTGCCGGTGCAAGCGGTGCGCGCCCACTTGAACCGGTTCCCGCTGCTGGGTGCCCACGCCGCCGCCACCTGCGATTCCTGCCACCTGGGCGCAGCGGCCGGGGTCTACACCGGGTTGAGCACGGAATGCGTCTTCTGCCATCTGAAGCAGTTCCAGCAGACCACTTCGCCGAACCACCCCGCCGCCAACTTCGCGGTTGCCTGCCAGAGGTGTCACGGCATGGATTCCTGGCGGGGCGCCCCGTTCGACCACGCGCAAATGACGCGCTTCGCGCTGGTGGGCGCGCACGCCAGGCTCGACTGCGTTGCCTGCCACGCGGGCGGGCGTTTTCAGGGCACTCCCAATGATTGCTACGGCTGTCATGCGAAAGACTTCACCGCCTCGAAGAACCCGGATCACGTGGCGGCGGGCTTTCCGCGCGACTGCGCCTCCTGCCACACTCAGACCGTCTGGAAGGGCGGCCGGTTTGACCACAACACCGCCACCCGGTTTCAGTTGACCGGCGCGCACGCCGCGGTTCAATGCGCGTCATGCCACTTGGCCGGCCGGTTCGCCGGAACCCCCCAGGAGTGCATCGGTTGCCACCTGGCCACGTTCGAGAAAACCTCTAACCCGGATCACCGCAAAGGGAACTACTCCACGCAGTGCGAGACCTGCCATTCCACTGCTCAGTGGCAGGGAGCGAAGTTCGATCACAACCTGAGCAGATTCCCGTTGACAGGCTCCCACACCAGCGCCGCGTGCGCTTCGTGCCACACCACCGGCAGGTTCGCGGGAATCCCCGCCGACTGCTATGGCTGCCACCTGAAGGCGTATCAGACCGCCGCCAATCCGAACCACCTGCAGCAGGGATATCCGCAGGAGTGCGCCTTGTGTCACACCACCGCCCAATGGCAGGGCGCCAGGTTCGACCACGGCCAGACGAAGTTTCCCCTAACCGGGGCGCACACCAGCGCGAGCTGCGCGCAGTGCCATGGTGGGGGCAAATTCGCCGGCCTCCCGGCGGATTGCGTGTCCTGCCACCTGAAGGACTTCACGGCCTCCTCGGCGCCCAGCCACACCGCCGCTGGCTTTTCGCAGGATTGCGCCACCTGCCATACCACTCAGCAGTGGAAGGGCGCCAGGTTCGATCATACGAAGACCAAGTTCACCCTGACCGGCGCTCACACATCGGCAAGTTGTCAGCAATGCCATGTCAACAACCAGTTCGCCGGCACGGTGAAGGACTGCGGCGGTTGTCACGCCGCTGATTTCCAGAAGGCGGTGAATCCAAATCACGTGACTTCGGGCTTCCCGCAGACCTGCGAATCCTGCCATTCGACAGCTCAGTGGAAAGGAGCCGCCTTCGATCACGCCCGGTCCACCCGGTTCGCGCTCACGGGCGCGCACGTTGCGGCTGGCTGCGCCCAATGTCATGCCGGAGGAAAGTTCGCCGGGACCCCGCAGAACTGCGACGGCTGCCATCTCGCCGATTTCAACAGGACGACCGCCCCGAATCACGCCTCCGCGGGATTCCCCCTGGCCTGCGCGGCGTGCCACACCACCCAGCAATGGAAGGGCGCCGTATTCGATCACGCCCGGACGCGTTTCGCGCTGACCGGCGCGCACGGCCGCGCATCCTGCGTCCAGTGCCACACCGGCTCGACCTTTGCCGGAACGGCGCTCGAATGTTCCGGCTGCCATCTGAAGGATTTCCAATCGACCAAGAACCCGAGCCACCTCGGATACCCCCAGGACTGCGCGGCTTGCCACACCACCGCACAATGGAGAGGCGCCCGATTCGATCACAACCAGACGGCCTTCCCCCTGACCGGTCTGCACGCGTCCAAGGCGCAGTGCGCGGACTGCCACAAGAACGGCGTCTTCAAGGGCACAACGCAGAGCTGCGACGGCTGCCATCTCGCCGACTATAAGACCACCAAGAACCCCGATCACCAGGCGGCCAACCTCCCCCTGACCTGCGCGGTCTGCCATGGCACTTTGGGCTGGAAAGGCGCCCGGTTCGATCACGGCAAGACCCGCTTCCCGCTGCTGGGCGCGCACGCCTCCAAACCTCAGTGCGCGGATTGCCACGCCGGCGGCCAGTACACCGGCACTTCCACCGCCTGTATCGACTGCCATCGCCAGGTCTTCCAGACCGCCAAACCGGATCATGTCTCGACCGGCTTTCCGCAGGATTGCACCGTCTGTCACACACTCGCCCAGTGGAAGGGAGCGAAGTTCGACCATAACACGACGCAATTTCCGTTGACCGGCGCTCACCTCACAAAGCCCCTGTGCGCGGACTGCCACACCGGGGGCAAGTACGCCGGCACGGTGAAGAACTGCGACGGCTGCCACCTGAAGGACTTCCAGAAACCCTCCAACAGCGTGAATCATGTGGCCGCGGGTTTTCCGCTTACCTGTCAGACGTGCCATACCACCGCGCAGTGGAGGGGCGCGTCCTTCAATCACAACACCCTGACGAAGTTTCCGCTCACCGGCGCCCATGCCGCCAAGGCAACCTGCGCCCAATGCCACCTCAACAACGTGTTCAAAGGCACGCCCCAGAACTGCGACGGGTGCCACCTCAAGGACTTTCAGAACCCCTCCAACAACGTGAATCATGTCGTCGCGGGTTTTCCAGTCACCTGCCAGACCTGCCATACCACCGCGCAGTGGAGGGGCGCGTCCTTCAATCACAACACCCTGACGAAGTTTCCGCTCACCGGCGCCCATGCCGCCAAGGCAACCTGCGCCCAATGCCACCTCAATAACGTGTTCAAAGGCACGCCCCAGAACTGCGACGGCTGCCACCTCAAGGACTACAACGGCGCAGCGAACCCGGATCACAAGGCCGCCCAGTTCCCGCTGAACTGCAGCGCCTGCCACACCACTTCACAGTGGCAGCCGGCGTCGTTCGACCACAGCAAGACCAGGTTCCCCCTGACCGGATCGCACGCGACCAAGCCGCAGTGCTCCGACTGCCACAAGAACGGCCAGTTCACCGGCACAACCACCCAGTGTATAGGCTGTCACCTGAAGGACTACAACAATCCCTCCAACAGCGTGAATCATACGGCGGCCAGGCTCCCGCAGGATTGCGCCGTGTGCCACACCACCACTCAGTGGAAGGGCGCCAAGTTCGACCACTCGACCACGCGGTTCCCGCTCACCGGGGCGCACGCAACCAAACCCACCTGCGCCCAGTGCCACACCAGCGGCGTCTACACGGGCACGCCGGCGAACTGCGATTCCTGCCACCTGAAGGACTACAACAACCCGGCCAACGCCGTGAATCATGCCGGATTTCCGCTGACCTGCACGCTCTGCCACACCACCGCGCAATGGAAGGGCGCGGTTTTCAATCACAATACCCAGTCCACCTTCCCCCTCACCGGCGCCCATGCCATCAAGGCTACCTGCGCGCAGTGCCACCTCAACGGGATCTACAAAGGAACCGCGCGGAACTGCGACTCCTGCCATCTCAAGGCGTACAGCGCCACGCAGAATCCGCCGCATGCCCTGGTGAAGTTCCCGCTCGATTGCTCGCTCTGCCACACCACCACGCAGTGGCCCGGAGGCAAGTTCGATCATTCCACCACCAAGTTCCCGCTCACCGGCGCTCACGTCACCAAGGCGACCTGTACGCAATGCCACCTCAACGGCAAATGGGTCGGACTCGATCCCTCCTGCTCGGCCTGCCATCTAAAGGACTACACCGCGACCACCACTCCCCCGCATGCAACCAGCGGTTTCCCGCTCACCTGCAACACGTGTCACTCCACGACTCAGTGGCTCGGCGCGACTTTCAATCACTCGACCACCGCGTTTCCGCTCACCGGCGCCCACGCCACCAAGGTGAAATGCACGCAATGCCACCTCAACAACATCTACAAGGGCACGCCTACCGACTGCTACTCCTGTCACAGGACGGTCTACCAGACCACCACGAATCCGAACCACATCGCTTCCAGCTTTCCGACCACGTGCAACATCTGCCACACCACCACGCAATGGATCGGCGCGACCTTCAATCACACCTGGTTCCCGATCTATTCGGGCAAACACCAGAAGGGCGTCTGGACGACCTGCCAGGACTGTCACGTGAATCCGTCCAATTACAAGGTCTTCGAGTGCATCGGTTGCCACACCAAGTCGCAGACCGATAAGGACCATGTGGGCAAGGTCAAAGCGTACGTGTATAACAGCCTGAACTGTTATCAGTGCCATCCGCAGGGGAAAAACTGATGCGCTGGCTTGCCGCTCTCCTGGTCGTTGGTTGTCTCGCCGCCGCGGATTCGCCGTTCCGAGTGAAGTACGTCGCCAGTGGGGCGGTCTATCTGGACGCCGGCCGCGATGCTGGACTGGCCGAGGGGCGCCGGCTGACTGTCAAGCGTCTGAAGCCCGGCGAGGCGGAGCTGTCGGCCAGCCTGGTCGGAGAGATCGTGGTGACTTCCGTGGCGGCCTCGTCGGCGGTTTGCGAGATCCATTCCAAGAAGGTCGACTTCGAAATCGGCGACCTCGCCTTCCTCTCTCCACAGGACGCCGAGATGGTCCGCATGTTGCAGGCTTCCAAGAACGCGCACAAGTACGCCCAGGTGGTGGGCTTCACCGAAGGCGATCCCATCGAGGAGGAGGCCCGGCAGTACGTTCCGCGGCCCAAGCTTCCCGAGATCAACCGTGTCCGTGGAACCTTGGGATTCGAGTTCAACTCCATCCGGGACCGCGACCGCAACGGCTTCTTTAACGGCGCCGGCCCGCAATCGATGCAGAACGGCATCCTCCTGCGAGCCGATGTGACTCGCATCAACGGCTCCTACTGGAACCTCACCGGCTACTGGCGCGGCCGGTTCAACTCCCGCACCTCCGGCCAGCAGACCCTCACCGACCTGCTCAGCCGCACCTATCACATCGGGATGTTCTACAACAACCCGCAGTCCAAGTGGGTGGCCGGATTCGGACGCCTGTTCGTCCCGTATGCCAGCAGCCTGAACACCATCGATGGCGGATACTTCGGCCGCCGCCTCAACCGCATCGCCACCGCCGGAATCTTCGCCGGCTCGACGCCCGATCCCACCGCCTGGAACTACGATCCCCGCCGCCAGATCGCTGGGGCGTTCACCAACTTCGACGCCGGCAGTTTCGAGAATGTCCGCTACACCAGCACCCTGGGTCTGGCCATGACACGCCTGGCCTGGAAGGCCGAGCGCCAGTTCGCGTTCTTTGAAAACGGGCTCTTCTTCAAGCGCTACTTCTCCGTCTATCACAACCTGGAGGCCGATCAACTGGTGAGAGGCCGGCTGGGCAACGCCGAGGCCGGCGTCGTGGTCAGCCGCAGTTTCCTCACCGCGCGCGTCCAACCGCACCGCATCATCTCCTTCGATCTCAGCCACAACTACTTCCGGACTGTCCCCACCTTCGATCTGCGGCTGCTGGGGACAGGCCTGCTCGACAAGCTGCTGTTCCAGGGACTGAGCGGCGGCGTGCGCCTGGATCTGCCCGCCCGCATCAGTCTGTACACCAACCTCGGCCGCAGCGACCGCGCCGGCGATGCCCGGGCCTCCTGGAATCGCATGTACGGCTTGGCTTTCCTCAACCTGCTCGAGACCGGATTGCGCCTGGACCTGCGGCACTCGCAGTTCGACAGCTCCTTCGGCCGGGGCCGCTACGACACCGTCTCCCTGAGCCGCGATATCGGCGAGAGACTGCGCGTCGATCTCCAGATCGGCGAGCAGGATTTCCGGTCGGCGCTTACTCAACAGAACCGGGCCCGTTTCCTCAATACGACCGTGGACTGGTTCCTTCTGGCCCACTACTACTGCGGCGGTGGCGTGACGCTCTATCGCGGGCAAGTACAAAACTATGACCAGATCTTTTTTCATCTTGGCTATCGCTTCTGAACTGGTGGTGCGAGCCGCTTCCGCGCCCGACACCCTGCTCGACCGCGCCGGCAAGCGGGTCGAACAGTTCTGGGAACAGTTCTCTGCGGTCTCCTGTCTGGAGGCCGTTTCTCAGACAAAACTCTCTCCCGACGTAAAGGTCGTCGCCCGGAAACAGGCCGCCTTCGATTACTTGATCCTGATGCAGTTATCGGGCGACGAGCTGACGATCGAAGAGTCGCGCCTTCCGCAGGGCAAACCGCAGGGCAAACCGCGGGGCAAACCGCCAAACGATTCCGACCGGGCCCTGCTCTCGACCAGCGGCTTCGCCACCCTGATCCTGATCCTGCATCCCCTTTTCCAGCCCAGCTACGAGTTCTCGCCGCCGGTCGCGGATAACCTGGTCGGCGCCGGGCTCCAGCGCGTCCATTTCCAGCATGTGCGGGGCCGGCGGTCGCCCTCCATCCTCCAGCTCAAAGGGCGCGAGTACCCGATTGAGTGGCAGGGCGATGCCTGGATTTATCCTCTGTCGGGACAGGTCTTCCGCATCGCCGTCACGCTCCAGTCGCCCATGGAAGACGTGGGATTGCGGAAGCTGGCCAGTGATGTACGCTATGCGCCAGTCCAGCTCAAGGGGATGCTCGGGGCTGCCTGGCTTCCCGACCAGGCTTTGATCGAGGCCGGCACCGCGCGCCAGCACTGGAAAAATCTGCACACGTTCTCCAGGTTCCGGCAGTTTTCTGTCGACACCGAGGTCAAAACGGAGGCTCCAAGACAATAGCGATGGCCACCACAGCTTCCTCTCACACGACGATTATTTCCACCGGTATCCTGCCGGCGATCGATCCCGAGCGCGGACATCGCCTGCGCCTCGTGTTGGCCTGGATAGCCGTGGGCGGCCTCATTGCCTTCCTGGCCGTCTATGGCTTCTCGTATTACCGGCTGGATCTTCCCTCCCGCGCCTATTCTTCGATGCATCCCCTGCTACGCCCGTCCGGCGTCATCGGAGTGCGGCTCGGGATCCTCGGATTGATCATGTTCCTGCTGCTGTATTTGTATCCCCTCCGCAAGCACTGGGAATGGCTGGCGCAGTTCGGGCAGACCAAGCACTGGCTCGATTTCCACGTGCTGCTGGGCATCACCGCGCCGCTGGTCATCACCCTGCATTCCTCCTTCAAGCTGAATGGGCTCGCCGGAGTTGCCTACTGGATCATGGTGCTGGTCGCGCTGAGCGGATTCATTGGCCGGTATCTGTACGCCCAGATCCCGCGCCGGATCTCGACGGTGGAAATGTCCAGCAAGGAGATGGAAAAACAGATGAGCGTGTGGGCCCTCCAGCTCGCCCGGCAAAGCGTCCTCACGCCGGCCGAGATGGCTCCCCTTCTGGCGCTGCCGACCCGCGCGGAGGTCGAACGGATGACTGCCTTCCGCGCGTTGTGGACCATGTTCGAAATGGACGTCGCCCGCCCATTCCAGGTGGCCCGGCTGCGCCGCCGGATGCTCAGTACCTGGGGCGTGATCCGCACGGGAGGCGGCCTGCTGCCCTCGGATCACGCCGGTCTGGAGAAGATCATCCGCACGGTTCGCCGCCATTCCTGGCTGTCGACGAAGATGCTCTTTCTCGGGCGCGTTCACGAAGTGTTTCATCTTTGGCACGTGATCCACCGGCCATTCAGCTATTCGTTTTCGATTCTGGTCGTCGTCCACATCGGCGTGGTCATGCTGCTGGGGTACTATTGATGGCGAGTCCAGCCATGACCGCAAGCAATCGCCGGAAACTGCTCGGCGCAATCGCCGCCGCGGGAATTGTCTCAGCGGCGCTGCTGGCCCTGATGAACAAGCCCAAGCCCAGACCCGCGGCCAGAGCCGAGGCGCCCGTCGCGGTCAATCCGGCGGCGGATCGCGCGCATGAAATGAAATCGCTCGAAGCCGAGCTTCAGAAAAAGCCGGACCACGCGCCGATCCTCTTCCGCATGGCGCAGCTTGCCCGCGAAATGGGCAAGCCCGCTGAAGCCGCCCAACACCTGGAGCGGATCCTCAAGGCCGAGCCCGATCAGCCGGAAGCGCTCCTCGAACTGGGGCGTACCCTGTTCGAGTCCGGCGATGTTCAGGGCGCCATCGCGCGGACCAACCGTCTCCTGGCCATCAACCCGAAACACGTCGACGCGCTCTACAACCTGGGCGCAATCTACGGCAACCTCAACCAGCCGGACCAGGCGCGTCAGTACTGGCAGCGGGCC
>JACOSH010000106.1 GCA_016178945.1 Acidobacteriota bacterium
AGGGGCTGAACAACAAAGCCAAAGTCACCATGCGAAGATCGTACGGCTTTCGCACCTTCCGCGTGCTGGAACTCGCGCTCTATCACTCACTTGGCAAGCTGCCCGAGCCGCAACTTACCCACGAATTCTTCTGACGAGTCTTCCTTTTCAGGAATCTGTCCACCTCAGTCCAGAAATCCTCGAGCAGGCCGGCTGCGTCTCTGAATCGGTACGGCCGGACAGTGGCCAGATGATGCCAGTGATCGGCGGCGCCTTTCCTCCTCCCGCCCGGGCCCGCGGACTCCCAAACTACATGTGCGTTGTCAAAGCCGTCATGCGCTCTCCATCCGGACCGTGCAGCGTAAACGAGTACTTCAGGCCATGAGGCCGCTCGGGCGATGCCGCAACCTTCCGCACCTCGAAGCGCACCCAGTACTGTCCTCTTGAGTCGACGACCAGAACCTGTCCATCGAGATCAAGCAGCGCATCGCCTCCCGGATCGCGATCATACGCTCCCACTTTTAAGGTTATCACTTACTGATAATCTTCGCAAGGCTGGTCCGCCTCAACAAGCGGTTCGGGGCGAGTGGCGCCAGCGGTCCTCTGATCGCCTGTTGCCAGTACACAGTCCTTTCCCAGTTTCGGCTGTCCCGGCGAGCCCGGTGCGGTATGCTGGCTGGGTGCTGGTCGACATTCATAGCCATTTCTGGGAGTATCCGAAACACTTCTCCGATAACTTCAGGGCGCAGGCGCGGCGCGCCCGCGGCGACGTGGACGTGGACCTGACGGTGCGGTGGGAGGACTACCAGGCCACGGGCCAGGAGTGCGACCGGACCATCGTATTCGGCGGTAAGGCGAAACGGTCGGGGCTGTGGGTGCCGGATCGCGAAGTGGCGAACTATGTTGCCGGGCATCCCGGGAAGCTTCTCGGTTTCCTGTCGCTCGATCCGGCGCGGCCGGGCTGGCAGGACGAGCTGGCCGAGGGGCATCAGGACCTGAAGATGAAAGGCATCAAGCTGATGCCGATGTACGCGGGATTCATGCCTAACTCGCGCGAGTACGATCCCCTGTGGCGGTACGCGGCCCAGCACGGCCTGCCGGTGCTGCTGCACACCGGAACCACTTTCGTCGATACCGCGCCTCTGGAGTGCACGCTGCCGCGCCTGTTGGACGATGTCGCCATCCGGTTCCCGGAGGTGAAGCTGATCCTGGCGCATCTGAGCCACCCGTACGAGGGCGAGTGCGTGGTGACCATCCGGAAGCACCCTAACGTCTATGCCGACTGCTCGGCGCTGCACTACCGTCCCTTCCAGCTCTACCACTCGCTGATGCTGGTGCAGGAGTACGGGGTGTGGGACAAGGTGCTGTTCGGCACCGACTATCCGTTCACCACCGTGGCGGCCAGCCTGGAAGGCATGCGCAAGTTGAACGACATGCTCGAGGGTACGCGTCTGCCGCGGCTGAACATGGACAAGATGGAAGCCATGTTCTGCCGGGACACGCTGCGGGTCTTGGGGATCGAGGTGTAGCCGGAGGACTCACAACCTCTGGACGCCATCCAGCTTGCCGAGCTCGCGGTCGAACGTGCCCAGGGGCAGGTGTCCGGCCTTGCGAGCGGCCTCCAGGACCAGGCAATCGGAAAACCCAAGCGCCGGCTTCTTTCGAAAATGCTCCAGTGCGGCGGCCACGGTGTCGGGCTCTTGCACGGCCAGGTTGCGGTGGTTGAGGAACATCTCGACGGCGGTGGCGAGCTTGCTTGGGGTCAGACGGTACACCGATGCGAGCACCCAAATGGCTTCGACAAGCACCAGGTGAGAAACCCATGCCCCTTTTGCCACGAAGGCCTCTGCCGCCGCAACCTGCCGGGCGTCGTCACGCGCTGCCAGGCGGACCAGGACATTGGTGTCAACGGCGCGCATGGTGATCCTGGATGTACGTTCGGATCCCCTCTTTTAGTTCCTTCAAGGTCCGCCGCTTGGGCCTAGCGGCGAACAACGTCCGGTGCACATCTTCGGAGGTGTGGAGGCCGGCCCGGCGAACCACGATCTCCCCGCCCTTCGCCTCCCACTCCAGGAGCGAGCCTGGGGCGATGTCCAGTCTACGCCGGACTTCGACCGGTACGGAGATCTGGCCCTGTGAAGTCAGTTTCGAGTAGGCGACCCTCATGTTGCTATATTACCACGGTAATGCCCAGCCGGGCCGGGATGGCGCCACGCCCGCCGAACCGTGCAATGCAGCGCGTGCGGCTGATCGTCCTTCTCCGGCGGCGTTCTCCCCACCCGTGATGAGCTGCATGACCCGCCCTTGACACCAACGTCATTCGCGGCCCGTTGCGGCGACGGGGACATCCAGCGCCGGGTTCCGGGAGAAAAAGCCGGCCGGCAGCAATTTGAACCCCGCGCGGTGAACCGGCATGACGGGCCACTCCTCGGGGCGCGGGATATGCGTCACTCCAAACGTGTACCAGACCACCACGTCCGTGTTTTCGATGGAACGGTTGCCCTTCACCCAGCGGGGCAAGCCCTCGTTTCCCGGGGTCTGGTTGGGATAAGCCCCCGCGGCGTTGCGTTCGGATTCTTCGAACGGGGTCACCCACAGATGATGATTCACGAAGCCGGCCCGCTTGCGATACCAGGAGTCCGGCGCGGCCATGGGAACGGAATTCTCGCCGGGCACAAGCAGGTAGCCGGTCGCCTGGCCGAGCGCGTTCCTGGCCGACGTGCTTTCGATCTTCCACTTGCGGCTTGAGGCCATACTCACCTCGCGCTGCGCTTCCCTTTCGGTGCGGAGAATGGTGCGCCGGACCAGCATGCCTGTCTTCGATGGATTGTCCGGTCCCGGCGGTTGAGGCGCCGTGTCGATCTCCACCACGCGGTTCGAGCCCGCGCCGTCGACATCCAGATCCAGGCGGAAGTTGAAGAAGTGCTGGTGATGCGGCGCGGCGATGTTGGGCGCCACCAGGTGGGCGTGTTCCTCCGCCGCGTGAGGCCCGCTGACGGCCTTGGGTTGCATGATGCCGGTGAGCTGGGCCTCCAGTTCCAGCGACCCGTCCTGATGGAAGACCCACGCGAAGCCATAGTCGTAGTTGCCCACCGTCGCGATCCCATGCAGCACCAGGTCGCGCGCCCGCCGCGACTGGTTGACGCCGGACTCGAAGTCCTGGTGCTTCCACAGCAGCCCGCCGTCGCGCTCATAGAGCGCCACCGTCCGCGGCTGAACGTAGGGTTTCCCGGCGTCGTCGGCAAAAACCGAGTCGAACAGGACGGCATTGGACGGCACATCCGTATCGGCCGCGAGCGAATCGAAGAGCTTGCCGACGCCGTACTCGCCTTCGTCGAACACATTGCGGAAGACCCAGGTCTGGGAGGGGTCGCCGTACGGCACGTACATCTCCGAAAGACTCGCCCGGTGGAGCACGCTGCGCGGCCGTCCTTGATCCTGGTAGCTGACGGTGTGGAGCACCAGCCCTTCGCGCGGATGGACCGAAAAGCGGAAGCGCCAGTTCTGCCAGCGAACCTCGTTGCCGTCGACCTCGAACGAAGGGCCCCGCGGCTGCCGGATATCGAGCGGCCGCGGCGCGGCGCGCAGCGGCCCCACGGAGGCCTCATCGAAGTCCGCGGTGGCCCGGGGGACCGGCACCACGCCCGTGTCGATCAGCTTGAACACTCTGCGCTCGTTCAAGTCCACATACGCCACCACGCCCTCGATCGGCCGCGCGTAGGCGTTCTTCGCGGTTCCCAGGTAGTGGGATACCCCGCGCACGATGCGCCGGCCCTTCTCCTCGGGACCCATCTCCATGCCCGCCGACCACGGGTCGATCTGGATCTGGTCGAAATCGGTGATCCCGCGCTTGCGCATGGCCGCCTGCCAACCGGGATCGGCGCGCACGATCCCGGTGGTCGCGTTGATGTCGGAAAGCAGGATCATGGGCTGCGCTCCCGGAACGTCGCGAAAGGAAACCAGCTTGCGGGCGGCCAGGTCCACCACGGCTTCGGAGACTTTGCCGGGCTGGGGTTGCTGCAGGATGGCGAAGACGCGCCGCTCCACGGCATCTCCGGGCCGGTATCGGAGCATCGCCGCCTTGGGAGGTTCCTGGAGCGCCAGCAGGGAAAACCGGGTCTGGCCGTCGGTCTTGGCGGCGGCCTTGAGAATCTCGACCGCCGCGGTGATCTCGGCACTGGTAAGCGGCGAGAGGGGATGGAGCGCGGGTCCCGGCGGCTGCGCCAGCAGCACCGGCGCCCACATCGTCGAGAGCCAGCGTTTGTACATGCGCGGAAGCCGCGGGATCGGGCGCGGGCTGCTACTTCAGGTCCACCACGATCAGCTCGTAGGCGGTTTTCCCGGTGTTCTTCGCCGAGTGAGTTTCTGGGGCGCCGATGGCCGCCGAGTCCTTTTTCATTTCCAGCACGCGCGTCTTTCCCGCGCCGTCGGTAATTTCCGCGGTGACGTCGTTTAGCGCGACATAGACCATGGCCGCGGAATGCGTGTGCTTGGGTGTGATGGATCCCGCGGCGCCGCTGCACTGCTGGGCGGTGGCATGCGCGGATTCGGCCACTACTTTGCAGTTGGCCACCGAAGAGGCTTTGCGCGCCTTGGCCGCGGGCGGCGCCGGTTTCTTGAACTCGATGAGGACGGCCTTCAGCGCGGTCTTATCCATGTTCTGGGAAACGTGAGTCTGGGCGGGAATGGCGATCACCGATCCGCGCCTGGCGTCCGGCGGGGACTGCTCGGTCTTGCCGTCCGGCATGGTCCACTTGGTGAGGCCCGGCTGCAGCATCACCGCCATCAGCGCGGGATGCGAGTGCATCGCCGTCTTCGCGCCCGCGGCCAGGTTGACTTCCAGGAGCCGCACGTCCTCATTCTCCGCAATCAGCCGGTATTGACCGCCGGCCACTTTTACGGGATCCTGGGCCAAGGCCAGGGCGCCCGTGAGACACATCCACAGGATCGTTCTGCGCATTGAATTTGCCGCTCCTTTGGCGGCAGTCAGACATCATACGCCTAGATGACTCAAGAAGCAATGCCCAAGTGCGTCGAGCCGTGGTATCCTGCGAAGCCGGGAGGAGACCCAAATCGTATGACTCAGAAATGGATCGCAGGATCCGCGCTCGTTTTGGCCGTGGTCCTGGCAAGCTGCGAGAAAGCCGCGCCGCCGGACACCCGCGAAGCGGATGCGAAGGCCATCCGGGAACTGGAAGAGGGCTGGTCGAAAGTCATGGTGGCCAAGGATGCCGCCAAGTTCGCCGGCTATTACGCCGCGGACGCGTCGCTCTACCTATCGGGCGCTCCGGCCATGCACGGGATGGACGCCATCTCGAAAGGCCTGAAGGGCGCCATGGAAGACCCCAATTTCTCGGGCAGCTTCAAGTCGGCTAGAGTGCATGTCTCCAAGTCCGGCGACATGGCCTTCAGCGAAGGGTCCTACGAAACGACTGGCACGGACCCGGCTACGAAGAAAAAGGTCTCCGAAAAGGGCAACTACGTCACCTGCTGGATGAAGCAGGCCGATGGCTCCTGGAAGGCGGTCGCTGACATCACCGCGGCCGAACCGGCCGCGCCCGCCCCCGCCGCCGCCAAGTAATCCGGCTGGCCGCTCGAACCCGTGCTCACGGCAACAGAGCGTGAAGTCCGGCAGCCCCTACTCGCAGTTGCTAGCAACGCCCGCGGGTCGAGCCATAGACCGGGAAAGACGCGGGCACGCAGGATCCCGTCCGTGCCGGGCTCCATGCGCGGGTACTGGCTGCCAGTCAGGCAACGCCACTCGATCCTGGACTCCTCGATAAGGAAGGCAACGTACTCGGAGACTCCCGCCTTGCGGTACAGCTCCAGTTTCACTCCGGCGCACCCGAGCCGAACAATCCCTCCACGCGCGACCGTCCTCCATACTCGGGCAGAATTCTCAAGCTCGAGTCCGGCTGCGGAGCATCTCCGAGCATCAACCAAGTGGCGTTGCTGACGGCTTCGCAGCCCGGGGTGCACCAGGAGTAGTGTCCCAACAGAGTCGCGAGGAAGTTGTCCTTCGAGCCATGGTGGCATCCGGCCCATCCAGTTCGCGGAGGCAGACCGGAACCTCGACGCGCGAGATCCTGTCGGCCAAGTGGGCAAAATCGGCGGCCGCGGATCTCCGTCCCAGCCCGCGCTCCAGTGACGCGCCTTCGTCTCAAGGAGCGAAGCACGGTTCAATAACAAGGCAAATGCGATCCAGCACCTCAAGCGGACGCATCACGGGAAATGGGATATGGACGCCCTCAAACCCGGGGTGTAGGTGAGAGCGGGGCATGCGGAGGGGGTCGTTATCCTTCTTCGGCGGATTCAGGTCGATTCTAACGAAACGAAGACCGCTCGTCGGAAGTAGCTGGAGGTGGAAACGGTAGGACAGTAACTTGCTCTTGTGGCCATCGGTGCGGAGCGTGATCCCGAACGAGAGTTGGGCGCCCGACCAAAACTGAACGCAGGTATCGCACGGCTCACGGAAGACAGTGGGACCCGCATCGAGTTGTGTGTCACCGTTATCGAGCGCTCGCTGGGATAGAAGGCGCGCACCGTTCCTTGTTCTGCCCGTGTCTGTCTGACGCTGCAGGTAAGACCGGATCTCCCTGAAACACTCGTGCGGCGCTGGAAGCTCCATATTGTCCAGGTCCGCGGCCATTCTTGCATCGAGCGCCTTGGCGGCGGCGGCTGCGTCCCAAGGCCTACCTGACAAGCTCACTCCTCCCGAGAAGAACCAGCCACTCGACAAAATGGGGCTCCGCGGGGAGGCTCCCCAGCCCGGCCTGCTCGACCACCTCCTGGTCGCTCATGCGGTAGTGTTCTCGAAGTTGCTGAAGCCGACTGGAGATTTCGCCAGAGCTCATGGACGAAGGGTCGGGGGCTGCAATCAGAATGCTTGTTCCCATGACGCTGCGGAGATTGGGAGCCCGGTCCAGCAAACGCGCCACGGTGCCCAGGTCGATCCTGAAAACAACGAATGCGCCTTTTTCTAGTCCACTTCGATTGACATCCAGCGAAACGAACTCTTTTTCGTTCCAGCCCTCGAGGCCGGAGATAAGAACCACGGGCTCCTCAGTCACACGCAAACGCTCAACCAGGGCAACGGCGCTGAGGGCCTTGGCGTCGATTACAGCGAGCGGTACCGCTGCCTGAACCTCCAACTCCCGGCGCAACTCTGAGACCAGGCTGCCATCGTTTGGCGATGCTACCAGAATGCAGAATCCGGGCTGGCCCGCCGGCTGCAAGTCGATCAACCGGGCGATCTCAAATACGGACGCTGTCTTGATGTTCACCCTGGACTTCCGCTGGGCCGTTGCAGAACTGTCGCCAGCGCCGGATGCACCTCGTATCTGGATTCAGACTGCTCCAGAACCCGTCTGGTGATCAGCAACTCGATGCTGTCTGAATCGGAGGGCGCAAAGCCACCTCCGTCCATCAGATCCCTCAAGACGGTCTCTTGCCGTGTGCCGAGACCGAGAAGGTAACTGTTCCCTAACTGCTCAATGGCTCTGTTGACATGCGCGTGTTCGATGGAATCGGAATCGTCCAAATAGGCGTTCTCGCCGGCATTTCGGGCGAGTGAAATCAGATCCCGTAGAACTCCTCCCGATGCAAGACACAGTCGTTCCATGCCTGCTGGATCCATGAGTTCTTCGGCGCCGCGGATGCGGAGAACATCGAGTAGGAATGGCGACGTCTTTGGATCCGCGACGGCGGGCGCCAGGTAATGGACTTGGTCGAAGTAGTCCTTGACCTGCCTGCCCTGCCCATACATGATCGAGAGCGGCCCCGCGACCAGGATCGAAATCTCGAGATGTTTTTGATCAGCCGATCCAGGCCATCGAAGATGGCGACCAGTTCGATTTGTTTGGTTTTCAGGAAGGCGGCAAGTTTCGACAGAGAGTTCCCAAGATCCCTGACATCTCTCAGAAGCGCAGGAAAGGGTGGCTTCAGCTTGCCGCGGAAGGTGATCGTTCGGTAGTAGCCCGGCTCCAAGTCGGTTTCGTTACCGGGTTCGTATTGGTTGAAATCCGGCTCGGGACCAGGCTCCCACACGGTCTTCTCATACCCGTATGCAGCGTTCTTTATTGCCTCGTAAACCTTTTTTAATTCGTCGGGAGGTTCAAACTTCGAGACGATCTCGCTCCAAACCCGCAGGCCAAGGCTAGCCAAGAGCGCCCCCGAATTGACGGAGTTCAGATCGGTTTCCGCCGCAACGTCGATGTACACGGGCCGCGTATGCTCGTGGGCCGATAATTCACGCCCTGCGAGGAGCAGTTCCGTGGTCTTGCCGGATCCGATCCCACCCACGACCAACTGCTGACTACCCGGCGCCAAATCTGCGCCGGCTGCGAGCTTATTGAAGACGGAGCGTCCAGCCTGTTGGCATATCAGCCCCTCGCCAATCGCGACTTTTGTCGGCGCCGTTGGATTGAACCGCTTCATGAACGATCTGAAGCGCTGGCGTCGGTCGGGGACCGTTGTCGTGGTTAGTACTTGCGGCATAAACGCCCCTATCACAAGTGTACCGTCCAGCGCCTGCCCTGCGCTACAAGCCGCCCCTTCTCACCCTATGTCCGCCGCGAAGTCGCCGTCAGTGGTTGTTTGATCGTCCTGCCGGGATGAACAGGCGCCACGGTTCGAGCCTTCGTCTGTGGGTGAA
>JACOSH010000107.1 GCA_016178945.1 Acidobacteriota bacterium
CCTGTCATCCCTAGTCGCGATGAACTGATCGTTCATCATCGAGAGCCAACAGCGCCCGATCGAGGGATTGCGGCGAGAGTTGGAGGAATTGCGGACCTGCCCTCAGATGACTGAGCGCGCATGCAAATAATAGCCGGTATGCGTCTACCGGGGATCGCTGCACCGGAAGTTGGCCGCATCATCCGGGCTGCCCTGCCCCTGATACTGCGCCACCTGGGGATATGGGCACAGCGGCCGCGTGCGAAGGGCCTTGCCGCCTTCCATCCGCGAGGCCACGATTTGCCCGGGGGCCTTCTCCCGCTCCACCCACGGAATCAGATTCGCAAGCGGGTCGAAGCAGGCGGGGCCCACGCCACCGCCGCAGTGAAACACGCCCGGCAGCATGTAGAGCCTGAAGAAATCGCGCGTCGACGCGCCCATGGTCCGCACCACGTCCTCGTAGTACTCGACGCCCATCAGCGGGTTGAGCGCAGGGTCGGCCCAGCCAAAGTACATGAGAATCTTGCCGCCGCGCTGGCGGAAGCGGCTCAGATCGGGATCCGTCGCGTTCATCAGCTTGCCGATCCAATCCAGCGAGGGGGCGTCCCTCTCCAGATTGAACCGGCTCAGCTCGTAGGCAGGATCCGGCTTGGAAAACACCATGTAGCGCAACGCACTCTCGGCGAACAGCGCCGACTGGCTCAACTGGCCTTCGCGCAGGATCCACCCATTCCATCCGCTGTCTCCATTCGGGCCGGCGATTTCGGCGCCCAGTGGGAACCCCGGCGCCACTCGCTTACCGTTCAAAACGACATCCTTATAGATGGTGTCCAGGACCTTGACCTGTGCCGCGGTGAAGCAATCGGCGGCATCGCCTCCGGAGCAAACCGGCAGGTCGCGGGAGGCCTGAAAATCGCAGCGCCGCGGGTCGTCGATGAGCCCGTCTTTGAGGCCGTCGCCGGCGTCGCATTTCGCATAGACACGGTCGGCCAGCAGTTTGAGCTTCGCGGGCGAAATCGGCGCTTTGCTCAGAGCCTGAAAGGTGGCGATCGACCGCAAACGGATGGCCACATTGTTCAATGCGGGTGCGCCCACGATGATGCCGTCGAAGTCCTCCGGGTAGCGCTGCGCGAGGATCAACCCCTGCCGTCCGCCCGTCGAGCAGCCGTTGTAGTAGGAGCGCATGGGCCGGCTGCCGTAATGTGCTTCAACGGCGCGCTTGGCGGTCTCGACGGTGACGTGCAGCGAGCGGAAGGCATAGTCGAGCAGCTTCTGTTGGTTCACCGTGAAAGTCGCCAAAGGTTCTCTGGCGGCATCGTGCCCCGTGTTGGTCTGGGTGACGGCGAATCCCAGCTTCAGGGCGGCGTTCCGATGCGCCACACGACCCGGAGCTTCGAGGTTTTCTCCGGCAAATCCGCCGTTGCCGAACATGTAGAGGCGCCGGTTCCAGTTCGCCGGGAGGCTCACTTCGATGCGGATTTCGGGCTGCGCCTGAATCAGGACGCGGCAGAACTCCGGCGTGCCGGCGCCGGCGGCGATGACGTCCACTGTCATCACCGAGAGGTCATAGCCGGTCAGGCGGTGCAACTCCGCGCAGGCGGCTTTCGGCCAGACGGTGGACTCGGAGGGATCGGGTTTCCATTCGCGGATGTGAGGAGCGTTCTGGGCGAACGCGCCGAGGGCGATCAGACACAGCGAGAAGCGCATGGGTCAATCATATCTCCGCTCACTCGATCAAAACGTTACATGCTGGCTGGCTGCCTTCCGGCCAAAGGGTTGGGGCGGGGTTAGAATAGTATTCGAGATGGAACGTGTACCACCACAGCCGGTCACAGATCACCCGTTCGGTCTGGATCGGCTGTTGAGCCACATCGATCCTGGACCGGCGGAAGAATCCGAGGCCTTCGTACGCCTCATCTATGAGCAGCGCCGTACCCTCGCCGTGGGTGGGCTCCAAGTGTGGCAGCGTTTGAGTGCCGGGCAGGCCGCGTGATAGGCTCGCTCGCCGCCCTCGATCGCGTCCTCTTGGATCGCTACCCGAAAGATGTACGATTTCATGGCCGCACCGTTCCCTCACTGCTTCTTCTCAAGGGCGTGACCGGCGGAGGAAGTCGAGCACGAACTGGTCGCGCCTGGCTCGCACGGCGGCGGCGTCCTTCGTCGACCAGTCGTAGAAGCCTTTGCCGGACTTGACGCCCAGGTCGCCGCGATCCACGAGCTGCTTCATGAGGGCGGGGGCGTGGGGCTGGTTATAGAGGTCGCCGGAAACGTAGTCGACGATGCTGAATGCCATGTCCAGCCCGACCATGTCCTGGTGCTCGAAGATGCCGTAGACCGGGAGGCGCAGGCCGAAGCCGGACTTGGCGGCGAGATCGACGTCCTCGACATCGGCGATCCCCTCGGCGACGATGTGGATAGCCTCACGCACCAGAGCCATCTGCAGGCGGTTACCGAGCTGGCCGGGGCGGTCCTTCTTCACCACCACCGGGGTCTTGCCGCAGCGCGCCAGCAGATCCCGCACCGCCGAGGCGACCTCGCCGGAAGTTTTTTCGCCCTTGACAATCTCGACCAGCGGCATCAGGTGGGGCGGGTTCCAGAAATGGGTGGTCAGGACGCGCTCGGGACGGGCGCACTTGGACGCGATGGCCGTGATGCTCAGCCCCGAAGTATTCGAGGCCAGCACCGCGTCCGGCCTGGCGATGGAATCCATGTGGGCGAACAGGCCCTGCTTGAAGGCCATGTTCTCGGGGGCGGATTCGATCACCAGGCCCACCCGCTTCACCGTGTCGTCGAAGGCGGAGGTCGCGTCCATCAGCTCCAGCGCGCGCGCCGCCTGGTCCGCGCCGGCCAGCCCGTTGTCGCGCAACAGCGCCACCTGCCGGCGGGCCTTGTCCAGGCCCTGGGAGGCGGACTCCTCGGAACGGCTCAGGATCGTGGCCCGCACGCCGCCCAAGGCCAGCGTGAGGGCAATGCCGGGGCCCATCATTCCCGTGCCGATGACGGCGGAGGTTTCAAAGTTTGGTGTGGACATGAATCACGCGGGCGTGGTCTCGTCGACGTTCTTGCCGCTCCCCTCGTGGCCCTCGCGCCTGGGCGCCGTCTTGATCACGCGCTCGGCGGCCGGATCGAAGGCCAACTGGCGCGACTCGCGGTAGGCCTCCACGCCCAGGCCGATCGCCACCATCACCTTATAGCCGAAGTCGGCGTTCAGGTTGGGCTGCTTGCGCGAGCGGACGCAGTCGAAGAAGTTCTCCATATGCAGAGTCTGGAGATCGCGCGACTCGGCCGGGATAATCAGCGGCTTCCGGTTTTTCGAATAGATCGGCTCGGGGGTGACGGCCAGCTCCTTACCACGGAATTCGATGGCGCCTTCATGACCGTAGATGATGGGCTTGAGGTGCGAGCCCGGCAGGTCGGCGGCCATGGAGGAAGACATGACGACCTGAAAATCCGGGTACTCGATGGTGGTGGAGACGGTGTCGGGCACCTCTCGATCCTTGTGGACGTAGATGCCGCCGTTGGAGGAGACGCGCACCGGGAAGCGCGGGCCGAGCGCCAGCAGGAAGGGGACCAGGCGGTGGTAGAGCAGGTCGGTCGAGATGCCTCCCGAGTAGTCCCAATACTTGCGCCAGCGGAAGAAGCGGTCCTGGCTGAAGGGACGTTTGGGCGCCGAGCCCAGGAAGCGCTTCCAGTCGATGTTCTCGGGCGTGCCCTCGTCGTCGATCTTGTAGTTCCACTCGCCGTGATAGGTATTGCGGCAGTAGGTGCCCTGGGCCCAAAGCGGCTTGCCGATGAGGCCCTGCTCGATGACTTCCTTGGCCTTCCAGTACTGCACTTCGGAGGCATACTGGCTGCCCACCTGGAGCACGCGGCCCGACTTCCTGACGGAGTCGGCGATCGCCTTGGCCTCCTCGATCTTGTAAGACATGGGCTTCTGGAGGTAGACGTCCTTGCCCGCCGCGAGCGCGTCCATGGCCATGCGGTAGTGCCAGTGGTCGGGAGTGGCGATGAAGACAGCGTCCACGTCCTGGCGCGCCAGCAGCTCCTTGTAGTCGTGGTGCACGTCCTTCTCGTCGAGACCCAGGAATTCGCGGGCCCGCTGCTTACGCTTTGCGTAGATGTCGCTGACGGAGGTGATCCGGATGGAGCCGGTGGCCTCGGCGTGCTTCTTCAGAAGGCGGATATGGCCGAAGCCCATGGTCCCGGCGCCGATCACGCCGGTGTGGATGCGGTCGTTAGCCCCGATGACGCGGGAATTGGCGGCGGGCCGGGCGGCGGCCACCAGAGGCGCGGTCGCCAGCGCCGTTCCGAGAAACTCTCTGCGGGATCTCATGCAGACATCGTAACACCGCCGTTGTCGAAACACCGCCCGTTGAGGTGTGGCCGCGTACGTCAGTGTCCGAGCCGCGCACGTAAGTAAGCGGCGGCTTCTAATGCCGCGGCCGCTCGATCACCAGCTCGGGATGCTCCCGCCGGAAGGTTTCCGCGACGTGGCAGTTCCAGCAGACCGGCCCATGCGTCGAGAGTACGGCGTGGACCCTCTCCGGGCGAATCTCGCGCCACTCGACCGTCTTGCCATCCGGGCTGTGTAGCGCCGGTTGGTGCTCGATCCAGCGGATTCCTTCCAATGTCTGGCCGCAGTAGACGCAGGTCTTCCCCTCGTACCATTGGGTAATGATGTTCCGGACCAGACAGCCGTCGGGCGCCGTCTCGATCTGCCGCAGGCACTCCTGCCCGCAGCCCGCGCGCTCCGGCCAGCGCGTGCATTCCTTCAGCTTCAGGGGAGCGCCGAACGCGCCGTGCACGGCGTCCACCGCGACTCCGGCGCACTCCAGGTTCTCCGGACAGCGAATCACGCGGGCGCCGCGCAGCTTCCACCACTCGCGCGCGAAATACCCCGCGATGAACAGGACCGCCGCCAGCCCCAGCAGCAGAATAGCGGTTGCCATGACTCACCTCCCGCAGGCGAGGCCTGCGTCTTACACACTCACCACCGGGCAGGGCGACTCCCGGATGATGGCATACGCGTTGGCCCGCAGGCGCCCCAGCAGCCCCGCTTCGGAGCTGCGCCCGATCACCACCAGATCCGCGCTCAACTGCGTCGCGAATTGATGCACCACCTTGGCCGCGTCCCCGCTCTCCACGAAGGACTCGGCCTGCGTTCCCACCCCGTGCTGTAACTCGGCGATCTTGTCCTTGGCCTGGTTCATCAGCATGACCCGCCAATTCGGGTCGAAGTAGGCGGCTTCCCCGTAGTCCAGCAAGGGTGTCGCGTGGACGATCGACACGTTCGCGCCGGTATCCCGGGCGAACTGCCAGGCCCACGACAGCGTGCGCGTGCTATGCGGGCCCAGGTCCAGCGCGCACAGGATATGCCGGAAGGTAATCGCCTCGGCCGGCGGCGCCTCGGCGATATGGACGCCGGTCCAGACCGGACATTCGGCGTCGTGCAGGATCTTGGCCGTCACCGAGCCGAGGATAAACCGCCGGAACGGCCCGTAGCCGTGGGTCGGCAGCACGATCAGGTTGACGCTTTCCTCGTGGGCGTAGGCGACGATCTTGCGCGCCGGGTCGCCCTCCGCCACCAGCCGCGTCACCGGCATATCGGGCAGCTCAGTGGCGACGAAGACCGACAGGTCGTGCTGCGCCTGCGCGTGGCGGTTGGCGTACAACGCGTCCGCCGCCGACACCCCGAACTCCACCGCCCCCAGCGGATAGGCCGCCGGAGGCAGCACGTGCAACACGCGCAGGTCCGAGTGATAGCGGCAAGCCAGCGTCCGGGCGTAGTGAGCCGCCCCTGGCGAGCGCTCCGAAAAGTCGACTGGCAGCAGAATCCGTTCGAGCGGCAGCATGCGAGACCTCCTTTCCCAGGGCGAGCTATTCCGCCACTTGGATGTTCAGAGGCTGTTCAATGAACTTGGGAGAATTGCCCGCCGTCAGCACCATCAGACAGAACCGCCCCGGCTTGGCTTCGGCCGGGATCTTGAACTTGAGCGTCTTGACCGACTGAGAGACAATCTCAGCCTTCAGGTCGACTCCGCCCGCCGTCAGGTAGACCTCTGCCACGTGGGTCTTGTCCAGGTAGTCGCCAGTCACCGTTATGATCTCGCCCGGCTTCCCCGCCGCGGGCTCGGCGGAGCGCATCACCGGCGTGGTCGGCCAGGCCTGGTCGTTCTTGTCAGAGGCCTGAATCAGAGTGGCTGCCATCAAGAGCAGTGCCAGAAGGAGTCGCGTCATAAGCATGCCTCCACCTAACTGCCCGCACGTTGCGTGCCACGTGGGTCTGCCCACAATTGCGCAGTCCGGAGTTCCGCGCCGCCCCGGACTGGGTGAATCCGCGCACCTCGGTTGGGGGATTCCGCGGCAGCGACCCTTCCGAACGTGGTGGTTACGGCTGGCCGCTGGATTGCATCTATAAGCTCAGGGAGGCCCTAACGATGCTGCCAATGGCCAAGATCCTCCTGCCGGTGGATTTCTCGGAGCGCTCGACCGGGGCGGCTCACTACGCCCTGGCTCTGGCCCGCCGCTTTGACTCCGAGCTGACGATGCTGCATGTCCTGGCGCCGCCGCCCTACGAGCTGGGGGGTCTGGAAGCCCTGGGAGGCGCCTATAGCACCACCCCCGAGCAGGCGCAGCAGGACCTGGAGACCTTCCTCAAGAACGAAATGGATGTCCTGCGCGTCCGC
Organism: Acidobacteriota bacterium; assembly: GCA_016178945.1. Classification (GTDB taxonomy): domain Bacteria; phylum Acidobacteriota; class Terriglobia; order Bryobacterales; family Bryobacteraceae; genus JACOSH01. Next base: position 6,666 of record JACOSH010000107.1, read on the forward strand.
CGGCTGGTGCTGGAGGGCGATCCGGCCCGCAGAATCATCGAGTTGGCCCACGCCGAGCGGATGAACCTGATTGTCCTGCCCACCCATGGGTACGGGCCCTTCCGCCGCTTCATTCTGGGCTCGACCACCGCCAAAGTCCTGCATGACGCCGATTGTCCGGTGTGGACGGGCGCGCACTTGGAGGCCGCCGCCTTCGATGCCTCGCCGGGGTTCCGGCATGTTCTCTGCGCCCTGGATCTGGGGCCCCAAAGCAATGCCGCCCTCTGCTGGGCCGCCCAGATGGCCGCCGCCTTCCAGGCCCGGCTGAGCATCGTGCACGCCACGCCGCCTCTGGAAGCCGGCCCGGCCCGCTACTTCGACCCTCAGTGGCGCGTCGAGATGGCCAGCCGCGCCCGCCAGGACATCGAGAACCTCAAGGAGAAGATGGGCGTTCAGGCCGAAGTGCTGGTGGACACCGGTGAAGCGCACAAGCTGGTGGCCGGGATCGCCGCCGACAAGCAGGCCGACCTGCTGGTGATCGGCCGCAGCACCGCCAAGGGAATCATCGGCCGGCTGCGCGCCGTGGCCTACGCCATCGTTCGCGAATCCCCTTGCCCGGTGGTGAGCGTATAGGAGGTATCCGATATGGAAGATGGCATCCAGACCGACTCGCTGACGCCCGGAACCCTGCTGGAGGTGGCGACCCGCTCCCGCAGCTATCGGGTCGAGATCCTCCCCGGCGGAGAGGCGCTCATCTCCGGACACCCCAAGTACTGCCCGGAACCCACCTGCGTCAGGCTGCACGGCTCCACCTGGGGCCACTCCCTGCTCCGGCTGCACTACATCGGCAAGGGGATGAACCTGGAGTTCGGCCACCCCCAGTTCGGCATCGTCCATACTTCCCCGGTGCTGGATGTGCGCGAGGTGGCCCCGAATCTTGCCGCGTAGCCGGTTTGATCACCTCACATCGCGCCAGTCGACCGTCGCCCCCAAGAGCGAGCGGATCTCCTTCGCCCGCTGGGCTGCCTGTTTCGCTTCGGACCTGCGCCCGGCGTGCCGTAGCGCAGCCGAGTAAAGCTCGATGATGGTGGCAACATCGGGGTGGCGTGGTCCGGCCGCCGATTCCATCTCCTGAACCGCCTGACGCAGGTGAACCACGGCATCCTCGAATCGTCGCAGCCTTTGCTCGACAGCGCCCAGATTCGAGAGCAGTCGCGCACGCGCGTGGCCGGCTTGAGTAACCTCAATGGCGCGTTGCAGAGCCTCCACCGATTGCTCGTACCTCCCCTGCGCTTCGTGAAGCACGGCCAGATCGCTCCAGGCGATCGCGGCGATCCCGGAGCCACCCAGGGACAGCGCCTTCCGTTCCGCCGCTTCGGCCTCTTGATATTGCCTCCGCTTGATGAGCACGCTGCCGAACAACTGCCAGGCCCGCGGCTCGGTGGGGGCGATCTCCACCGCTTCGCGGACGTATCTTTCGGCGCGACCGAGCTCGCCCAGTTCACGATAGGCCTGTCCCGCGCCGCAGAGCGTGGCGGTGCGGTCCGCCGGCCGCTCCCAGAGCCGCAAGGCGCGTTCGAAATAGTGGGCGGATTTTTGGTATCGGCCGGCCTGGAACTGCGCGCGCCCCAGCGCATCGAGGATGGCTCCCAATCCCTCGCGTTCGGCCTTCGAAGACTCCGCCGCCGCCAGCGCCGATTGCAGCTCGCGACAGGCCTCCTCGATCATTCCCAGCCGCAGCTTTTCTTCCCCGGACTGGTATTGCGCCACCCAG
>JACOSH010000062.1 GCA_016178945.1 Acidobacteriota bacterium
GCCAAGGTGCAACTGAGCTACACCACCATCCGGTCTCCGATTGACGGGCGCACGGGCAACTTGGCGGTCAAGCAGGGCAACATCGTCACGGCCAATCTCACCGATTTGACGACCATCCACCAGGTGCAGCCGATCTACGCGACCTTCTCGGTCCCCGAGTCCCAGTTGGCGGCCATCAAGCGGTACATGGCGCTGGGCAAGCTCCCGGTGATGGCGACGACGCAGGACGAGGGCGCGACGCTGGAGACCGGAGTGCTCTCGTTCATCGACAATGCCGTGGACGCCTCCACCGGAACGATCAAGCTCAAGGCAACCTTCAGCAACGCGGAGCGGAAGCTCTGGCCAGGGCAGTTCGTGCGGGTGGTGCTGCGTCTCACCACCCAACAGGCTGCCGTAGTGGTGCCCAACCAGGCGGTCCAGACGGGCCAGGAAGGGCTGTTCGTCTACGTGGTGAAGCCGGATCGGACCGTGGAGTCGCGGACCGTGACGACCGGCGCCCGGTTGGATCAGGAGCTGGTGGTCGAGCAGGGCCTGCAACCCGGAGAGACCATCGTGACCGACGGACACCTGCGGCTGGCGCCGGGCAGCCGCGTGCAGGTGCGCGACGGGCGTCCCGGCGGGCCCAAGGCTGGAAAGCGGAAAAAAGAGGGCTGACCTTGAACATTTCGGCAGTCTTCATTGAGCGTCCCATCGCCACCAGCCTGCTGATGTCCGCCATCGCGCTGTTCGGCGTGCTGGCCTACCGCGCGCTGCCGGTCAGCGATTTGCCCAACGTGGATTTCCCGACGCTGGTGGTGAGCGCCCAGCTTCCCGGGGCCAGCGCCGACACCATGGCCTCGTCCGTGGCGACGCCGCTGGAGCGGCAGTTTACCGGCATCGCCGGCCTGGACGCGATGACCTCGGTCAATTCGCTCGGCTCCACCTCGGTGACGCTGCAGTTCGACCTGACGCGCGACCTGGACGGCGCCGCGGTGGACGTCGAGACGGCCATCAGCGCGGCGACGCCACTGCTTCCGCCGGGAATGCCCAATCCGCCTTCGTTCCGCAAGGTCAACCCCGGGGATTCGCCGGTGGTGTTCCTGGGTCTGACTTCCAAGACCCTGCCGTTGTGGGTGTTGAACGAATACGCCGAAACCGTGGTGGCGCAGCGCATCTCGACCATCAGCGGCGTGGCCCAAGTCCAGGTGATGGGGGCCCAGAAGTACGCCGTGCACGTTCAGATGGACCCGAGCAAGCTGGCGGCGAAGCAAATCGGCATCAACGAGGTGGAGCGCGCCATTCAGGGGTGGAACGCCAACCTCCCCACCGGCGCGCTCAACGGCCCGCACCAGGCCTTCAATGTTCTGGCCAACGGGCAGCTCATGAACGCGGCCGGCTATCGCCGGGCCATCGTCGCCTACCGCAACGGATCTCCGGTATACCTGGAAGAGCTGGCGAACGTGATCGACAGCGTGGAGGACGACAAGACGGCCTCCTGGCTCTATCTGAAGGCCGATGGAAAGATGGAGACCGAGCGGGCCATCACCCTGCTGGTGATGCGCCAGCCCAACAGCAACACCATCGAAGTCGTGGACTCGATCCGGCGGCTCCTGACGGCGATCAATGCCCAGCTTCCGCCCTCGGTTCACCTCAGCGTCCGGGGCGACCGCGCCCAGAATATCCGCGAAGCCTTCCGGGACATCCAGTTCACCATGTCGCTGACCGCGGGGCTGGTGATCCTGGTGATCTTTCTGTTCCTTCGCAACGCTTCGGCCACTCTGATCCCGGCCCTGGCGCTGCCGATCTCGCTCGTGGGCACCTTCTCGATCATGTACGTGCTCGACTTCAGCCTGAACAACCTCTCCATGATGGCTTTGATCCTGTCGATCGGCTTCGTGGTTGACGACGCCATCGTGATGCTGGAGAACATCGTTCGCCACGTGGAGCGGGGGGAAAGCGCGTTGCAGTCCGCGGTCCTGGGGTCGAAGGAGATCGGCTTCACGATCGTGTCGATGACGCTGTCGCTGGCGGCCGTGTTCATTCCGGTGCTGTTCATGGGCGGCATTCTGGGGCGCCTGTTCCGGGAATTCGCCGTCACCATCTGCGCGGCGGTATTGATTTCTGGAGTGGTTTCGATCACGCTGACCCCGATGCTGTGCAGCCGGCTCCTCCGCCCGCACCAGGAGGAGCGGCGGGGGCGTCTGAATCGCGCCATGGAGCGCCTCCTGCACGGCATGGTGCGGGTCTACGCCGGCAGCCTGCACTGGGTGTTGAACCACCGGCCGGTGATGGGCGCTGTCTTCATGATCGTGCTGGCGGCGACCGGCTGGCTGTTCGTCCGCGTCCCCAAGGGCTTCATCCCCGACCAGGATACCGACCAGATGTTCGCGCAGACGGAGGCCGCGCAGGGAACCTCCTACTACAAAATGGCGCAGCTCCAGAGGCAAGTGACGGACATCATTGCCGGCGATCCCAACGTGGTGGCGGCGTCCTCCAGCGCGGGCGGCGGCTCGATGATGGGCATGGGCGGGAACAATTCAGGCCGCATGTTCATCCAATTGAAGCCGCGCCGGGAGCGCGGCCAGAGCGTGCAGCAGATCGTCGAGAAGCTGCGCGCCCGGCTGGGGGGCATCCCGGGGATCCGGGCCTTCGTCAACGTGCCGCAGATGATCCGGCTCTCGGGGCGGCCCTCCAAGAGCCAGTATGAATTCACCGTGCAGGGCCCCGACACGCAGGAGTTGTACCGGGAGGCCCAGAAACTGGAGCGCGAGCTGGCGCGGATGGACGGGATCCAGGACGTCTCCAGCGACCTGCTGCTGCGCAACCCCCGCGTGAAGGTGGTGATCGACCGGGACAAGGCGGCGGCACTGCAACTGAACGTCGAGCAGATCCAGGCCGCCCTCTACAGCGCCTACGGTCCGCGCTGGGTGTCGACCATTTACGCCCCCAGCAACCAGTACCGCGTGCTGCTGGAACTGGAGCCCAAATTCCAAGCGCACGCCGACCTGCTTTCGATGCTCTACTTCAAGACCAGCGACGGGCGCCTGGCGCCGCTGGACACGGTCGCCAAACTGACCCAGGACGCGGGCCCTCAGACCATCAACCACTCCGGACAGCTCCCGTCGGTGACCATCTCCTTCAATCTGAAGCCTGGGGTGGCGTTGGGCGACGCGGTAAACGACATCGACGATCTGGCGGCCCAGTTGCTGCCGGCCACCGTGACCACCAGCTTTCAGGGCACGGCCAAGGCCTTTCAGAGCTCGCTCAAGAACCTGGGCCTGCTGCTGGTAGTGGCGGTGCTGGTGGTCTATATCGTGCTGGGCGTGTTGTACGAGAGCTTCGTCCAGCCGCTCACGATTCTCTCGGGATTGCCCTCGGCGGTCTTCGGCGCGCTGCTGACGCTGCTGATTTTCAACGTCGACCTGAACATTTACGCGTTCGTGGGCCTGATGATGCTGATCGGGATCGTGAAGAAGAACGCCATCATGCAGATCGACTTCGCGCTGGAGGCCGAGCGCAAGGAAGGCAAGAGCCCGCGCGAGGCGATCTACGAAGGCTGCCTGGTGCGATTCCGCCCGATCATGATGACCACCATGGCCGCGCTGCTCGGAACACTGCCGATGTCGCTCGGCTGGGGCGCGGGCGGCGAGGCCCGTCGCCCGCTGGGTCTGGCGGTAGTCGGCGGGTTGTTGTTCTCGCAGGCCATTACCTTGTACCTGACGCCAGTGGTCTACACCTACATGGCCGCCATTCTGGAACGCTGGAACAGAAGAAAGCACCTGTTAGTCGACCAGCCCATCGCCGCCATAGAGAACTGACAACTGAGAACGGACAACTGAAAACTGACAAACTGACAACTGTCCATGAACCTCTCCCAGACCTTCATCGAGCGTCCCATCGCGACCACGCTGCTGATGCTGGCCATCGCCCTGTTCGGCACGGTGGCCTACCGCTCGCTTCCGGTCAGCGATCTGCCCAACGTGGACTTCCCCACGCTGCTGGTGACCGCCGCTCTGCCGGGGGCCAGTCCGGAGACCATGGCGGCGGCGGTGGCCACGCCGCTGGAAAACCAGTTCTCGATGATCGCCGGCCTGAATGCGATGACCTCGACCAACTCGCTCGGCTCGACGCAGATCACCCTGGAGTTCGATCTGAGCCGCCAGTTGGATGGCGCGGCCGTGGACGTGCAAGCCGCCATCACCCAGGCCGCGCGCCTGCTGCCCCCGGGGATGCCCACGCCGCCCACCTTCACCAAGGTCAACCCGGCCGACCAGCCCATCCTCTACCTGGCCCTGACCTCGCCCTCGATCCCGTTGTGGACGCTGGACGAGTACGCCGAAACGCGGATCGCGCAGCGCATCTCCATGGTGACGGGAGTGGCGCAGGTGCAGGTGCTGGGCGCGCAGAAATACGCCGTCCACGTGCAACTGGATCCGCACGCCATGGCATCGCGGCAGGTCGGCATCAACGAAGTGGAGACGGCCCTGCGCGCCTGGAACGTCAATTTGCCCACCGGCGCCATTGTGGGACCGCAACGCGCGTTCACGCTGATGGCCTCCGGGCAGCTCACCAGCGCGGCGCAGTATCGCCCGCTGGTGGTGGCCTACCGCCGGGGATCGCCGGTGCGCCTGGAGGAGCTGGGCAGCGTCATCGACAGCGTCGAGGACGACAAGACCGCCTCCTGGTTCTACAAGCGCAAGAGCGGGGAGCGCGCGGTGGTGCTGGCCGTCCAGCGCCAGCCGGGGACCAACACCATCGAGGTCACCGACGGCATCAAGCGCCTGTTGCCGACCTTCAAGGCCGAGATCCCGCCCACCGTCGGCATGGACATCCTGTACGACCGCTCCGAGACCATTCGCGAGTCCTACCACGACGTGCAGTTCACCATGGTCCTGACGCTGGGACTAGTGGTGATGGTGATCTTCCTGTTCCTGCGCAACATGTCGGCCACCATCATCCCCAGCCTGGCCCTGCCCTTTTCCATCATCGGCACCTTCGCGGTCATGTACCTGCTCGACTACAGCCTGGACAACCTCTCCATGATGGCCCTGATCCTGTCGATCGGCTTCGTGGTCGACGACGCGATCGTCATGCTGGAGAACATCGTCCGGCACATCGAGCTGGGCGAGCGGCCCATGCTGGCGGCGCTGAAAGGGTCCTACGAGATCGGCTTCACCATCGTGTCGATGACGCTGTCGCTGGCGGCGGTCTTCATCCCGGTGCTGTTCATGGGCGGGGTTCTGGGGCGCCTGTTCAAGGAGTTCGCCGTCACCATCTGCGTGGCGATCCTGATTTCGGGCGTGGTGTCGGTCACCCTCACGCCGATGCTGTGCAGCCGCTTCCTGCGCTCTTCCCGCGAGCAGAAGCATTCCTGGTTCTACCGCATCACGGAGCGGTTCTTCGAGGGGATGCTAAAGGTCTACGAACTGACTCTCAAATGGGTTCTGCGCCGCCGGGCGGCGACCCTGGCCTTCTCGGTCGCGATCCTGATCGCCACCGGGTACATGTTCGTGAAGATCCCCAAGGGCTTCATCCCGGACCAGGACACCGATCAGGTCTTTGCCGTCACGGAAGCCGCGCAGGGCACCTCGTTCTACCAGATGGTGAAATACCAAAACGAGATCGCCGAGATCTTCCGCCAGGATGCGAACATCGAATCGCTGGTCTCGAGCGTGGGCGGCGCCTCGGCGTCGACTCTGGGCGGGCCCAACTACGGCCAGTTGGTGGTGCATCTGAAGCCGCGCTCGGAGCGGAAGATCCTGGTGGACGACGTCATCGAGGGCCTGCGTCCCAAGCTGGCGGCGATCCCGGGAATGCGCGTCTTCCTGCAGAACCCGCCGACCATCCGGGTCGGGGGCCAGGTCACCAAGAGCGTCTACCAGTTCTCGCTCTACTCGCCCGACAAGCCGGAGTTGTACGCCGCCGCCGGGAAGCTGACGGCGGCCATTGAACAGTTGCCCAACGTGCAGGACGTCACCAGCGACCTGGCCATCCAGAGCCCGCAGGTGAACGTGAAGATCGATCGCGACAAGGCCGCCGCCGTCCAGGTGAACGCCCAGCAGATCGAAAACGCCCTCTACGACGCCTACGGACCGCGCTGGGTCTCGACCATCTATGCGGCCATCAACGAATACAAGGTGCTGCTGGAGCTCAAGCCCCAGTACCAGGCCGATCCGGCCGCGCTGTCGCTGTTGTACTTCAAGTCGGTCAGCGGGCGGTTGATCCCGCTCGACACTCTGGCGAAAGTGGATCTGGACACCGGCCCGCAGACCATCAACCACTACGGGCAGCTTCCCGCGGTGACCGTATCGTTCAACCTGCGGCCGGGCGCTTCGCTGGGCGACGTGGTCTCGCAGGTGCAACAGGTGGCCGGCGAGACGCTGCCGTCCACCATCAGCACCACCTTTCAGGGCGCGGCCAGGGCCTTTCAGGGCTCGCTGACCAATCTGTGGGTGCTGCTGATCGTGGCCATTCTGGTGGTGTACATCGTGCTGGGCATCCTGTATGAAAGCTACATCCACCCGCTGACGATTCTCTCCGGCCTGCCCTCGGCGGGCTTCGGCGCGCTGCTGACGCTGTTCCTCTTCCACCTGGATCTGAGCATCTATGCGTTCGTCGGCCTGATCATGCTCATCGGGATCGTGGAAAAGAACGCGATCATGCAGATCGACTTCGCGCTGGAGGCCGAGCGTTCCGGCATGGCCCCGCTGGAAGCCATCTACGAGGGCTGCTTGACCCGCTTCCGGCCGATCATGATGACCACCATGGCGGCCCTGCTGGGCGCGGTGCCCATCGCGCTGGGGTACGGCGCGGGCGGCGAGGCCCGCCAGCCGCTGGGATTGGTGGTGGTGGGCGGGCTGGTGTTCTCGCAACTGGTGACGCTGTATCTGACCCCGGTGGTGTACACCTACATGGCGGCCATGCAGGAGCGGTTCGGCAGGCGCCGGGCCGTTCAGGCGCCGGCTTCGCCGGCCGCGGTGTGAGCCGCGCTCCAGGCCGCGGCCAGATTCTCGTAGGTCGTCTCGAGGCTCTCGGGCATCACCCGGGTTTCTGCCACGGTGGTCATGAAATTGGAGTCGCCCGTCCAGCGCGGAAGCACGTGCATGTGGATATGGCCGGCCACGCCGGCCCCGGCGCACTCGCCCAGGTTCATTCCGATGTTCAAGCCCTGCGGGTGATAAACCGCGCGTAGACAGATCTCGGCGCGGCGGATCAGGAGCATCATCTCGGCCAGAACTTCGCCGCCGGCTTCCTCCAGCGTGGCCACGTGGGCGTAGGGGGCGATCATGAGATGGCCGTTGGTGTACGGGTAGAGATTCAGCAGGACCAAGTTGTGCCGTCCGCGAAACAGGACCAGGTTTTCGCGATCCGGTCCGGGGGCGGCTTTCTCACAGAAAATACAGGCGGTCTGGCCCGTCGCCCGGGTGACGTAGCGGTAGCGCCACGGACTCCACAGGTGATCCATCAGTTGGCGGCGGCCGGGTCCGCCGCGGCCGGGGCCGGCGCGGCGCTGGGGTTGTTGACGATGTCCTTCAGTTCCTTGCTGGGCTTGAAATAGGGGATCTTCTTGGCGGGGACTTCCACCCGCGCGCCGGTCTTGGGATTGCGCCCGACACGCGGCTGGCGCTGGCGCGTCCGAAAGCTGCCGAATCCGCGGATCTCGATCTTGTCGCCGGTGCGCAGGGCGCGCACGATGCTGGCGAAGATGGCCTCCACGATGACCTCAGCTTCCTTCCGGGTCATCTCGACTACACGAGAAACTTCCTCGATCAGATCCGCTTTGGTCATGGGTGATTTCTCCTCAATTCGCCGCTTCTCTGGCAGTATCGCGTGAATCCGTGGCCGATTGCAACCGCCTGGGCGGCTGCCGGCCTCCCCGTCACGGCGCGCTATTCCGGTGTCCGATCCTTGAGACTCATCACTTCTTCGATCGTACTGGTGGCGGCGGCGGCCTGACGTTGGTAGTCTTCCAGGCGCGTCCGCTCCTCGTCGTCGGCGATGGCTTTCAGGCTCAGGCCGATCTTTTTCTCCACTTCATTCATCTTAATGATTTTGAAATCGTATTCCTGGCCCACCGCCAGCGGCGGCTCCTCCATCTTGCGCGGAGAGTAACCGGGCACCTCGGAATTGTGGCACAGCCCTTCGACGCTCTCGGCCAGCTCGACAAAGGCGCCGAATGCCGCCAGGCGGCAGACGCGGCCCCGCACCACATCGCCCACCTGGTGGTTCTGGAAGAACGACTCCCAGGCGTCGGGCTGCAACTGCTTGACGCCCAGCGAGAGACGCTTGCCCTTGGCGTCGATGGCCAGGATGACAGCCTGGATGATCTGGCCCTTTCGCAGCATCTCGGAGGGATGCTTCACGCGCTTGGTCCAGGAGAGATCCGAGACATGCACCAGGCCGTCGATGCCCTCCTCGATCTCGACGAAAGCGCCGAAATCGGTCATGTTGCGGACGCGGCCCTCGACCACCGAGCCGACGCTGTAGCGCCCCTCGATAGTCGACCACGGATTGGGCTCGAGCTGCTTGAGGCCTAGGGAGATGCGGCGCTCCTTGGCGTGCACTTCCAGCACCACGGTCTCCACCTGGTCCCCCGGCTTGACCACTTTGGAGGGATGCTTCATGCGCCGCGACCAGGTCATCTCCGAAACGTGGATGAGGCCCTCGACACCGGGTTCGATCTCAACGAAAGCGCCGTAGTCGGTGACGCTGACCACGCGTCCCAACACGCGGTTGCCGGCCGGGTAACGCTGGCGCACGCTGAGCCAGGGATCGGGCTGAAGCTGCTTGATCCCGAGCGAGACGCGCTCCCGCTCGCGGTCGAACTTGAGGACCTTGACGGTGATTTCGTCGCCGGAATGGAGCATCTCGGAGGGGTGCCCGACGCGCGTGTACGACATGTCGGTGACATGCAGCAGGCCGTCGATTCCGCCCAGATCGATGAAGGCGCCGTAGTCGGTGAGGTTCTTGACCACGCCGGTGACCACCGCGCCCTCTTCCAGACGCTGCAGCGTTTCGGTCTTGCGCGCGGCCAGCTCCTGCTCCAGAGCGGACTTGCGGGAGACCACCACGTTGCCGCGGCGGCGGTTGAGCTTGATGATCTTGACCGGGATGTCCTGGGCGATGAAGCTGTCCAGATTGTGCACCGGGCGGGCGTCGAGCTGCGAACCGGGCATGAAGGCCTGCACCCCGACGTCCACCGAGAGCCCGCCTTTGACGCGGCCCAGGACGTGTCCGGAGATAGTGTACTGCTCCTGGAAGGCCTTCTCCAGATCGTCCCAGACGCGGATGCGGTGTGCCTTCTCGTGCGAGAGCAGGACGTAGCCTTCGGGCCACTCGCCGTGCTCTATCATCACGTCGACGTGGTCGCCGGTCTGCACGCGCGCAGTGCCGTCGGGGTTGAGAAACTGTTCGATGGGGACCAGGCCTTCGGACTTGTAGCCGAAGTCGATGATCACTTCCTGGGCGGTAACTTTGAGGACGGTGCCTTTCAGGACCTCGCCTTCCGAGGGCGGGGCAAAGTGGCTGTAGTCCTCCAGCAGGTGTTCGTAATCCGATTCGCCGGTGAGGCTGTCGGATTCGGTTGGTTGCGGTTTCTGGTTGCTGGCCATAAGGCCTCCCTGCCTTTTCCCGCGCCGGCAGCGGCGTACGGTAGAGGCGCCTACCCGAGCCCCCAGGGGCACCCCCAGCTACAAGCGATGCTGGGAGGAAGCCTCTGATAGCCCGGATAATTAGAAAGATAGCGGAGATTTTCCTGTGTTGTCAACCGCGTGGAGACACGCCAAGAACGGGAACGGGCCCCAACGGAGGACTCCGCGGGGGACGCCGTTCTCTGGACAGTTTCGGCGGTCCGATAACTGGAGAGCCGGCGGCTCATGGCTGCTGAACGAAGATCTGCACCGGCGATACGCCAGGCGCGTCACGGCCTGTCTCATGCCTCTCCGTTTGTCGCCGTGATCGGGTGTATACTCGGTGCCTACCCTAGGATGGCCAAACGGACGTTCTGGCTTACAAGGAGAGCTCATGAACAGACCCACTACTGCTATCCCGGCGGCCCTGGCCCTGCTTTTCACGGCCGGAACCGCCTACCCCCAGCCCCAACCGAACCAGAACACGCGCTATGCCAGCGCCCTCTACTTGAGAGTCCCAGCGGACAAGATTGCCGCGTTTATTGCATGGAACAAGTCCGGTCCCGGAGCCAAGGCGGCGCGCGAGCGCCTCAACGCCGATTCCAACCTGATCGGGATCAGCCTGCGGCAAGCCACTTACGCCGGCGTCAATGCCCCACAGGCAAACTTCGTACTGGTCGCCGTCACCAACGGACCGCCCGCCGATCCCGACCCGGCCAAGCGCGATGAGTTGTATCGCAAGGCCACCGGCATGGTCTACGCCGACTACATTGCGAAGGCGCGCGAGTTGAGCACGGTGACCGGCTCGACGCTTTCCCATGTCCACGAGATGACGCCCGACTATCAATCCAGTGAAGGCGACTACCTCGTGGTGCAGCGCATCAAAGTCGCCGAGGGCCGCAACCCGGATCTGACCGCGCTGAACCGGGAGGTCAGGCTGCCCATGAATACGGAGAGAGTCAAGAACGGCGCGATCAAGGGCTGGTCCTCCGGCCACCTGGTGTTCCCGAGCGGGACTTCTCTTCCCTGGACGGGTACCGAAACCACTCTCCACAAGAGTCTGGCCAGCGCCGTGGGCGGCCCCGGCCCGGGCGGCGCGACCGGCGGCGGTGGAGGTGCAGGGGCAGGTGGCGGCTTCGGCAACCCCGCGGTCTTCGCCAAGGTGGCTCCGAATCGCAATTACACGCAGTACGTCGACCGTTTGCGGGAATCGCGTACCGTGGTGCGGACGGACCTTTACCGCGTCGTCGCCGCGCACCGGCGGTAGGGATCCGGCGACAGAAACGTACCCGCTCCGTCACAGATCAGTCTCGTGACGTTGCGCTTTCTATAATGAGTTAGGACGCCAGCGCGTCTAACACCGCCTCCCGGTTCTTGGCGATGACCACAAGGTATGCGCGGGTCGTAGCGTCGGGCCTTCGTCGCCCTTGCTCCCATTCCTGCAGCGTCCTCGGATTGATGCAAAACGCACGGGCAAACTGTGCTTGCGACATGCGCGCCTTGGTCCGGATACGCTTCACATCGACCTCGTCTGGCAGCACGATACGCCGTGTAGGCAGCCTCGCCTCCCCCTTGAGTGGGCCAGAATTTCTCTGGCGCCTCGCTCCAGCGCCAGGCCGAGTTTGGTTCTTCGCCTCGCCCCGGCGCTCGAATTCCGCACGCCCATGATTATTGCCCTCCCTTTGCCGCTTTTTTGATCTGCGCCGCGAGTCTTGCGAGCACGTTCCGATCGGCCGCCGACAGGTTCTATCGCAGCCATGTAGATCCGCCCCGGTTCGGCCAGGAAGAAATAAACCACCCGTAGGCCGCCGCTCTTCCCCTTGCGTCGTGACCAGCGGGCCTTCCGAAAGCCGCCGGCGCCCGGGATAACCGGATGATCTTCCGGCGCGCAGGCGATGAAGAACTCCATCGCCATCCGCTCTTCCTCGTTCAGTAGCGCCGATACCTGAGATTCGTATCCCGACAGGCTTACGATTTCGGCGATCACGTTCTTCACGATACGGCATTGACGTATAGGCCGTCAACAGTCTTCAGGCACAGCGGAACCGAAAACGTTCGCTCCTGCCAAAGCGGAGCAGTTTCAGATGCGTACAAGCGACGGACGAATGGGCGAAGCGGAGCGAGTTGCAGAATCCCGAGCAGGAGGCAACGCCGGTCGAGATGAGCCACATGAACCTCTGCCGATCGAGGGCAGTGAGCCGTTCCCGTCACTCCGCAGAACAGGATGAACTTGATCCCGTCCCTAGCGTGTAATCAACTCGCCTGGGAAAGCCTCAAGAATGGATGTCGTCGTGACGTGTTGTAGCGCCGCGGGGAAGCGCGCACCGTAGTGCGGACGTGGCTGCCGGCGTCTAGCGCCGGCTCCTGGCTTCGGGACTTGGGGTTCGCTGAATGCGCATCTCAGGTCGAATACTTCACTCGCACATGCCCGGGCATGACCCGCGTGCCTTCCAGCGTCACGCCCGGCAACCCATCCAAATGGACCTCGCGCAACCGCGGCAGCCCCGCCAGGAATAACAGACCCGCGTCGGTCACACCCTTGCATTCATACAACTCGACTTGCTCCAGGGACGGCATGCGCCCCAGGATCTCCAGACTCCGGTCGGTGATCTGCGTCAAGCCGGCGTAGTAGTACTTCAGCGGCAGTCGCTCAATGTGCTGGGTGGCAAGGTCAGTTGTATCGCGGCAATACATACACGTCAACCGCTCCAGCCGCGCGCAGCGGCCGACGTGACGGAAACCGTCATCTTTCACCTCAATCGGTGTGAGCTCCCGCAGCGAGGGAAAATCGGGCAAGGTAGAGAGCGCCTGGTCGTCCACGTTCTTACAACTAATGCCGATTCCTCGCAGCGCCGGCATTTTCGAGAGCGCGACAAATCCCCGGCTGCCGAAGTTTGGAC
>JACOSH010000063.1 GCA_016178945.1 Acidobacteriota bacterium
CACCGGCATGGCCCTGATCTTGGCCGAGAACTTCGAGCACAAGGCCGTCGAGCTGGCCGAGGAAGCGCTCAAAGCCGACCCCAAGCACCTCGAAGCCCAGGAGCTGCTGGCGCGCCTCGCGCTGGAGGACAACAATCCGAAGAAAGCGGCCGAGGAGGCCGGGAAAGCGCTGAAGATCTCGGCCGAAGCCCTGGATGCCATGGCCATCCTGGCCACCATCGACTGGCTCGAGGACAAGAAGGACACCCCCTGGATCGGCCGCATCCTGGCAAAGAACCCCGCCTACGGCGAGGCCTACGCCACCGCCGGCCACTTCTTCGTGATCAACCGCCGCTACGAAGAGGGCATCGCTTTCTACCGCAAGGCCATCGCGCTGCAGCCCGATCTGTGGGCGGCCCGCTCGCAGCTCGGCATCAACCTGATGCGCCTCGGGCAGGAAGAGGAAGCCCGCAGCCATCTGGAGATGGCCCACAACAACGGCCACACCGACAAGCCCACCACCAATACGCTGCTGTTGATGGACACCTACAAGAACTACGCGACCTTCAAGACTCCCACCACCATCCTCCGGCTGCACCGCAAGGAATCCGAGCTGCTCCAGCCCTATTTCCAGGCCGAGCTGGACCGCTGCATCCGCACCTACCAGGATAAATATGGGTTCAAGCTAGAGCGACCCGTGCAACTGGAAGTCTACCCCAACCACGAGGACTTTGCCGTCCGCACCATGGGCATGCCCGGTCTGGGCGCGCTGGGCGTCACCTTCGGCTACGTGGTCGCCATGGACAGCCCCTCCGGGCGCGAACCCGGCAAGTTCCACTGGGCCAGCACGCTGTGGCACGAGATGAGCCACGTCTTCGTTCTGGCCGCCACCCAACATCGCGTTCCGCGGTGGTTCACCGAAGGCATGGCAGTGCACGAGGAAACCGCCATCTCGCCCGACTGGGGAGATCGTCTCGATCCCCACGCCCTTTCCGCCATCAAGAACAAGAAGCTGCTGCCGGTCGCCGACCTGGACCGCGGCTTCATCCGCCCCAGCTATCCGCAGCAGGTGGTGGTGTCCTACTTTCAAGCCGGGCGCATTTGCGATTACATCGCCGAACACTGGGGCTATCCCAAGCTTCTCGACATGATGCATTCCTACGCCCAGGGCGCCTCCACGCCCGCCGTCATCGAGAAGCATCTCGGCTTGAAACCGGAGGAGTTCGACAAGCGTTTTATCGCCGCCCTGGAAGCCGCGAACAAGAAGACCATCGACGGTTTCGAGGAGTGGCGCAAGAAGCTGCGCCATGTCAGCGAGCTGGCCAAAGCCGGAAAGCACGACGAGGTGATCCAGGAGGCCGGCGCCATCCGAGATCTCTACCCGGACTATGTCGAGGCCGGCAGCGCCTACGAGTTCCTGGCCGAGGCGTTTCTGGCCAAGGGCGACAAGACGCGCGCCATCGCCGAGCTGGCCCGCTACTCCCAGACCGGCGGCCGCCATCCCGCTCTCCTCAAGAAGCTGTCCGCCTTGCTGGAGGAGGCGGGCCGGAACAAGGAAGCGGCCGCGGCCCTGCTCAGGCTAAACTTTATCTATTTGCATGACGAAGAATCGCACCGCCGCCTGGGAGGTCTCTGGCTCAACGACGGCAACCTCGAGGGCGCCATCCGGGAGTACCGCTCCGTGATCGCCATGAAGACGCTGGATCCGGCCTCGGCCCACTACAATCTGGCGGCCGCGTATCGCAAGGCGGGGCGCAACGACCTGGCCAAGGAAGAAGTCATATCATCGCTCGAAGCGGCGCCCGGCTACCGGCCGGCGCAGAAGCTGCTGCTGGAGCTGGCGCAAGGAGAGAAATAAACCCGAATGTCCACACTGGCCCTGACAGGGATGGAAACCGAGCAGTTGAAGAACCGGATCGCGCGCTTCCGGGAGGTCCAGGCGGAGATCGTGCGCCAGGTGCGGCGCGTGATCGTCGGCCAGGAAGAGGTGCTCGAGCAGGTCATGATCTCCCTGTTTGTGGGCGGCCACTGCCTCATCACCGGCCTGCCGGGCACGGCCAAGACGCTGCTGGTCCGCACCATGGCCCAAACCCTGGGGCTGGCCTTCAAGCGCATCCAGTTCACCCCCGACCTGATGCCGTCCGACATCACCGGCACCGACATCATCGAAGAGGATCCCACTACCGGCCATCGCACCTGGACCTTCGTGCAGGGGCCCATCTTCGCCAACGTCCTGCTGGCCGACGAGATCAACCGCACGCCGCCCAAGACCCAGTCGGCGCTCCTGGAGGCCATGCAGGAGCTGCGCTGCACGGTGCGCGGCAACAACTACAAGCTCCCCTCGCCCTTCTTCGTGCTGGCCACTCAGAACCCCATCGAGCTGGAAGGCACCTACCCGCTGCCCGAAGCCCAGCTCGACCGCTTCCTGTTCAACACCCTGCTGGGCTACCTCACGGCCGACGAGGAGCTCCAGGTCGTCGACCTCACCACCACCACTCACGTGGCCCAGGCCGATCCGGTGACTTCGGCCGAGGAGATCCTGGGATTCCAGCAACTGGTCCGCATGGTCCCCATCGCCGAATCGGTGGCCCGCCACGCCATCGACATGGTGCGAGCCAGCCGCCCCACCGACTCGACCGCCCCGGACTTCGTGAAAAAGTACGTCAACTATGGGGCGAGCGTCCGCGCGGCCCAATTCCTGGTGCTGTCCGCCAAAGCCCGCGCACTGATGAAAGGACGCTATCACGTCAGCTACGACGACATCCGCGCGCTCTACTGCCCGGTGCTCCGCCACCGCGTGCTTCTCAACTTCCACGCGGAATCCGACCGGCTTTCCCAGGACGACATCCTGAACCGGATACTGGAGTGGAAGAGCGCTCCACGGGGGGAATGACAAGGAGGGGAAAATCTCCGGCCCGGGGAGAGGAACTAAGGCATGAAAAGGCAAAAGGCAAAAGGCAAAAATCAAAAGGCAAAAGTGATTAGGAAATTTCCTAATTCCTTTTGCCTTTTGATTTTTGCCTTTTGCCTTTTGCCTTTTTTCTTCTAGGCTCCCATGCTCCAGCGCTTCCTCGACCCCGCCACCCTCGCCTCCATCTCCGGCCTGGATCTCATCGCCAAGACCGTGGTGGACGGATTCGTCGCCGGTCTCCACCGTTCCCCGGACTTCGGATTCAGCCAGGAGTTCGCCGAGTACCGCGCCTACACGCAGGGCGACGATCTGCGGCACGTGGATTGGAACGTCTTCGCCCGCACCGACCGCTGCTACCTCAAGCGCTACCGCGGGGAGACCAACACCCAGCTTCTCATCCTGCTCGATACCAGCGCCTCCATGGGATTCGGATCCATGGCCGTCCACAAGCTCGACTACGCGCGCTTTCTGGCCGCCTCTCTGTCCTACCTGGCCCACCAGCAGCGCGACGCCGCCGGCCTCATCATCTTCGACGAGGACGTGAAAACGTACGTGGCCCCGTCCACGCGCCAGGGCCAGTTGTTCCGTCTGCTGCACGCCATCGAGAAGGCCGAAGTCGGCGCCCACACCGATTTTTCCAAGCCCTTTGCCCACTTCCAGACCTTCCTGCGCCGCCGCGGCCTGGTGGTGGTGATCTCGGACTTCTATGAGAAGCCCGAAGTGATCATCAAGACCGTCGAGCCGCTGCGTTTCCGCGGCAATGAGGTCATCCTCTTCCACCTGCTCGATCCCCAGGAGATCCAGCCCGATTTCCGCGAGCCGCTGCTCCTGCTCGACATGGAGAGCAAGGCCAGCCTCGAAGTGTCGCCCGAATACACCCGCACCGAGTACCGCGTCAAGATCGACGCGCACATCGAGGGTCTTCGCGATGCCGCCAAGAGGGCCGGCCTGGACTGCTTCCTCATCAACACCGGACGCCCGCTCGACGAGCCGCTGCGCGAGTATCTGTCCGTGCGGCAGGGGAGGTTGTAGTTGGGTTTCCTGTCCCCCTGGTTCCTGGCCGGATCGCTGGCGGTCGCCCTGCCGCTGTGGCTGCACCTGCTGCGGCAGCACAAGAGCGTGCCGCTGCCCTTCAGCTCGCTGATGTTCTTCGAGCGGCGCACGCAAAGCTCCATCAAGCATCGCCGGCTGCGGTATCTGCTGCTGCTGGCCCTGCGCATCCTGCTGCTGCTGCTGTTGGCCCTGGCCTTCGCCAATCCCTTCATCCAGTCCAGCGGCGCCTTCGATGGCTCTAAGAGCAAGCTGCTGGTTCTGGCCGTCGACAACTCCTTCAGCATGCGACAGGGCAACCGGCTGGAGCGCGCCAAACAGGAGGCCGTCTCCACGCTCTCCGTGTTGCGGCCCGCCACCGACCGCGCCCAGGTCATGGCCATCGCTTCCGGCGTGGTCATGATGAGCGAGGCCGGCGCCGACCTCAATACCTTGCGCGCCGCCGTTCAGGCCGTGCCGCCGTCCGACGGCCTGGGGTCGTACGTCGAGCTGGCTCGCGCGCTGCGCTCCATCGCGCAGGCCGCGCGGATTCCGGTGGAAGCGCACCTGTTCTCCGACATGCAGAAGTCCTCCTGGCCGCCGAACTTCGCCGACACCCGGCTCGGCGATCAGGTCAAGCTGATCCTCCATCCGGTGACCGACCGCCGCCTCCCGAACTTCGCCGTCGAAACCGTCAGCGCCCCGCGGCGCATCTACGATCCGAAGAAAGTGCGCATCCAGGCCACGCTCGCCGGCTATGGCACGGAGCGGGCCACCAAGCGCGTCACGCTTCTGGTCAACGGCAAGGAAATGGCCTCCAAACCGGTCGAGATTGCCGCCGGCGGCCGCGCCTCGGTCGAGTTCCTCACGCTCGACGCCGGCTATGGACTGAATCGCGGCCAGATCCGCCTGGACCCGCCCGACGCCTTTCCCGACGACGACCGCTTCAACTTCTCCGCCGAGCGCTCCGATCCGCGCCGCGTCCTGTTCCTGCACGAAGGCCGCAACCAGCGCGGCGTGCTCTACTTCCGCACCGCGCTGGACGCCGCCAGCGACGGCGCGTTCGTCATGGACGCCGTCCACTCCGAGCAGGCTGCCGGCGTCCAGCTCTCCAAGTACGCGCTGGTGGTCCTCTCCGACCTGGGCTCGCTCCCTTCCGGATTCGAAGACTCGCTCAAGACCTGGGTGCGCGGCGGGGGCTCGGTCTGGATCTCGCTGGGCCGCTTCGCCGGGCAGGGCCAGCGCGTGCCGGTCTTCGACGAAGCCATCCTGGAATCGCGCTACTCGGCGCGCGAGGGCGAGCGTTTCCGGGCCATCGCCTGGTTCGATCCGGCGCACGCCTCTTTCCGCGGCGACACACGTTGGGACGCCGTGAAGTTCTACCAGTCCATCCGCGTGGAGCCGGGGAAGGCGCGGGTACTGGCCAAGCTGACCGACGACACCCCCCTGGTTCTGGAAAAGCAGATTGGCGAGGGCCGCGCCCTGGTCTTCACCTCCACCTTCGACAACATCGCCAACGATTTCCCGCTGCACGCCTCGTTTGTGCCGTTTGTGGTCGAGACCTCCCGGCATTTGGGACGTCTGGATGAAGGGAGCGCCAGCCTGACGGTCGGCGCTCATGTGGAGCTGCGCAGCGCCGCCGAGCGTGGCGCGGCCGTGGAGGTGCTGGATCCGGCCGGACGCCGCGCCCTCACCCTGGAAGAGGGGGCCAAGGCCCTGTCCCTGGCCCTCACGGCCCAGGGCTTCTGGGACGTGCGCCGGCCCAGCGGCCGGCACGAGCTGGTGGCCGTCAACGCCGACCGCAGGGAGAGCGACCTGGAGGTGCTTTCCGCGGAGACGCTGGCGTTGTGGCAGAATACAGGGCAGGGGTCTCCGCAGCAAGGTAACGCCGGGCCGGGCGCCGGCGTCGAACCGGAGAAGAAGCCCCTGTCGTTTTGGTGGTACCTGATGCTGGCCGCATTGCTGCTCTCGGTGGCCGAGACGGTGGTCGGAAACCGGCATCTGGCAGTGGAGAAAGGGGACGCATGAATCCGCTGGATCTGCTCAACGAATACCTCCGCAGGGTCGAAAGGCGCTTGCGGTTGCTGGCCTGGACCCGCGGAGCCGCCATCACCGCCGCCGCCGCCCTGGCCCTCACGGTCGTCCTGGTCCTGATCGCGAATTCCTTTGCGTTCTCCGCCGGCAGCCTGGTCTTTTCCCGCACGGTACTGGTGATCGCGCTGGCTCTGGCCGCGGGCTTTGGCCTGCTCGTCCCCCTGCTCCGGCTGAACGCCCGCCGTGCCGCCCAGCGGGCTGAGCAGAAGTTCCCGCACTTCGGCGAGCGTCTGCTGACCTTCGCCGAGCGTTCCAAGGATGATCCGTTCATCGAGTTGGTCGCCGCCGACGCTTTGGAAGCCGCGCGCCAGGCCGAGCCCCGCCAGGTGGCTGCGCAGCGCGCCATTGTGGGACTGGGTTCGCTGGCCGCCGGCGCCATCGCCGTGCTGGTCTGGCTGGGCGCGGCCGGCCCGGGATTCTGGGGCTACGGCACGTCGCTGCTGTGGGCCGGTCCGCCGCGCATCGAGTCCAGTCCGTTCTACGATATCCAGGTTCAGCCCGGCAACCGCACCGTTCGCAAGCGGTCGGATCAGTTGATCAGCGCGCAGGTGACCGGCTTTGCGCCGGACCGGATGCGCCTGCTGGTCCGCTACGCCAGCGCCTCCAAGTGGGAAGAGACCGTGATGCGCCCGCGCCTGGGCGCGGCCGGCCACGAATTCCTCCTCGCCGGCGTCCCCGAGTCGCTCGAATACTACATCGACGCCGCCCGCATCCGCTCCCGCACGTACAAACTTACTGTCGTCGATCTGCCTTCGATCAAGCGCATCCGCGTCAAGTACGATTATCCTTCCTGGAGCGGGCTGCCGCCGCAGGTGGAGGACCCCGGCGGCGATCTCCGCGCCGTCGAGGGCACCATCGCCGAGTTGTCGCTGGAGACCGACCGGCCGCTGGCCCTCGCCGTGCTGGTGGTCGACGACAAGGAGCGCATTCCCCTGAGCAACGGCAAGGCCTCCCTCACGCTGAAGAAGGACGGCGTCTACCATATCGCCGCCATCGAGCAGGGCGAAGAAGTGCGCCTCAGCGACGATTATTTCATCGAAGCCCAGCAGGACCGTCCCCCGCTGGTGCGCATCCGCAAGCCGGGCCGCGACGCCAAGGCCAGTCCCATCGAGGAGGTGGAAGTGGCGGTCGAGGGCGAGGACGATTTCGGACTCCAGGAGCTGAAGCTCCATTATTCGGTGAATGCCGGACCGGAGAAGACCGTCTCCTTCCTGCAGGGCAAGGGGCAGAAGGTGGCCGACGGCAAGACCCAGATCAACCTGGAGGACTTCAAGCTCACCCCCGGCGATATCGTCAGCCTGTACGCCACCGCGCGCGACGCCCGCAAGACCTCCAGCACCGACATCTACTTCATTGAGACGCAGCCCTTCGAGAAGAACTACACCCAATCGCAGCAGTCCGGCGGCATGGGCGGCGGCGGCCAGCAGGAGGACGAGATCTCCAAGCGCCAGAAGGACATCATCGCCGCCACCTGGAACCAGATCAAGGACACCAAGCACGATGCCGGCTTCGCCGCGGAGAACGCCAAGTTTCTGGCCGGCGTGCAGTCCAAGCTCCGCGATCAGGCCAAGTCGCTCGCCAGCCGTATGAAGAGCCGCGAGCTGGCCGGCGCCAACGCCGAGTTCAAGAGCTTCGTTCAGGACATGGAGAAGGCCGTCGAGGCCATGGGCGCGGCCAGCGACAAGCTGCGCGCCCTGCAATGGCAGGACGCGCTCTCGCCCGAGCAGAAGGCCTTGCAGCACTTGCTGCGCGCCGAAGCCACCTTCCGCGATATCCAGGTGGCATTCGGCAATCGCGGCGGCGGGGGCGGAGGCGGCGGCAACGGCGGGCGGGATCTGGAGAACCTGTTCGACCTGGAGCTCGACACCGAAAAGAACCAGTACGAGTCCGAAACGGCGCCCCAATCCGCCGAGCAGCGCCAGAAGGAGATCGACGAGGCCCTCCAGAAGCTGGAGCAACTGGCGCGCCGCCAGCAGGAGCTGGCCGACCAGCAGAAGAAAAACCAGCAGTCCTTCGAGAAGCGCTGGCAGCAGGAGATGCTGCGGCGCGAGGCCGAACAGTTACAGCAGAAGATGGAGCAGATGGCGCGCAGCTCGCAGAACTTGCAGCGCAGCCAGTCCCAGTCGCAGTCGCAGGGTGGCCAGCAGTCTCAATCCCAGTCGCAGTCTCAATCGCAATCTCAGTCCCAGGGCCAATCTCAGGGCCAGTCCGGCCGTCAGTCGTCGCAGTTGGAGCAGGCCCTGGAGCGCCTGCGCCAGGCCACGAAGGACATGCAGAACGCCTCCTCCTCGCGCCAGAATGGCTCGCCGCCAAGCGAGGCCGAAGCGCGCCGCGCCGCCGAGCGCCTTCAGGAAGCCCGGAACCTGCTCTCCGGCATGCGCCAGGAGCAGTCGGGCGAGAAGATGTCGGACATGGTCCGGCAGAGCGAAAAGCTGGCGGACAAGCAGCAGGACTTCAACCGCCGGCTGGTCCAGGAATACGCCCGGCAGGGCCAGAACGGCCCGTCGCGCGAGAAGGCCGAGCAGTTGGCCGGCGAAAAGGAGCAGCTCGCCAAAGAGCTGCGGCAACTCGAGAAGGAGATGCAGGCGGCGGCGCGCGCGCTGGCCGGCACGGATCGCGCCACTTCCAACAAGATGCGGGAAGCGCTGGGCGACCTGCAAGGGAAGGAAGTTGCCCGTAACATGGAGACCAACGCCGACGCGCTGCGCCGCGGCTATGGCGGCATGACCGCGCTGCGCGAGGCCCGGCAAACCGAAGCCCTCAACAACCTGCGCGACAAGATGCGCGAGATGCAGGCGGGGCTGGAGCGCGGCGGCAAGCCCGGCGGCGACAAGGCGCTGGAGCAGGCGCTGCAACAGGCCGAATCGTTGCGCCGCCAGATGGAGCAACTACGGCGCGGGGGCCAGCAGGGTCAACAGGGGCAGCAGGGCCGCCAGCCGGGACAGCAGCAAGGCCGCCAGGGCCAACAGGGCCAGCAGGGCCAAGGCCAGCAGCCCGGGCAGCAAGGCCAGCAGGGCCAGGGACAGCAGTCCGGCCAGCCGGGGCAGCAGCCGGGCGGCCAGCGCAACGGCCAGGGCGACCCGCGCCAGGCTGGGTCGGACCAGCAACGCGGCGAACCGGGCGGCTATCGCGCCATGAACACCGGCGAAACCCGGATGCCCGGCGGGCGGGGGGGCATCGAAGGCTCGGAGAACCGCGGCCCGAGTCTGGAAGCGGTCGAGCAGCTCTTTCGCGAAGGCATGCGCGACCTGGGCCGCATGCGCGAAGGTCTCCGCGACGATCCCGACATGGCGCGCGAGGTCCAGGACTTGATCCGCGAGATGCAGCGCCTCGACCCCAAGCGTTTCCCCGGCAACCCCGAGCTGCTGGAGCGACTGAATTCGCAGGTGCTGGGCTCGCTCGAACAACTCGAGCTCCAGTTGCGCCGCAAGCTCGAGGAGAAGCAGGGCTCCAGCGTCCGCAGCGGGGCTTCCGAGCCGGTCCCGGCGGGCTACGCCAACTCCGTCGCCGAGTATTTCCGGCGCCTGAGCAAACAGTAACGGCGGCTATTTCCGGGCCCAGGCCGCGATCTGCCCGGCGTGATGCCGGTAGTGATCGGGGCCGTTGAGATGGACGATCCGATGGGCCGTGCGTCCGGGCTTCAGGCGCAGGTCCGGGATCGCCGCAGCAGCAGCGGCAAAATCGCGGTGGGACTCTTCGAATTCCTCTAGTACGGCCTCCGGCGTGCGGCCCGCGCTGGCGGCGGCAAACCGGTCGTTCCACGGCTGCGGATCCTGGTAGGGGAAGCCGTCGGGGAAGGGATGCTGGCCCCGCGCGATGCGCTCCAGCACGGGGATCATCTGCCGGTGCCATCCCGTCAGGTGCGCCACGATCTCCTTGACGCTCCAATCGCCCAGTTCGCGCCGCCGTATCTGCTCCGCGCTCAAGCCGTGCAATACGTCTTGAAGGGCTTGATACTCTCGTTCCAGATTGTCCAGGAGTTCCTCTTTGGGTGTCATGGGCTCGGGGGTCACGCCAGCAGCTCGTCGTGCCGCGAGGCGATGATCAGCAGCAGGCAACCCTGGCGGGTCTCAATCAGCGGATGGGTCGTCGCCGCCTGCGCCCGCTCGTAGTCGCCGGCGTGGAGGACCAGCTCGCCGATCCGCAGGTCCCCTTCCAGCACCAGGCACTGCTCGACCTCGGCGTGCCGGTGTCCCGGATAGGTCGCGCCGGGCCCGATGCGCAGCAACGAAGTCGCCATGTCCGTGGCCTTATCGACGTAGAGCTGCTTATAGGAGACGCCCGGAAAGGCCGTCTGCCGCCAGCCCTCCTCGGAGGCCCGCAGGACGTGGATCCCAGGCATGGGCTCGCTGGAGGCCGGCTGGATCCGCGCCAGCAGTTTTTCGCGCACCGCCGGTCTGGGCTTGACAGGCGGAAGGGCCAGGGACAGGCGGGCGGCGGTCTCCTGAAAGGCGCGCACTTCTTCGGCCGCCAGACCGCTGTCGGCGCGCAGCCGCTCTTCAAAGGCGCGCGCCTCGTTCGGGTCGAGCGCTCCCAGGCTGTAGGAGGCCGCCAGTTCCCTGATCTCGTCGATGGTCCAGTCGTCCGTCATTACGGCGCCCCCAGGTTTGCGGCCTTCGGCGCGGTCTCCAGCGCCGCGCGCAACTTCATCATACCTAACCGGATGCGAGTCTTCACGGTACCCACCGGCTGCCCCAGCCGTTCCGCCATTTGCGAGTGGCTGTAGCCGGAGTAGTAGGCCAGCTCGATGACCTCACGCTGCTCCGGAGCCAGGGCCGCCAGCGCCACGGCCATCCGCTGCCGGGTCTGATCCACGACCGCCGCCTCTTCCGGGTTATTCTCCGGCGAAACCATCCGCACTCCCGCCAGCCCCGGCCCTTCCCGCCGGGCCCGGGACGCTCGCGTCCTCAACCGGTCCAGGGCGCGGCTCCGCGCCAGCATCATCAGCCACGACACCACGCTGCCCCGTCGGCGATCGAAGGATCCGGCGTGTCGCCACACTTGCGAATACACATCGACGGTCACTTCCTCGGCGTCGGCCCGGTCCATCAGAATCCGTACCGCTATCGCAAACACCAGCGGACTGGACTGATCGTACAGCGCCGCCAACCCCGACTGGTCTCCGGAAGCCGCCCGTTGGACACACTCCACCCAGGCTTGATCCCGTATGACGGGCTCCGGAGATTGCGCGCCTTCTTCTCGTCCTCTAAGTACGGGCGCCGAAAGCGGTTTAGATTCACCCATCCCCAATTCGCTCAGTGTAGCGCATCGGGCCCCCGTGAAGACACAAAGAGCCCGGCAGGCGTCCCGCCGGGCTCCCTTGAGAGAGAAAGTCTACTCAGCCGGGGTGACGAAGCTGCCCACGAAGGAGCTGCGCTTGTCCGGGCTGGACCAGGTGGCACCCAGGCCCTGGCCCTGGAAGCTGTGGGCCAGCGCGAAAACCGGCATCGAGTGGTTGACCTTGGTCAGGGGCTGATACCACAACTCCACGTTGGGGCACAGATGATCGCTCGCATGGATGGCCCGGGTCTGAATCCTGGCCAGGCTGCCCGCGGTCAGAGTCGCCTTCATGCTGTGGATGTCGCCGCCGTCGAAATCCAGCGAGATCGGCTGATAGTCCACGCGCACGACGTCCTGCAACAGGTCGCCGCCCATCCGCTGGGCGAAGCCGCGCAGCGCCAGGCGCTGCTCCGGCGTGGCCCGCTCATCGACGATGAGCACGGCTTTGACCGGGTAGACCGAGTGATAGACGTCGCCCAGAGTGGCGCTGGCGCGCACCGCCGCCACCACCGAGAGCCCGTCCAGGCTCACGCCCTGCCACGCGCCCTTGTTCACCTTCCAGCCAAACACGGCCAGCTCGCCGACCAGGCCGGCCTCGGAATTGGCGAAGCACGGACCATTCACCACATCCGCCGTGCGGGCCTCGATGTAGTCGCCCTGAATGCTGTTGGTGGGAATGCCGGCGGCGAACACCAGGCCGCTGACAAGAACAAAAAGGAGATACTTCGTCATGCTCATGCCCCCTCAGGTTTCATTATACACGCCCTACAACCCTTTATAACAGCCGCGGGCCGGGCTGCATTCGTACTCGTCGACGACCTTGCCGTCCGGCCCCAGACAATTGTAGGTCTTCTGGCACCAGAAGATCCGTTCGCTCCGCGGCACGCTGGGATCCCATTCCGCTTCGATGAACAGACCCTTCCAGTACAGAAAGCTGCATCGGTCCTGTCCGACCACGGACAACGCCGGTTGTTCCATCGTCACTACCCCCTGGCGCCGGCGGCGGCCATCAACGCTCGCTTGACCGCCACGCGCGCCAACTGCACTTTGTACGCGTTCTGGCTGAGCGGCGTCGCGTTGGAGAGCGCGGCCTTGGCCGCATCCTCGGCCACGGCCTCGGTGAGCGACTTGCCCGCCAGGAACTGATCGGCCTGCGTCGCCGCCCAAGGCATGGGAGCGACGTGGCCCAACACCACGCGCGCGCTGGAGACCGTCGATCCGCTCATCTTCAGGGCGACCGACGCGGTGGCCAGCGGCCAGTCCAGCGCTTCCTTCTGCCGGACTTCATAGGTGGCGTTCTTCGTGCCGCCCATGGGCACCAGGATCTCGGTCAGCAGCTCGTTGGGCAGCAGCGCGATCTCCCGGGAGCCCTCCGCCGACGGCGTAACGAAGAACTTGTCCGCCGCCACCTTGCGGCTGCCCGACGAAGACTGCAGCGTGAGAGTGGCCCCCAGCGCGATCAGCGCCGGCCCCAGGCTCGACGCGCTGACAAACTTGGCCGGCCCGCCGTTGCCCAGGATGGCGTGATACTTGTTCTCGCCGTTGGTCACCAGCGACCGGCCGCCGGGGCTGGCCAGCAGTCCCTGCCCATCGCGGTAATACCAGCAGCGCGGCCTCTGGCAGAGATCGCCGCCCACCGTCCCCATGTTGCGGATCTGGGGACTGGTGACGCCGCGAGCCGCTTGCGCCAGCGACGGAAAGTTTTTCGCCACCAGCGGGCTCTCCGCCAGCTCGTCGATGGTCGCGGCCGCGCCGATGCGGAGGCCCGCTTTGTCGGCCCGAATCCCGCCCAGCTCCTTGATGTTCTTGATGTTCACCAGGCGTTTGGGCGAGTAGACGTAGTCCTTCATCAGGCTGATGAGGTCGGTCCCGCCGGCCAGAACCGCGGCCTCGTCCCACTTGTTCCCCAGCAGCCCCACCGCCTCTTTCACTGTGGTCGGATTCGCGTATTCGAAGGGTTGCATTTTAGGCGTTCCTCCTTTCCAGGGCGGCCAGCACCCGTTCAGGCGTCATCGGCGCGTTAGGCACCCGCACCCCGATGGCATTGGCCACGGCGTTGCAAATGGCCGCCAGCAAGCCGATGGAAGCCGGCTCGCCCAGGCCGATCACGCCGCGCTTGTCGAACTGCGGCTCGGTGTTGATCTTCACCACGATCTCGCCGATGTCGCCGATTCCAGCCAGCTTGTAGAACTCCATGTCGGCGTTCAGCACCCGGCCGGTCTGCTGATCCATGATGCGCTCTTCCATCAGGGCCCCGCAGACCCCCATGATGCAGCCGCCAAAGATCTGGCTCTCGGCGGTCTTCAGGTTGACCAGGGTGCCGACGTCCTGCACGGCCACCGATTTCACCATCTTGACGATGCCAGTCTCGGTATCGACCGAGACCTCCGCCATCTGGCAGCCGCCCACGCCGGCCGACATCAGGCCGCCGGGATTCTTCGGGTCGTTGACGCCGGTCTCGGAGATGGTCTTGGCGCCCAGCTTGGCGCAGGCCGCTTTCCAGGTGAGGTTCTTGGCGGCGTTGCCCTTCTGCTGGATCTTGCCGTCGACCGCTTCCAGTTGCTCCTTGGGCAAGCCCATCGACGGAGCGACGGCATCCAACAGCTTGTCCAGGGCGTTGACCGTGGCCTTGCGCGTGGAGACGGAAACGCCCCCGATGGTCGTGGAACCGCCCGAGCCGCCGGAAGGTGGATAGGCGTTATCGCCGATCTTCACTTTGACGGCGTTGAGCGGAAGACCCAGGGTTTCCGCCGCCACGATGGCGATCGCGGTGCGGGTTCCGGTGCCCAAGTCCTGGCTGCCCAACTCGATTTCCACTGAGCCGTCCGGGCTGATCCGGGTGATGGCGTTGGAGGCGTGCCCGCCGCCCCCCCAGGTGTGAATGGCCAGTCCCAGGCCCTTCTTGATGGGGCCCGAGCCGGAATCGCCGCGTGCGTGCCACTTCTTCTTCCAGTCCATCAGGTCGGCCGCCTGCTTCAACTGAAGCCGGTAAACGTCGGCGCGCGGCGTGACATCCGCGTTCTTCATGAAAACGTCGAGCGGATCCATTCTCAGTTTGGCCGCCAGGTCCTCGATGGCGCAATCGGTGAGATAGCAGGCCTGCTGGTGATTGGGGGCGCGCCAGGCGCGCGCGCCGCCGGCGTTGAGCGAGACCGCCGAGTGATTCTTGCGCTGGTTGGGAATGGTCGTGAAAACGTAGGGCAGAGGCGGGCTCCCGCCGCCGCCGAAGCCGCCCGAGGCCCAGGTTTCCGACTGCCAGGCCGTGATCGTCCCGTCCCTCTTGGCGCCCACCTTGATGCGCCCGAAGGCTGAGGGACGGACCCCAGCGATGGTCAATTCGGTGGCCCGATCCAGGAACACCTTCACAGGCTTGCCGCCGGACTCCTTGGAGAGCCGGGTGCCTTCTATGCCCCAGCGGTCGGAATTGAACTTGCTGCCGAAACCGCCGCCCACGTGATCCATGTGGACATGCACGCCGGTTGCCGGCAGCTCCAGGTTCTTGGACAGGTCGCCGCCGATGCCGCTGACGTTCTGCGTGGAAGGCCACATTTCAATCTTGTCGCCGGCCCACTGGGAGACCTGGCCGTGCGGCTCCAGGCAGCAGTGCGTCAGGACCGGGATGCCGTAGGAGCCTTCCGAAACCACGTCCGCGTCCTTGAAGGCCTGGTCCGGATCGCCGGTGATGGCCTCGCCGGCGGCCTTGGCGCGAACGCCGGCCGCAGCCAGGTTCTCTTCCTTTACCAGGTGCGGCATCGGATCGTACTGCACTTTGATGGCACGGGCCGCGTCGCGGGCGATCTCCTCGGAGGCCGCCGCCACAAAGGCGATCTCGGTCCCGGCCCACTGGATCTCGGTCCCGGGCCCGGAGACCACGCGAATCCCGGTGACGCCCTTCATGGCCTTGGCGGCGCTGGTGTCCACGCTCACCACCTTGGCATGCGCGTGCGGCGAGGTGAGCACCGCGCTGAACAGCATGTCCGGCTTGTTCAGGTCCGAGGTATACTTGGCGCGCCCGGAGGCCTTTTCGCCGCCGTCCAGACGGCTGATCCGCGTCCCCATCAAGCGGCGTTTGCCCTGCTCGGGCCAGCTATACTCAGGCATTTCGTCCTCCCTTCATCTCGCGCGAGGCTTCCAGCACGGCCTGGCGCACCCCGACATAGGTGCCGCAGCGGCACAGGTTGCCGCCCAGCCCCTTTTCCACGTCCTCGATGCTCTTGGGGGCGTGGCGGTCGAGGTAGCCCTTGGCCGCCATCACGAAGCCCGGCGTGCAATACCCGCATTGCTGGGCGTCGTGCTGGACGAAGGCCGCCGACACCGGATGCAGCTTGCCGGCCGGCGCGATCCCTTCGATGGTCTGGATCTCCTTGCCCTGGGCGTCGATGGCGAGCACGGTGCAACTGTAGACCACACGCCCGTTCAGGATGACGGTGCAGGCGCCGCAGGTGCCCCGGTCGCAGACCCGCTTGGCGCCGGTCAGGTCCAGATGATTGCGTAACGCATCGAGCAGCGTCACGCGGGGCTCGAGGGTCAGGTTTTGGGTCTTCCCATTGATCTTGAGCGTGATGGGGACCGCGGCCGGACCGCTCGCCGGCGCCGCCTCCGCGACGGGGCTCAGAAGGCCGCTTCCCAGCACCCCCCCGCCCACGCCCACGCCGCCCAAAAAGCCGCGCCGCGAGAACGCGGATCTGGGTTTCTTGGAAACGTCAGGGTCTTTCTTTGAACTCACCAGACACCTTCCTTTCGTACCGCTTGGGATGTGGAGTGGATCGAAACGACCAACACTATATCACAAAGGCAAGAGTCGGGTGCAAGGTGGATGGCCGGACTCTATCTCACCTCAGCGGTAGGCCTCGCGGCGATCGCCGACGCGGTGGATGGTGATGGTGTCTGCGGTTTCCTTGAAGAAGACGCGGTGGTTGCCGACGCGGAGCCGGAGGAAGCCCTCGAACTCACCGGACAGCGGCTTGACGCGGCCCGCTCCGGTTTCGGCGTAGCGGTGAATGGCTTCGAGGATGGTCATGGCGATATGCTGCGGGATGGCGCGGACCTGGGCCGGGACTCAGGCTCGAAGTGAATCCGCTTCACTGTTCGTTCTTGACCCCGCGGATCTGTTCCATGGTGAAGCCGAGATCGGCGACGACCTGCTCGAAGGGGATACCCTGGCCGCCGTTGCGAAAGTACTCGTCGGAGGCGCGGAGAGCGCGGCGATCTTCCTCCGTCAGTTCCTCTTCGTCGTCGTCATCGATCATGACTTCGAGCAGGCTGCGGACCGCGCCGAGCTTGGCGGGCGGCAGCAGATCGAGCAAGGCGTGAGCCTGCCGGCGTTCCTGTTGGAGATCGAGCGCCATAGCTTACTTCCTTTCGCCGCCGTTGCGGACGTTCTGCCGGCGGCGGGCTTCGTGCTTCAAGATCATGCCTTCAAGCAAGGAACGGACGACCCGTTTCTCTTCTTCATCAAAGCGTGAGACGGCTTCGAACTGCAAGCGGAGGTCGTAGTCGGGGCCGCGTTCGTCTTTGCCGAAGAGCAACTGATCGGAGCTCACACTGAGCGCAGTGGCGAGTTTGCGGATGACTTCGAGGGTCGGCTGAGAGGACCCGGCTTCGTATCGTTTTAGCTGCTGAACATGACCGCCGATACGATCGGCAAGGGCTTGCTGAGTGAGACCGCGCTCTTTGCGGCGAGCGGCGAGGCGTTCAGGAAAATCGCCCCTGGAATCGGTGCGGGCCACAAACCCAGGATCAGGCGGCGGTGGAGAGGCATTGAACGGTAGGGATTGCATACGGTACCTACATAGTATCACATGTGGTTCTTGACAAGGGAATGTTGGCAATCTCCAGGGCCGCGTCACAGTGGGTCGGGCGGGGCCCGAAAAGCCCTTCGTCGTGGTTGGAGACACTCATCTCACCTTCCATTCCTGCAGGCCGGCCGACCAGTTCGGTTGCAGGGTCACCTCCAGCCGCAGTCCGCCGGTCGTGACCGGCTTGAAGGCGACTCGGTTGTAGCGGTCCCTCTCCACTCCGTAGGGACCCAGCGGATCGACCGGTTTCCACCCGGCGCCGTCCTTGTACAGGATCCGCCAGGAGGCCGGGACACGCACCTCGCCGCGGCCGGTGTCGTCGAACCAGTAGATCTCGGTCTCCGAGACGGTCGCCGGCTTCTCGAAAGCGTACTCCACCCACTCGGTGGATCCCTTCTTCGGCCACCAGTCGAAGTAGGAATCGGGGTCGTTCGACGAGCGCGGCTCCTCGCCGTCGTTGATCGTGCGGGGGTTTTTCCGGCCCGAGGTGGTGACCTGGCTCCGTATCGCAATCGTCGGCCAGGGCGCAGGCTTGGCGGCCGCTTCCGTATTCGCAATCCAGACGGCCATCTGCCCGCGCCCGCGGTTCGCCCAGGCGTAGTAGGGGATGGCGGTGAACTCCTGTTCCTTCCGGACGGCCTTGCCTTGCGCGTCATAAGTCAATGCGAAGGCCCGGCTCTTGACGGCGGTGATGCCGCTCAGAAGATCCGCCTTGAACCCGGCCTGGAGCGGGGCCTCATCGGGCAACAACAGGTTGCGAACCCGCCCGCCGGGGTTGTCGGGCCATTCGGCGCAGTAGACCAGGGGTCCGCGTTGCAGAGCCACGCGCCCGCGGTCGGCCGCCACCTGCTCATGGGCCGCCACTCGCCGGACCGGCATCGGCAGGTTCAGCTCGATGACATCCCCGCGTTTCCAGTCCCGCTCCAGGCTCGCATACCCTTTGTCCAGTGCGATGGGAACCGCCTTGTTATTGATCCTGAGACGCACGGGCTCGTCCGCCCGGTCCACGAAGCGATACAGATCGCTGGGCACGGCCTCGCCGCGGGCCCAGCCCGGGATGCGGACATTGATCGTGAACTTTCCCCGGCGTTCCGGGTTCACCGTGATCTTCACCAGGCCGTCCCAGGGATAGCGGGTCTCCTGGGAGAGAGCCACGGCGCGGTTGCCGTTCATCGCAATCTTGGCCGTGCCGGCGGCGAACAGGTTCACGAAGAGCGTCTCGCCTGTCTGTGCGTAAACGTAGCCCGGCAGCGATGCCAGGAAGCGAGTGATGTTGCCGGGACAGCAGGCCACGCCGAACCAGGGACTGCGCGCGTGCTGTCCATTGGATTCGAGAGGATTGGGATAAAAGAACGTCTTCCCGTCCAGCGAGACTCCCGACAGCAGACCGTTGTACAGCGTGCGCTCCAGCACGTCGATGTAGCGGGCGTCGGCATGCAGCAGGAACAGGCGGTGATTCCAGTAGTCGTTGCCGATGGCGGCGCAGGTTTCGTTATAAGCGCTCATGTTGGGCAGCTCGTAGTTCCGCCCGAAGGCCTCGCCTGCGCCGGTAGCCCCGATGCCGCCGGTAATGTAGAGTTTCTTGCCGGCCACGTTCTCCCAGATCCGGTCGATGGCGTTCAGATAGGCGGCCTCGCCGGTGAGGGCCGCCACATCGGCGATGCCCGAATACATGTATGTAGCGCGGACGGCGTGTCCCACCGCTTCGGTCTGGTCGACTACTCGCAGATGCGCCTGATTGTAAGGGCGGCCCTTCGGCCCGCGAACGTCGAGCAGAAACTTGGCCAGATCCAGATAGCGCTCGTTGCCGGTCGCGCGATACAGCTTGACCAGCCCCATCTCCGTGATCTGATGTCCCGGCCAGATGGCCTGCTTGCCGGGGCCGAAGGTCTCGACCAGCAGATCGGCGGTTTTCAGGGCGATCTCGAGCAGGCTCCGCTTTCCGGTCGCCTGAAAGTGAGCGACCGCGGCTTCATAGAGGTGACCCAGGTTGTAAAGCTCGTGACTATTGACCTCCTCCAGCTCCCAGCGCTTCGCGCCCGCCCAGCGGTGGGGCTGGGCGGGGTTGATGCTGCGTGCGGTGTACAGGTAGCCATCCTTCTCCTGGGCCGCGGCGATCTTCTCGATGAGCCGGTCGACATAGGCCGACAGGAGCGGATCCGGTTGGACACTCAGGGTGTACGAAGCCCCTTCAATCACCTTGTAGACGTCGGTGTCGTCGAACGGATACCCGGGCATCTTCGGGTCTACCAGCGTTTCTCCCCGCAGCGCCTTGGCGGCGTTGATGAAGTTCTCCACTCGACCGGTCTCCTCGCATTTCTGGAAGGCGAAGGGGATGGTGACTTTCCGATTCGTTTCGATGCGCGGCGCCCAAAACGCGTCGTTCAGGTGGACCGAGGTGAAGGGGACCGGCTTCACGGGGTAGTCGCGCGGGGAGGCCGCAAGCATCGGGATGGCGAGGACCAGCGAATACGTCAGGCAACGCATATTCATTCACCGTACACGCGTAGTCTATCCTTTCCAAAGCGGTGCTACAATGCACTCACTCGGAAGGAGGAAGGGGAATGATCCATCCACACCTAACCCGCCTGGTCCGGCTCCTGGCGTTCGTCCCGGTGTTGGCCTGCGCGCAGGGCACACTGGCCGATTACGAGCGGGCCAACGGCTTGCGCGAGCGGAATCAAGCTCTGGCCGTGAATCTGGCGGAGCGGGCCACATGGATCGATAAGACCAGCCGCTTTTGGTATCGCAAATCGGTCAAGGATGGACACGAATTCGTCCTGGTGGATGCGACTACGCTCGCCAAGACGCCGGCCTTCGACCACGAGAGGCTGGCCTCAGCGCTGGCGAAGGCTAGCGGCGAGAAAGTCGCCGCACTCAAGCTCCCCTTTCTGACCCTCACGTTCGTGGAGGAGCAGCAGGCCATCGAATTCGCGGCCTTCGAAACGCGATGGAGAGCCGATCTGAAGGATTACGCCTGCCACAAGCTGGGTCCGGTGCGAAGCTTCCCGCGCCGCGCCGGCCTGCCCCAGACGCTCCCGCCCGCGACCCTCGGGCCGCAGGCCTCCCCCGACGGCAAGTGGGAGGCGTTGATCGTCAACTACAACGTCCACCTGCGGCCGAAGGGCAAGCGCGAAGGTTTTGAACTGAGTTTCGACGGCTCCGAAGGGAATTCCTATGAAGGGCGGTCCATCAGTTGGGCGCCCGACTCCAAGAAGCTGGCCGCTTACCGCACCCGGCCGGGCTATCATCGCAAGATCCAATACATCGAGTCTTCTCCGGAAGATCAACTGCAGCCCAAGTACTCGAGCCTGGAATACGCCAAGCCGGGCGACGCCGTGGACATCCAGCAGCCGGTTTTGTTCGAGGTTGAAAGCAGGCGGCAGACGATCATTGCCAACGCGCTGTTCCCGAATCCCTATCAGTTGTCGAGACCGGTCTGGTGGAAGGACAGCCGAGGGTTTACCTTCGAGTACAACCAGCGTGGACACCAGGTGTATCGCGTCATCGAGGTGGAGGCGGCCACGGGCCGGCCTCGCGCGCTGATCAGCGAAGAACCGAAGACGTTTTTCTGTTACTCCGGCAAGAAGTTCCGCCAGGATCTCGACGACGGCGGGGAAATCGTCTGGATGTCGGAACGGGACGGATGGAACCATCTGTACCTCTATGACGGTGCCATGGGCAAAGTGAAGGCCCAGATCACAAGGGGCAATTGGGTGGTGCGCGGAGTCGAGAAGGTGGATGAGGAGCGCCGCCAGGTGTATTTCCGGGCCAGCGGAATGTATCCCGGCCGGGATCCCTACTTCGTGCACT
Source organism: Acidobacteriota bacterium (assembly GCA_016178945.1). Taxonomy (GTDB): domain Bacteria; phylum Acidobacteriota; class Terriglobia; order Bryobacterales; family Bryobacteraceae; genus JACOSH01. Next base: position 20,905 of record JACOSH010000063.1, read on the forward strand.
ACTACCGCATCAATCTCGACGGCAGCGCCCTCACTCCCCTGACCGAAGCGGATGCCAACCACGCCGTAAGCCTTTCCCCGGATCTGAAGTATTACGTGGACACCTGGTCGCGCCTGGACCTTCCGCCGGTAGCGGAGCTCCGTCTCACCGCGGACCGCAAGACGGTGGCCGAAATCGAGCGCGGCAATATCGACGATCTGCGCCGGAGCGGGTGGCGGCCACCCGAGGTCTTCACTTCGCTGGGCCGCGACGGAAAGACGGACATCTGGGGTATTCTCCTTCGGCCTTCCAACTTCAATCCCTCACGCAAATATCCGGTGATCGAGTTCATCTACGCGGGTCCGCAGGACTCGTTTGTTCCCAAGTCGTTCAGCCCGTACTTTGCCATGCAATCGCTGGCCGAGCTCGGTTTCATCGTGGTCCAGATCGACGGGATGGGCACCTCAAACCGGTCCAAGGCGTTCCACGACGTCTGCTGGAAGAATCTTGCCGACGCCGGTTTCCCCGACCGGATTCTGTGGCACAAAGCAGTGGCCGCGAAGTACTCCTTCTACGACATCACCCGGGTGGGCATCTATGGCCATTCGGCCGGCGGACAGAATGCCCTGGGGGCGCTACTGTTCCATCCGGAGTTCTACAAAGCCGCGGTGGCGTCGTGCGGCTGCCACGACAACCGCATGGACAAGATCTGGTGGAACGAGCAGTGGATGGGGTGGCCGCTGGGGCCCGAGTATATCGCCTGCTCGAATTCGGAAAACGCGGCCAGGCTGAAGGGCAAGCTGCTGCTTTCGGTGGGCGAGTTGGACAACAATGTGGATCCCGCGTCTACCCTGCAGGTGGCCAGCGCGCTGATCAAAGCCAACAAGACCTTCGAGTTCCTCATGCTTCCCGGACAGGGACACTCTCCGGGCGGAGCCTACGGCGACCGCAAGCGATCCGACTTCTTTGTGCATCATCTGCTGCGCGTCGAGCCGCCGGAATGGAACGTGATCGACAAGAAGCCGGAGCAGGAGGCGACCAGCCAGTGAAACGGAGAGGATTCGTGCGGCCGCCGCTCAGCCGGAGGCAGGTCTTGAAAAGCGTTGGCGCCGCCGGCGCTCTCCTGGCGGAGCGGCCGGGATGCGCCGCATCGCCGCTGCGGGTCGCGGGTCAGGAGATCGAGATCCAGATCGCGCCGGTGAGCGCCATTACGGTCCGGCTCACCGTGCTCCCCATACGCGAGGGAAAACTGGGGACCGTTCCCGAGGACGGGGCGCTGGCCCGGAAGGCGTGGAGCCCGCCGGCCGCCAGATGGCGCGGCGAAGAGCGCGTGCGGCCCATTCAGGCCGGCGATCTGATCGTGACCCTCACCGCGGACCCCTTGACCCTGGCTGTCGAAACCGGGGAAGGCCGGCCGGTGCAGCGGATCACGATCGACAAGGAGTCCGCGACCCTGTCATTTCCCAGCGGCGATGCACCGCTGCTGGGCCTGGGCGCGGGCGGGCCGCAGTTTGACCGCCGCGGCTCGACGGATCGCATGCGCAGCGGCCAGGGCGGCTACCGGCTGCGGACGCACGGGGGCCGCGTGCCAGTGCCCTGGCTCATCGGGACGGCGGGCTGGGCGATGTTCATCCACCAGCCGTCCGGGACCTTCGACTTCACCGCGCCCGAGTTCCGCTTTCAGCCTGCCGATCCAGCCGCGGCGCTGCCGCTTGACATTTTCCTGGTGGCTTCCCTCGAGCCGGCGGCGATCATGGCCGAATACGCCAGGCTGACCGGGCATCCGGAAATGCCGCCCCTCTGGTCGCTGGGCTATCAACAGTCCCATCGCACACTGGCCAGCCGGGAAGAAGTGCTCGCCGAAGCCAAGACCTTTCGCGAGAAGAGACTCCCCTGCGACGCGATGATCTATCTTGGCACCGGCTTCTGCCCCTCCGGATGGAACGTCGCCAACGGCTCGTTTGGTTGGAACCGGAGAGTGTTTCCCGATCCGAAGCAGGTCATCGACGAGCTGCACGCGCAGAACTTCAAGGTCGTTCTGCATCACGTGATCCTGGCGCGCGATTTGCGGGGCACGGTGCGGGACTCCTGCGATGTCTCGCGCTTCGACGAAGAACAGGCCGCCTGCCACTGGGACGCGCACCGCAAGACTTTCGCGCTCGGGGTGGACGGCTGGTGGCCCGACGAGGGCGATCCGTTGAACATCCCGGCGCGGCTGGTTCGCAACCGTATGTATTGGGAAGGCCCCCAGATGGACCGGCCCAACCAGCGCCCCTACGCGCTGCACCGGAACGGATACGCGGGAATGCAGCGCTACGCCTCGTTCCTGTGGTCCGGCGACGTTCATTCCACCTGGGAGACGTTGAAAACCCACATCCCCGTCGCGATCAATACCGGCCTCACCGGAATCCCCTACTGGGGAACGGATATCGGCGGCTTCGTACCAACCAAGGAGCTGACCGGCGAGTTGTACGTCCGGTGGTTCCAGTTCGGCGCCTTCAATCCCTTGTTCCGATCGCACGGGCGAACCTGGAAACTGAGGCTGCCCTGGGGATGGAACACAGGCGACTTGGGGCCCAACGAGATTACCTCGTACGGAGACGCCGCCAATCCGGACCCCAGCGAGCTGCACAACTCGGATGTGGAGCCAATCTGCCGCAAGTACCTCGAGCTGCGCTACCGGATGATGCCCTATCTGTACAGCGCCGTACGCGAGAGCTGCCGCACCGGGATGCCGCTCATCAGGGCGCTCTGGCTCCACTACCCGGGAGACCCGGCCGCCGTCGCGCGCGGCGACCAGTATTTATGGGGCCGTGACCTGCTGGTGGCGCCAGTGGTCGAGAAGGGCGCCACCACACGGCGGCTCTATCTGCCGGCGGGCGACTGGTATGACTTCTGGACCAATGAGCGCATCGCGGGCGGCCGCGAGATTACCCGTCCGGTGGATCTGGCGACCATGCCTCTCTACGTGCGAGCCGGCGCGGTTCTGCCCTCGGGCCCGGTGAAGCAATTCACCGCCGAAGAGACAGATGAGCCGCTGACCGTCACGGTGTATCCCGGCGCCGGCGGCGCCTGTACCGTTTACGAAGATGACGGCATTTCTTTCAATTACCGACGCGGCGAATGGTCGGGGATTCGCTTCGACTGGAACGACCGTGCCGGCTCGCTGGCGGTGCGCCTGGCCGAGGGGTCGCGCCGGCTTCCGGCGTCGCGCCCGATCGACCTCAGAGTTGCGCCGCAAATGGAATCGCGCAGGCTGGTTTTTGACGGCCGCCCGCGGGAGATCCGCCTGAAGCCGTGAATCGCCCTTCCCGGTCCGCACTGTCCGGCGTGTTACGATGAAAATAGAGGGCGTGCTGTGAACTTCCGCCCCCCTCCGACCGTCTTATCTGGATGGGGAACTATCTACCGTGAAACTCAAGTGGAAGATCATTCTCGGGCTCATTCTTCTGGTAACCCTCGGCGGGGGTACTTTCGCCAGTATTAGTTACAGCCGCCGCGGGATCGTCGAGGTCCAAACCGGCCGTGTCCTGCGCCAGGACCTGGCCTCCGTCGTCACCGCCTCCGGCGAGATCAAGCCGCGCAATTATGTCAACATCGGCGCCAACGCCATGGGCCGCATCACCGACATCCTGGTCAACGAGGGCGACCGCGTGAAGAGAGGACAAATGCTGGCCAAACTGGAGGCCATCCAGCCCCAGGCCGACGTCAACGCCCAAAGGGCGGCCCTGAGCTCGTCCCAGGCTGAGTCCACCGCCGCCGAAGCCGGCCTGAAAGCGCAGGACGAGAACCTGGTCACCTTGCAGGCCGGCGTCGACCGCGCCAGGGCCGAATTGGAACGCGCCACCCTGGATTTCAAGCGCGGTGAAGAGTTGTTCAACGCCAAGCTGATCGCCAAGCAGGAGTACGACCAACGCAAGGCCGCCTTCGACTCCCAGGGCGCCGGCGTACGCGAGGCTCAGGCGCGCCTCATTGGCGCCCGCGCCTCCCGCGAGGAGACCGCCGCCCGCCTGTCCGCCGCCCAGAAACGCATTTTGCAGAGCCAGGCCCTGCTGGCTCGCCTCTCCGACGTGCTCGAAAAGCATTACTCGGTGGCCCCTCTGGACGGCATGGTCACCAACCTGCCCGTGCGCGTGGGCGAGACCGTGGTCATGGGCATCCAGAACACGCCGGGCAGCCTCATCATGACCATCGCCGACATGTCCCTGATCACCGCCGAAGTCAAGGTGGATGAGACCGACATCGTCAACGTCAAGCTCGATCAGAAGGCCGACATCACCATCGACGCCATGCCGGGCCGGACCTTCAAAGGACACGTCATCGAGATCGGCAACACGGCCATCCTCCGATCCACGGGCTTGGCCGCCTCCCAGAGCAACATTTCCAGCCAGGAGGCCAAGGACTTCAAAGTGGTGGTTGCGCTGGACAACCCGCCAGAGGAGATCCGGCCGGGCCTGTCCTGCACCGCCAAGGTCACCACCGCCACGCGCCAGAGCGTGCTGACCGCTCCCATCCAGGCCCTGACCGTTCGCCAGCGCGGCGACCTGGAACCCGAAAAGAAAGATTCCGGCGGCGCCCAGGCGGCCGCCAAGCCGAACCCGGCCGCCGAGAAGGCGCGCAAGGAAGAGATTCAGGGCGTGTTCGTCATCCAGGGTGAAAAAGCCGAGTTCCGCAAAGTGGACAGCGGCATCACCGGCGCGACCGACATCGAAATCCTGGGCGGATTGAAGGACGGCGACGAAATCATCACCGGCAGCTACAAGGTGATCCGCACGCTGCGCAATGCCGCCAAGATCAAGGTCAACAACAAAGCCCCCGAAAAGAAGGAAAGCTGAAAAATGCCACAGGTAGCCACCGAGGCCATTGAGCGCGGAGAGCAGCTCCGCCGGGACGGGATCGTGATCCGCACCTACGATCTCTGGAAGACCTACATCATGGGCGATCAGGAGATCCATGCCGTCTCGGGCGTGGACATCGAGATCCACCGGGGAGAGTACGTCGCCATCATGGGTCCCTCGGGCTCCGGCAAATCCACGCTCATGAACCTGATCGGCTGCCTGGACACTCCCACCAAGGGTCAGTACTACATCAACGGCCGCCTGGTCAGCGAGATGACCGACGACGAGCTGGCGCGCATCCGCAACAAGGAGATCGGCTTCGTCTTCCAGACCTTCAACCTGCTGGCGCGGGCTACCTCGCTGCACAACGTCGAGCTACCCCTGATTTACGCCGGCGCTGCCTCCGATGTCCGGCAGCAGCGCGCCAAGACGTCGCTCCGCAAGGTGGATCTGGAGGACCGCATGTACCATAAGCCCAGCGAGCTCTCCGGTGGACAGCGGCAGCGCGTCGCCATCGCTCGGGCCCTGGTCAACGATCCCTCCATCCTGCTTGCCGACGAGCCCACCGGCAACCTGGACTCGGCTACCGGCGTCGAGATCATGGGTCTGTTCGAGAACCTGCACCGCCAGGGCAACACCATCGTGCTGGTCACCCACGAGCACGACATCGCCCTCCACGCCCACCGGGTCATCCACATCCGCGACGGCAAGGTCGAAAAGGACGAGCGAGTAAAGTAAGCGGGCCTTAGCGCAGTCTGAGCGCGGCGCGCGGGTCGGCGGCGCAGCGGAAGCCGATCGCGGTGTAGGCGGTCGGATCGAGATTGGGCGGGACAGGAGTGCGGAAAGTAGTGGTCGCTTGCGCGCTGGCGGACTGGAAGCCGCCGCCGCGTACAATTTTGCGCCCCGGGCCGCCATCGGTGTCCACCCACTCCGGCACGTTACCGGCCATGTCCAGGACGCCAAAAGGACTGAAGTCGAAGGCGAAAGAACCCACGGCGGCCGGGCCTTTGACGCCGCCTTCTTGCAGGTTGGCGTAGCTCTCGAAGGTGCTTCCCCAGGGATACCGGCGGCCATCGGCGCCGCGCGCCGCCTTCTCCCACTCCGGCTCGGTGGGCAGGCGCTTCCCGGCCCAGGCCGCAAACGCACGGGCGTCCTGCCAGGAGACGTTCATCACCGGATGGTCTTTCTTCTCGGCATACTTGGCATCGAAGGGCGGATTCTTCGGAAACGGGCGCCCGGCGGCGTTGCAGAACTTACGATACATCTCGTTGGTGACCTCAGTCCGGTCCATGTAGTA
>JACOSH010000064.1 GCA_016178945.1 Acidobacteriota bacterium
CGTACAATAGTGTAGTGTCCTCGCTTCCCGCGGCTCCCGTGGCGGAATCCGTCATCGACCGGCTCTACGCCGAGCTGTCGGGCAAGGTGCGGGAGTTCCGGCAAAAGGACGACCTGGCGCCTCTGGAGAAGGCCTTCCAGTTCGCCAACAGCCTGCACAGCCGGCAGCTCCGTGTCTCGGGCGATCCCTACATGGTGCATCCGCTGGCGGTCTCCCACATCCTGGCCGATATGCGCATGGACCTGGTCTCGATCGAGTCGGGACTGCTCCATGACGTAGTGGAGGACACCGCCACCAAAGTCGAAGACATCCGCAGGAACTTCGGGGAAGAAGTCGCGCGGGTGGTCGACGGCGTCACCAAGCTGGGCAAGCTGAGTTTCGATTCCGCCGAGGACCGCCAGGCGGAGAACTACCGGAAGATGCTGCTGGCCATGGTCAGCGACATCCGCGTGATCATCGTGAAGCTGGCCGACCGGCTGCACAACATGCGGACCCTGGCCAGCCTCGAGCCCGAGCGCCAGGAACGCATTGCGCGCGAGACGATCGAGATCTACGCGCCCATCGCGCACCGCCTGGGGATGGGCAAGATCCGCGGTGAGCTGGAGGACCTGGCCTTCCGCTACATCGATCCGCAAGGCTATGAAGAGGTGGTCGGCAACCTCGAGTTGAAGCGGCCCAACAATGAAGGGGCGCTGGTGGAGATCCGCCAAAAGGTGGAGGACGAGCTGCGGCGCGAAGGCATCCCGGCGCGCGTGGAAGCGCGCATCAAGCGGCCCTTCTCGGTCTACCAGAAGATGAAGCGCCAGAAGATCGGAGTGGAAGAGGTCTACGATCTGCTCGCGCTGCGCCTGATCACCGACTCGGTGAAGAACTGCTACGGAGCGCTGGGAGTGATCCACAACGAGTGGCGTCCGGTTCCCGGGCGGATCAAGGATTTCATCGCCATCCCCCGGCCCAACCTCTACCAGTCGCTGCACACCTCCGTGATCGGACCGCACGGCCAGCCGTTCGAGGTGCAGATCCGCACCGAGGAGATGCATCGCATCGCCGAGGAAGGCATCGCCGCTCACTGGAAGTACAAAGAGGGCCGGAAGGGGCCGGACGAGGACGACCAGCGCGTGGCCTGGCTGCGCCATCTGGTGGAGTGGCAGCGCGACATGCAGGACCCGGGCGAGTTCATGTCGACCCTCATGGTCGACCTCTACCCCGAGGAGGTCTACACCTTTACCCCCAAGGGCCGCGTGATCGTGCTGCCGCGCGACGCCACGCCGATCGACTTTGCCTACGCCATTCACTCCGACGTCGGCAACACCTGCGTGGGCGCGAAAATCAACGGGCGGATCGTCACGCTGCGTTACAACCTGCACAACGGCGATAACGTCGAGATCATGACCCAGCCCGGTCACCAGCCCAGCAAAGACTGGCTGGGCGTGGTCAAGACCTCGCGCGCGCGCAACAAAATCAAGCACGTCATCAACGCCTCCGAACGCGTCAAGGCCATCGAGATCGGACAGAAGTACCTGGAAAAAGAAGCGCGGCGGCTGGGCGTGGCGCTCTCCAAGGTGACCAAGGCCGACCTGGAGAAGGTGGCGGCCGACTACGGGTACAGCAAGGTCGAAGACCTGCACGCGGGGCTGGGCTACGGCAAGTTTTCCGCGCGCCAGGTGCTGCAAAAGGCCGCGCCCGGTCAGATCGCGGACCTGCCCGCGGCGGCGGAAAAACCGGTGGTGGGAGCGCCGCCGGCGCCGGCGCGGCCCGAGGCCCCGCTCGATTTCCCGCTGCCCAGCCGCGGTCCGGGACAGGACGTGACCATCCGGGTCAGCGGCGGCGAAGACCTGCTGGTCTATCGCGCCAAGTGCTGCAACCCGATCCGCGGCGAGGCGATCGTCGGCTACGTCACGCGCGGCAAGGGCGTGGCGGTCCACTCCCGCGCCTGCCCCAACGTCCAGAACCTGATGTACGAGGTGGAGCGGAAGATCGACGTGGAGTGGGCGCGCAGCGCGGCCGATTCCTTCGCCGTGAAGCTGGTGGTTCACACCGACGACAGGCCCGGTTTGCTCAATCAGCTCACTTCCATCCTCTCGGCCGAGAACAACAATATCCGCAGCCTGGAGGCGCGAACGGAGATGGGCCACGGCGAGGGAGCGGTGATCGAAATGACCGTGGATGTCCGCGACAAGAAGCAACTGGAGAAACTGGTCGGCGCCATGCGGCGCACTTCGGGCGTGCGCGACGTGGAACGGCTCTTGAGTTGAACATGCTGGCCACCGACCCCAGGACCGAACCCGAACACATCTCCATCTCCAAGTCCAAGGGGATCGCCATCGACTGGAGGGATGGGCACCGCAGCGAGTACGGCCTGCGCTACTTGCGCCATCATTGCCCTTGCGCGGTGTGCACCGGGTCTCACGGCACGACGCCGGCCGCTCCCCCGATCGACCCCTCGCCCTTCCAGATGTACCAGGCGGCTCTCAAGATGAACGATGTGGAGCCGGTCGGACACTACGCGGTCCGGATCGCGTGGAACGACGGGCACTCCTCCGGCATTTACTCCTACGAGCACTTTCGCAAGATTTGCCCGTGCCCCTCATGCACGGGCGCCACTACCGGAACAGGACCCCAGGGATGAGCTTCAGCGACAACCTCGAAAACAACCTCAAGAATCTGGAATCGCGCGACGAGCGGGATGGCGCGGGCGGCGCTCGCGGCCGCCAACGCCGCCGCTCGGACCGCGCCCGAACACTGGCGGCGGCGCCGTTCGCCGAGCAGCTCAAGAACGGACCCTTCACCGCCGGCCTGATGCGCCACGCCACGCGCATCGGCTTTGGATGGCGCACCAAGGTCTACATCGTGTGGCTGGGCGGCACTCTGCGCCTGGAGGCGCGGGAGCACCGGCTGGAGCTGCGTCCCACTCCGGACGGTGTGATGGCGCACTGGCTGTTGAACGGCCAGGAGACGCGCAAGGAGAAGGTCGACCTGGCCGCGAACCCCGAAACCCTTGCCCGGCGGTGGCTCGATACGGTGGGGCCCACGCCCCGGCCCGCGGCGCCCGATCCGGAGCTGGAATCATAAAGTTGTCAGCGGTCGGCGGTCAACGGTCAGCCGCACTCCCGGCCACAGTCTCGCTGATCGCTGATGCTGGCCGCTTCTATGCTATCCTCATCCACATGCGCAAACTACTGCTATTGGCCTTCAGCTGCGGCGTGTCCCTCTGGGCGGCGGATGTAACCGGCAACTGGGATTTCACGGTGGAAACCTCGCAGGGCTCGGGCAACCCCACGTTCGTGTTCAAACAGGAGGGGGAGAAGCTGACCGGCACTTACAGCGGGCTGCTGGGCAAGGCCGATGTGAAGGGGACCGTAAAAGGCGACAAGATCGAATTCGGATTTGAGGCTTCCGGAGGCGGGCAGAACTTCAAGGTCTCCTACAAGGGGACCATCGAAAGCGCCACCAAGATGAAAGGCGAAGTGGAACTCGGCGAGCTCGGTAAAGGAAGCTGGACGGGGGTCAAGAAGTAGCTATAGCAGCCGGAAGTTGACTTCGATCTGGCAGGCCACTGTGACGGGCCTGCCGTCTTTCAGGCCGGGCTTAAACTTCCACTTGTTGACGGCTTCAATGGCCTTCTCGTCGAGTCCCAGCCCGATGCCCCGAACCACGCGCAGGTTGCGAGTCTTGCCCGAAGCGTCGACCTCGGCGTAAAGCACCACGGTGCCCGAGTATTTGGCTTTGCGGGCCTCTTCGGAGTACTCCGGATCGATCTTGTAGAGGACCACCGGAGAAGAGACGCCGCCGCCCACGCGGAACACGCCGCCACCCACGCCTCCGCCTTCGCCCGGACCGAATCCTGCGCCGCGCCCGGAGCCCACGCCGCCGCCCGAACCGCTGCCGATACCGCCACCCGAGCCCGGTCCATTCGACGGAGGGCCGATCTTGCCCAGGGGATCGCCCCACACGTTCATGTTGTTGTTGGGGATGTTCACGTCCGGCGGAATCACCAGGCTGGGATCCATCACCAGCTTCGGATTCGGGTTGTTGACCACCGCCATGGGCGGGGTGAACTGCTTGGGAGAGAACTTGGGCAGACGGCCCTTGCTGGCGGGAGTGGGCGAGCGGTCGCCGCCGCCGCCGCCGCCGGACATGGTCTGGGGCTTGATCGCCGCCTTGGGGATATAGGGGGCGATGTCCGGAGCGATCAGGTGCACCGTTTCCTTCACCTTGTTCTGAACCGCCTTGCTCGAGGCCACGGTAAACAGCAGGACCACGACGGTGGTGTGGGCCAACAGCGACATCAGGTCCGATCTCCGGCTGTGTCCGTAGAGACCCCAGATGTCCTTCACGGCCACGGGCTTGGAGGTCACCTGCAAAGGCGGCAACTTCGGCGGGCGGACCAGATCCTTGACGTTCTGGAACAACGACTTATACCAGGGATCTTCGACGCAAGCGGCGAGCAGCCGCCGCAAGTGAACGTCGGGATCAAGATGGGTGCTGGGATCGGATTGGGATACTTCTGGCATGGTTACCTGGCTGCGAACCGGAGCCGCTTCATTCTCAATGACGCAAGCCGTCGTCTGATCGTTACGTCTTTTGGAAGTCGGGACACTCCCTCCCGTATCTTATCTTAACACAAGCTGTCAAATCATGTTCCTATCCGTCAGTTGCGGCCAGATGTAAAATTCTTCCGTTTTTGGAATCCGGGCCTATCGAAGGAACACGCGGACGCCCTGCTGGACCGCGGCTGCGCCGGCCGCGCCGGTGAGGGCCGACACAAACACCCAGCCTCCCCGCCTGCGCCACTCCTCGTGGACGGCATGAAAACCCAAGTAAAAGAAACACCCCGCGGCGACCGCCAACGTCCCCCGCAGCCACCAGGCGGTGGGAGCCGCCGCCAGTCCAACCAGCCCTCCCGCCAATGTGGCCGACTCGACAGCCACACACCAGCCCAGCGCCGAGATCCGCGAGGCTACCGCGGCGCGCAGGATGGCCCCCAGGGCGATCCCCTCGGGTATCTTGTGCAGAATCACCGCCAGCGGCAGCGCGAGCCGGATTCCGGGAGTCGCCGACGTCTGGGCGGCGGCGATTCCCCAGCCATCCAGAAAGGCATGAAAGGCGGTGGCGGCGATCATGGGCGGGGCGAAACCATGCAGCACCGCGCTGCAGGAGGCGTGGTCGTGGCCGCGCGAGCAGGAGGGGCAAACCGGAGCAACGAAGCGGTCGACCGACAGCAGCAGGAGGTACCCCATGAGAAAGAGCAAGCTGCTGGCGGGCCAACCCGTCGAGGCGCCGGCTTCCGGGAGCAGACCGAAGAGCGCAACCCCAACCAGCAGGCCGCCGCTGAACGGGATGATCGGGCGGGCGCCGCCAGGCGCGCCGCTCAACCACAGACCCACAGCGGCGCTCGACACCGCGACTGCCGTCGCCAGCAGCGGCGCGAAAATTCCCGTGACAAGATTCATGGATAAGGGTCGAGCGCGACAGGCGGCGGTCCGCGACTACACGCGCCGCGACTTGACGCCCCGCTTGGCGCGCTGCGGCTTCTTGTTCTGCTTCGGCGCCTTGTACTTCTTCGGCTTGTACTTCTGCGCCTTGCGCATCTTCGCCTTATAGGGCCTGTTCTGTGTTTGCGGTTTCGGTTGACGCTTCTGAGCGGCGTCCAGCCCGCTCCCCAGCAGGAAAGCGAGCAGGGTGAGCAGCGCGAGCTTTCTCATAAGCCTATTCTAGGCCCATTCGCCGAAAAGGACAAATCGGGGGTAAGGCCTACGGCGCCGTCTTTTTTGACGTGGTTGGGCTTGCTCCCCTGCCCTCTACGCGCTGGCCTCTTGCGCGACCGACCGAACCGGCCGGACTTTGACCTTCACCTCGACCCGCGAACCGAGGCGGTTGATGATCGTCATGAGGCGATCGACGGTGAACCGCCCGAGGTCCGCATTGCGGATACGTGAGAAGTCCGCCGCGGCAATTCCTGTGCGGCCCTGCGCGGCGCGCAGGGTCAGCCGCTCCCGGTCGAGCGCCTTGACGATCTCGGTGGCGAGGATCGCCTTGAACTGTTCGGCGTCCGCGTTCTCGTGCCCAAGGTCGCGGAACACATTGCCGCTGCCCCGCACCACTTCCAGCTTCTCTTTCATCGCAACAACTCCTTCAGCCGCTTCAAACGGTCCTTGATGAGGTCAATCTCGCATTTCGGCGTCTTGATGCCCTGCGTCGATTTCTTCCGGAAAGCATGGACCACCCAGATCTCATCGGCGAGCTGCACCGCGCAGACCACACGGAGGCATCGCCCTTGAACGCCAGGGCGATCTCGAACACGCCCGACCCCAGCCCGTGCATCGGTTTCGCGATATCGGCCTTCCCGCCTTCGGCGGCGATCGTCAGGGCCGCCAGGAAGACCGACTGGGCCCGAATTCCTTCAATGCCGCCCTGATCCATGAAACGGGCCTTGTTCTTGGGGTCATCCGCTTCTCGCCGCTTCTAGCGGCCTCATGTACTCGATGTTGTCATATGTGACAACACGTGTCAAGAAAGCCCGCCGTGCTAGCGAGGCAGCGGCAGGCTCACAACCTCTCCGGTGGCCGCCGAGCGGTAGGCCGCGAACAGAACCTCGACCGCCTTGGCGCCGTCAAAGACCGACACTTCCGGCTCCTGGCCCGACTCCAGGCAGTCGATGAAGAGGCTCTGGTCCGAGCGCACGGGCGTCTCCAGCGTCAGCCACTCCGGGCGCGGCGTGATGCCCGCGCGGACTTGCGTGCCGCGCCAAAAACCCATGGGATCCTCCGGATCGCGCGGCGGGCGCTTCCAGTCCAGCATGCCGGAGGCCACCTCGGCGCGCGGGCGGAAGGCGTCGATCAGGACACTGCCTTTGTCGCCGTAGAGGCGCGTGAGGTTGGGGCCGGAACCGAAGTGGCTCATCCAGCCGATGCGCCCCGCCGTGATGGTCGCCGTCACGCCGTCCTCCAGCGTCAGCGCCATCAAACCGAAGTCTTCCATGCCGCGCCGCTGATGTTCCTGGAAGAAGTAGTTCGCCGTGACCGCGCGCACGCTGAGGACTTCGCGGCGCATCAGCCATCGGATCAGGGCCACCGAGTAGACCGCGATGTTGAACAGCTCGCGCTTGGCGTCGGGGACCAGGAATTGAGCCGGCGGGTAGGATTCCTTTCGCGGCTGGCCCAGCGCGGCGGTCCCCGGCCAGCCTTTGGCGAACATCAGGTCGCAGTGGATGGCGCGGATCTTGCCCAGTTGTCCCGACTCCACCATGCGTTTGGCCCGCTGGGCATAGGGCAGGTTGATCTGGCTGAACATCTGGCCGCGCAGGCCATTCATGCGCACGGCGTCGACGATACTGTCGGCGCCGGCCAGCGAGCCGGCCAGCGGCTTGTCCATGTAGAGATGCTTTCCGGCGCGCGCGCAGCGGACCGCAATGCGCGCTTGCCGCTCATGCTCGGCGCAAATCGAGACCAGATCCACGTCCGGCCGGCGCAGGGCGTCATCGAAGTCCGGCAGCAGCGGGACTTTCATCTCCTCGGCCAGGCGGCGATTCAGCGCGGCGCGGCGGGCATCGACGCCAGGCTCGTCGGTGACGCCGGCGACCCGGCAGCGCGGATCGGCGGCGAAGCCGGGCCCGTAGCTCTCCTGGTGCGTGTTGGCGCCGGCGGCCAGGAGTACTCCCCAAGGACGGTCACGCGGCATGTTTCACCATCGCCGGCCGGCCGGACTCGAGCGATTCGCGGATGGCCGCGCGCCAAACCGGGTCGCCGCCGGCGAGGGCGACGCGGCCGGGCGTGTCCTGGTATTGCAGGGCGCCCTGGTTGCCGATCAGCAGGATCAGCAGTTGGGGCTCCTCGGTGCGGCAGGCTTCGGCGGTCAACACGGCGGTCTGGCCGCCGGCGAATTCCACCAGCGCGGTCAGGTAGCCGTCGCGCTCGGCGCCTTGCGCGTAGACCCGCAGCGGCGGCGAGCTAAATCCGCGACCGGCCAACGGCGCGGCCTCAGCCAGCACGCCTAGAAGGAGTCCGTGATCGGCGGTCAATTGGAAATAGGCCCGCAGCGCGACGGGCGTGCCGATTCGCCGCTCAATACCTGCGGCGGCCATGGCGCGGTGGAGCGATTCCAGGTAGGTGGGGGTGATTGGCACGCAGTCAATACTAACACTCCAGCCAGTGGCAAGAACCGCTTGCGGAGAAGCTGTGAAAGATATCGGCGACCGCTCCCTCACGGTCGCGGCTCTGTACCATTTGCAGAATGCACTTACAGAGCCGCGCGCGTAAGCAAGCGGTGCGAAATTATTTCACAGCTTCTCATGGTCGCGGCTCGTACCATTCGTGCTGCACTCACAAGCCGCGCGTTGTGAGCAAGCGGTGCGGTCGCGGCTCAGAAGATTCAGCTACCCTGAGAGAAGACTATGCTCCGTCCCGGGATCTGGCTGGCGCTGGTGGCCGCTTCTTCTGCGCAGACCAACTACTTCCCTTTGCACATCGGGAACCAGTGGGTCTATCGCGGCGGCGGCGAGGTGCGGGCGATGGACGTCGCGCGCACGCAGACGTTCAGCGGCCGGGAATACGCGCTGCTGCGCGGCGCATTCGGCGGAGACGCCTGGCTGCGCATGGACGGCCAGGGAACGCTGTACGCCTACAATCCCCAATCCAACCGGGAGGCGGTCTGGGTGGCTTTCGGGACGCCGGAAGGCGGCGCGTTCGCGAGCGAAGCGGACCCGTGCAGTCCCCGGGGAGTGGTGATCTCCAGGTCCGCGAAGCTGGAGGGCCCGGCCGGCGAGTTCACCGACGCGTTTGAGGTGAGGTACCCGCCCGCGCAGTGCGCCGACGCGGGTCTGGAACGCGAAGTGTACGGAAACTGGGTGGGGTTGTTGCGGCGGGTCCAGACCACTATCGCCGGGCCGCACACGTACGAGCTGATCTACGCCCGCATCGGCGGCGCGACGGTGCGGTCGGAAAGGGAGCTCGCCTTTGGATTGACCCTGGACCAGGCAGTCTACGCGCCGGGGCAGCCAGTCACCGTGCGTCTCTGGCTGCGTCATTCGCAGCCCGAGCCGATCGAGCTGCGCTTCAACAGCGGCCAGACCTACGAAATCGTGGTGAAGAACGAGAAGGGAGAAGTTGTCTACCGGTGGTCGGAGGGCAGGAGCTTCACGCAGGCGCTGCGCCAGGAGCAGATGACCGGGGGAGAGAAGAACTGGGTCGAGGTGATCCGGCCCAACCTGGCGCGGGGCGCCTACGTCATCGAGACCTGGCTTACGACCTCGGGCCCCCCACGGTTTTCGGCCACGGCCGGGCTGGAGATTCGGTAGCGGGCACGGGTCTGGCGCGCCGGTAGCCGAACTCCAGCGTCACCCAGATCACCCACAACACCACCGCCGCCAGCAGCGCCACCAGCAGGTTGAGCGGCAGATTGGGCGACGACGGCCGTTCGGGCACCACTCCCGGATCGATCATCTTCAGCCGCTCGGCGCGGGTACCGGCGGCGCCTCGCGCCTCCTGGACTCGCCTTTCCACGCCTGCCAGATAGGCTTGGGCGGCCTCGCGCTCGGCGGACAACCGGTCGCGGCGCGCCGAGCGTTCCGAGGCAACCGCGCGTTTTCGCACGATCTCGGCCTCGAGATCGGCGATCTGCTTGTTCAGCCGCTGGACCCGCGCACCGGTATCGGACTCTTCCGCCGCCAGGCTCTCGCGCAGCTTGGTCTGGAACTCGATGAGCGAGGTAAGGGCCTCTTCGATCCCGCCCATGGCCGGGGCCGAGAGCCAGGCCGCCTCCGCCGCTTCCACCTTCGCGCGCGCCCCGGCCAGCATCTGTTCGGCGTCTTCCGCCAGTTCCTGATCGCCCTCGCGCGAGACCTTGCGGTTGAGCTTGACGGCCTCTTCGGCCAGGTACTGCGCCACCGCCTGCGCCTTTCTGGGATCGCCCAGCTTCACGATGATCTCCAGCACTTTGGTGTTGCGGGGAATCGAGACCTTTAACACGGATTTCTTGAGGGAATCGAGGGACTGGGATCCTTCGCGCAGGCCAAAACGCTCGACGGCCTGCCGGAACAGATTGTCGGAAGAGGCCAGAATCTCAAAGGTGCGCAGGGACTCCAGGTAGATGGGGCTCACGGCCATGGCGGCGCGGGGGTCGCTGGAGGCCGGCGGCTCGATCATGAGCCGGGCCGTGGCGGTGTACTTTTTGGGCAGCAGCAGGCTCGCGCCCAGCGACAACCCCAGCGCCACGGCGCAAGTGGCGGTCAGGAATCGCGCGCGCCCGCGGAGGTAGTCGAGGTATTCGTAGGGGTCGTAGGAGTCGGCCATGGCCCGCCTCGTGAGATAGTGTAGCCTATATGGCGCTGGTGCTGCCCGCTGTCCTCGCGCTGATGCCGCTGCTGATCGCTCCGGGCCTGCTGTTCTCCTTCGATGTGACGCCCAAGGCGGTGGTGCTGCTGATCGGAGTGGCCGTGGCGCTGCCGCTGCTGCCGATGGGCCAGTCACGGTGGTTTCGCGCGCTGCTGGCGGTCGAGGCCGTTTCGCTCCTGCTCTCGACGGCCTTCTCCGCGCACTGGCAGCTTTCCATCGCGGGAACCAATTGGCGGCGCTTCGGCCTGGTGACGCAGCTCGCGGTGCTGCTGTTCGCGCTGTTGGTGGCCGGATCCGGCGACCGCATCAGACTGCTGCGCGCCGTGGCCGCGGCGGGGATCGTGGCGGCGCTCTATGGCGTGAGCCAGTACTTCGGATGGGACCCGCTGCTGCCCGCCCAGGCCTATCACATCGGCGAAGGGGAATGGACCATCGTCCGGCCCCCCTCGACGCTGGGCTACGCCACCTATTTCGCGACCTATCTGCTGTACGTGGTGTTCGCGGGCGTGGCGTTGGCGCGCCAGGACAGCCAGCGCGCCTGGCGCATCGCGGGCTGGTGCGCAGTGGGGCTGGGCGCCTCGGCGATCCTGTTGAGCGGAACCCGCGCGGCCATCCTGGGGCTGGCGGCCGGGGCGCTGTGGCTCCGTCCAGGAAGGCGGGCGCTGCGCGCGACGGCGGCTTTGCTGGGGTGCGCCGTTCTGTTCTACTTTTCCCCGGCGGGCCGCAAGCTGCGCAGCCGCACGCGCTGGTACGTGGAGGACCCGCGAGGCGGGGCGCGCATGCTGCTGTGGCGCGACAGCTTGCGGCTGGGGGCGCGGCACGGGCTGACTGGTACGGGGTTGGAAACATTTTCCTCGGAGTTCGCGCGCGTGCAGTCGGCCGAGCTGTCGCGCGCTTACCCGGCGTTCTATCATGAGTCGCCGCACAACATGTTTCTGGATGCGTGGACCTCGCAGGGCGTTGCCGGGCTGATCGCGCTGCTGGGACTGGCCGGCTTGGGGCTGCGCGCGGCGTGGAAGGGGCGGTCTGACGGAGGAGTCGCGGCGCTGGGTGCCGGCTTGGCGGCCGCGCTCGTGGCGCAGCAGTTTTCGTCCTTCACGCTGACGACTGCGGTGTATTTCTACGGGACCGTGGGGATGCTAGTGGGCCTCGCGAAGTCACGGCAACCGCTCCCTCACGGTCGCGGCTCGGTAGACGACAAAGGTTGCCGAGCCGCGACCGTCAGGGAGCGGTTGCGTCACTGGATTGCGCGAGGCCCAGTAGCGAGTGCGCTGCTGCTATTCGGTGCGCAATTGCTGGCAGGGGACTGGATACTGGAGCGTGTGAAGGACTCGATCGCCGCGGGCCGCGTGGACGCGGCCATCGCGGCGTACGCCCGGTTCCAGCGCTGGAAGCCGATCGGGATGAGCGCCGACCTGTGGTATTCCCGGGCACTGGCCTGGCGCGCCTGGCAACCCGCGCTGGAAGCGGCGCAGCGCGCTCCGCGCACCGCCGAGGACCGCCAGAACGCGCTCTACAACCTGGCCGTGTTCTACGGCGCCCGGAACGACTTCGCCCGCACCGAGCAGGCGCTGCGCGACGCCATCGCCGCGGCCCCGAACTGGTTCAAGCCCCACTGGACTCTGGCGCAAGTCCTGCGCGCCGCCGGGCGGACGGAGGAAGCGCGGGCCGAAGCCTCGCTCGCTCTCGACCTGGATGGGGGGAAAGATCCCGAAGTGGTGCGAACACATCGGGAGCTCTCGCGCTGACGATCAGTTCTTCTTGCCCTTCCGGGCGGCCGTGGAGGGCGGGACGATGCCGCTCACCCGCAGATATCCCACGATGTTGCCGTAGATCTCGTTGTTGTGCACCACCAGGTGCAGAAAGGCGTAGCTCACCCGGTCCGAAGAGGCGGCCTTCTGGTCGTCCATGTTTTTCAAGGCCTCGGCACAGTAGGCGAAGGAGTCCTTCAGGGCCTTGCCGACGTCGGCCTTGGTCTTCAGGTTGGCGGCCAGGCGTTCGGCCTCGGGGACGCTCTCCGATTTGAGCGCCGCGCAGTCGCTGTAATTCCTCTGCGTGGAGTGAACGAGCCACTCGGCGAACGTCATCTGGCCCTCGGTGAGCCGGAAGCCGTACTTCTCGGCCGGCATGGCCTCCGCGCTCGCCTCCAGATTCCTGCGGACCACGTTGAAGTAGCGCTCGGTGGCCGTGGTGGTCAGGTAATTCTGAGCCTCGAGCGTGGGCAACGCCAGCACGCCGTACAGAAGGATTCTCATTCTCACAAGGCGCCTCTATCGTTTGACAAATTTCTGAATCCGCCAATTGAGCTCGGCCACGTAAACCTCTCCGGCATCGCTGACGGCGACGCCGTGAGCCGCGTTCACATGCCCCGGAAGATTGCCCGGCGGCGCCAGTCTTCCCAGAATCTGCCCCTCCAGGTTGAGCAGCACGACGCGATCGCCGCCGGCGGCCCATAGCTGCTGGTCTTTGGTCATGGCCAGTCCCGAGAAGCCTCCGATGTTCGCCCACTGCGACAAGTACTTCCCATTGGAGTCGAAGATCTCGATCCGCCGGTTCTCCCGGTCCGAGACGTAGACCCTGCCGCGCGCGTCGAGCGCCACGGCGTGGGGCAGCAGGAACTCACCGGGGCCCGAGCCTCGCGTGCCCCACTCGAGCAGGTATTGCCCTTCGCGGGAGAACTTCAGCACCCTGGAGTTGCCGTATCCATCGGTGACGTAGAAATCGCCATTGGGCGCGAAGGCCACGTCGGTGGGCATGTTGAAGTTGCCGCGGCCCGTGCCCGGCACTCCCTTGCGGCCGAGTTGCAGGATCACGCGCCCTTTGGGGTTCATTTTCACGACCACGTGTCCCCCGGCGTCGGCGATCCAGATGTTGCCCTCCGGGTCGACGCGTACGGAGTGCGCGCCGCAGGAATCGCAGGCCGGCCTGGCGGGGATGACGGCATAGCCGGGCGTGTTCGGTCCGGGCGACCAGGAAATCATCCCGTCTCCCCAGGAGCGCACGAACTTCCCGCCGCTCTCGAACTCCATGATGGGATGCGGGCCGCGATGGAACACCAGGACATGGCCGCGCGCATCGCACGCGACTCCCGCTACCTCTCCGAAGTTCCACCCGGACGGCAGGTCCGGCCAATCCGGCACGGCCTGGTATCCCAGCTCGGCGATGCCGCCCGGCTGGCCAAGCGCCCAGGCGGCGGAGAGAAGCGTAAGCACGGTGAGACGGCGGAAGTGCATTTGGGGAGACAGTATATCAGGTAGTTCACATTCCACGCTCTTCGGGATCAGAGAATTACGGGACTGAGAGATCTTAGATCGGACTGAGCAGGCGGCCTTCCATGCGGCTCGTGAACGTGCGGTCTTTGTGAATGGCAGAGGTGCACCGCAACCTTCGCCCCGCAGGTCCAATTTCCTGCTTCCCATTTGGGCAGTTATAGAGTCTTGTGGTCGCGAACAGAGTTTCGCCTCCGCAAGCGTCCTGGACAGCAGCCCTTCCTTGGTCTGCTCTTCCTTAGACAAAGGACCCCAGTAGCTCACATTTCGAACTGGCTCTATTGCCCGGCCAGTGGCACAGGCCCTACGCCGCACTCAGCGTGACGCCAGCCTTCCCTATTCCCCTTGGCGCGCCCGTGGGCTGCGCTGGCATCTCGTCTTCCTGGGGTATATATTGTTAAGAGATTGCCGGTTTCGGAGATGACAGATCCAGCCACAAGAGCCGTGCTGTTCGACATGGATGGAGTCCTGGTCCAGACCGACCGACTGAAAGCCGAGGCACACTCGGCAACCGTGAGTCAGCTCGGCGGAAACGTCCCACCGTCTTTCTATCAGTTCCACATGGGCAATTCCCATGCAGTGGTCAGGGCTTCCTTTCTGGCAGAGGCCGGGCTGGAGTGCGATCCACGAGAGTACACCCAGTGCTACCACGATATTTATCGGCATCTCCTTCAGACGAGCCTGGTGTTGGTACCAGGCGCCGTCACTCTGCTAGCGCAGCTCACAAACCGTGGGTTCTCGCTCGCCGTTGTGAGTTCTTCTCGCTCCTGGATGATGGAGCAAGTTCTGGCCCAGACCGGCATGGCCGGTTTTTTTCAGGCGCGCGTTTGCGCGGAAGATGTGACGCGTCCGAAGCCGGCGCCGGATGCATATCTGGCCGCGCTAGAGCGCCTCGCCGTCGGCAAGTCCTCTGCCGTGGCGTTCGAAGACTCCGAGCCGGGCATCGAAGCCGCGCTGGCGGCCGGCCTTCCCGTTCTTGGCATACGCCACGCATATAACTCGAGTCATGACTTCTCCAAGACTGCCGCCCAATTCGCCTCACTGGAAGATAGAGTGGGAATCTTGAATGCAATCGAGTTGCTAGTTGCTCCCGTGCATGTCTGAGCAGACAGCTATGAAGACGACCGAGGTCCTCGTCGAGCACTTCGTGGGCGGAGTGCTCATGACCGCGGCTTTGTTTTTTGTTTTCTGGAGTCTGCTTCCCGGTCCAAGTCAACTGCAGCTCAAGGCCGCCATTTGCAATGAGATGAAGGAATACGCAACGATCATCGGTTTAGTCTTGACGGCAGTGGTCTATTCGGTAGGGCTGCTAGCGGAATCGATGGCGAGAACTGCGTTCGACATCTTGAAGATGGATCCGATCAAAGAGAGGCGCCTAACAGAATACATCCGCGCGAACAGGAGCAATCTGGCTAAGAGTCCGATTCTGGCCCGGTTTGTGAACGCCGCCGCGAAGAATCGGCGGGACGCGAGTGACGTGGTCGGCCTCATGCGATTTGAGGTCATGAGGTCGTCCCCTCAGGCTCTCTACCGAGAAGTGGAATCGTCGCTCAATCGCCTTCGGCTGGTGCGAATCCTGTTCTTTGTGGAGATCCTGGTCCTTTTGGGACTGGCCCTATGTTGGTTTCAGTACTCGCAACTCTGGCGGTTCTGGCTGTCAGGCCTCGTCGTGTTGGTCCCCTTGGCAATTACCAACTGGCTGGCCATTGACTATCGCTGTAAAATGTACTGCCGCGCCATCGAGCGGTCGTACCGGCTTCTGGTGCTTGATCCTCCGACGGCCACTCAGAGCGGAGGTAGAGTAGACATGGGTCTGTGGTAACGGCCTGTTTGGGATCGTGTTGCACCCCTCGTCACGTGTGCATCCAGCCAGAAGTGACCCCAAAATATCGCTGCCCGTTTGGGGGCCTTCGGCAAGAGAGTCGCGTGAGGGACTTTTTGATAAGGGAGCTAACCTCGCGAGGATTCGTTGCGAGCCCTCCTGGAGTGTTGCGGATCTACAGGGAGCTTACCTCGGGACGCGGAGCTGAGGTTTGGGGATTTCGGTGACACCAACTTGAGCGGAAGGTCCCCTCGAAACTTGCAGGCACTCGGAGCCTTCGGCCCTCGATCAACGGACACTGATCAGATCGGCAGGACTGCCGCTGGCCTTCTTGCGTGGGTGTGGTCTGCGCCTCGGCGCTCGGTAAAACCCACTCTTGCTCGTTTAGAGAGACCCACTGGAAGAACGGGATTTGGCGAAGGGCAAGGAGGGCGCCGACGCTATCATCCGCGCCGAGGACGTGCCGCTGATTCTCCATCATCCGAGCCGAACGCGCGCAACGTCCTCAGTCTTCAGGGGAGGTCGCGTGCGTGAAAGAGACGATTCGACCGCCCGGCGAGGTAGCGCCTCGCCCGCGACGGCAATTGGTGCGCGCCAAGACACGACGTTGCTCGCGCCAACGTTTCCTTCACGCGGCTGGGTGGATAACTTGTGGCGAGCAACGCCGAGGGACGATTGATACCAGTGAGCGCAGCTATTAGAATGTTTGGCAGAATGCAATGAACCGTCGAATCGCAATTCTCGCGTTGCCTTGCCTATTGGTTTTAGCTGACAACGGGTGCACCTCTTCGCCGAAAGATCGCAGGCGCGAACAAATCCGAAAGTTCATGCGGGTCCGCTCGCTTGTGAACGACGCCGGTCAGCTTGGTGAGAACTGGATTGGAACGTTTCCCGAGATGCCAGAAGGCGTTCTGCGTCAGGCGAGGGCGTACCGAATGCAAATCGTAGCGTTGGGCAGCGAACTTGACCCCTACACGTTAAACGGCGTGTATCCGGAACTTGGAACAATGTTCTCCCAGACAATCCTCCTATATAACAGAATCGCTGTCGAAGCTACGGCGAAGCGCGACATTTCTCTCTTGCTTTCTGCGTGGAAACTGGAGCCGCAGTGGGCCGAGTGGTATAACCCCAGAATTGCCGAGATCAATGAGGCTCTGCGCCGCGGCCTTGACTGAAACGGATGGGCCACTGATTTGTGAGCGGCCATGTGGCAGTGCACTGTGCCGGACGCAACGAGCAATGAAGATGGGTGAGAGCCTGCGGGACGTGCTCACCCACACCGGTGATTGCGAAGGACCGCGTAGCGTCTCAGCGCAGTTGCGGCAGCACGTGGCGCCTTCATGCTCGCGGTAGTGTTCCGTCCGCATGAAGTACGAACGGAACCCGCGCAGGCAGACCTGTCACTTCGGGTCATGTGCTGTTCCTCTCGACATCACGCCCTCCCTTCTTCTGCGCCCAAGGCTTCGGCCGTCTGATTTCTGCTTTGGCGGTCCCGGAGCTCGTCAGAGAGTGCGTTAACCCCTTCCTCAAGAAGGCACAGTACGAGGTGCCGACGGAGGGGAACGCCGCGCGAATGCACTACACCCGCAATTGCCGTCAGCCCCCTGTTTGTTGGAACGGGCGTCATCGAAGCCGGGTGAAAGACCGCGGTTCTCGCTGCAAGCAGGTGTGCAGGTTATAGACCGTGCGCGAGGCCAACGCCATCCCTGTCGGCTGCTGCCAATTCAACGGCCGCTTTGAAGACTACTGGGAGGCCCGCCGGGCTTGAATCTCACTTCTGTGTCGTGCACCGATCTGAGACTCGACGTTTAGGATCTACTTCAGTCCCCGGCCCGGGATTGCACGAAGCGCACAACCGCGTTGGCGGTGACGTCGTCGTCCTGGACGATGTGGAGCATCTCGGAGATGTGGCCCTCGCGGGGGACGAAGACCAGATCGGCGGCGACGCCGGCGGCGCGCAGGGCCGCGTACAGGCGGCGGGCTTGCAGCGGGAGGGTCAGGTAGTCCCATTGGGCGTAGGTGATGACGAAGGGCGGCGCGGGGGCCTTGACGTAAGTGAGGGGCGAGGCTTCGCGCTTGACGTCCGGGTCGGAGCCGAAGACGGAATCCAGGCCGTGAATGTCGTAGACGCCGCTCATGGGGATCACGCCGCGGATCTCGCGCGGCGAGCGACCGTGCGCCTTAAGATAGCGCTCATCGAGAGCCAGCAGCGCGGCCAGATGGCCTCCCGCCGAGTGCCCGCCGACGAAGATGCGGTCGGCGCGGCCGCCGTATTGCCCGATGTTCTTGAAGACCCAGGCCAGCGCCGCGGCCGCATCCTGGATCTGGGCGGGATGCTGGTGCGCGGGCGCCAGGCGGTAGCTGATCGCCACCACGCCGATCCCTTCCCTGGCGAAACGGTTGCCCAGCGCGGCGTACTGCACGCGGTCGCCGGTGCGCCAGGCGCCGCCGTGGATGAAGAACAGAACCGGAAAACCCTGCTTGCCCTTGGGCACGTAGATATCGAGCTTGTGCTTGGCTTCTTCATCCGGCAGGTAGGCGATGTCCTTGTGGGCCTCGACCGCCGGGGCCAGCTCCCGCGAGGGCAGGCTCAGGGATGCAGGGTCGGGCGCCTTGGCGTAGATGGGATTCGAGTAGATCCAGGGGCGCTCCTCCTCGTCCACGTTGAGCCAGGCCTCCAGCCGGTAGACGCCCGGTTCCTTGACGACGTACTCGAGCCGGGACGCGGTCTTCTCCTCGACGATCTTGCCGTCGTGGATGAGCTTGAGCTTAGCCTCGATGGGCGTCTGGGCCACCAGGCGCGTCGTCCCAGCCAGGTATACCGGGTCGCCCATGTCGAAGATGCCCAGATTGTTGCCCGCGATGAAGGAGAAGCCGGTGGGATCGGCCAGCCAGTCGTGCGAGACATAGGCGTGGCCCTCGCGCAGGGACCGGCGGATGTCGTCCTCGCTCAGCGACTGCGCCAGGATGTGGGTGGAGACATTGCGGAAGCTGACCGGGTAAGGGTCGAAATCCACGCCGTCGTAGACCTGGTTATGATGCGCGTCGTTGGCGGCGATGCCGGTGAGCGGCTGCTGCTGCGCGTCGCGGTCCCACTTGGCGAAGATCTCCGGCCAGTAGTCGGCCTGAGCGGCGAAACACTCGTCGGGATAACGGGCGACCTTGGCGGCCAGCTTCTTCCACTCCGCCGGGTCCTTCCGGAGTTTTTCGAAGTACGCGTAGAACCCGGTTTCGTCCTTGGCGTCGGTGTGGCGGTTGTAGATCTCCATGCCATGCAGGGCGGCGACATCGGCGTCATAGCGCTCTTCGGGATGGGAGAGGAAGGTCAGGGTCCGGTCTCCGGCGGGGAATTTGAGAAAACCGTCCCCTTCGGCCCCGGGGATGAACAGAACGCCGTCGCGCAAGCCGCTCCAGGTTTCCGGCCGCGGGCCGTTATGGTCGGTAAAGAAGACCACGCTCACGCCGGTGGCCTTGGCGGCGCGCAGGACTTCGTCGCGCGTGCCGAAGGTGTGTTTGGAGTCCTCGGCGTGGACGTGGAGGACGGCGCGGTAGTCGTTGTAGAGGCTTTCGAGCTGGACCGGCTTGCGGGCGGCGGCGAATCGGGCGCGGGCCTGGTGAACCGCTTCGAGGCGCGCGGCGTCCAGGCGCTCGAGGGTGGTGTACTTGCGGCCGGGCGAAGCCGCCTGCAAGGCCAGGACGGCGAGCAGAAGGCCGCAGACCCGGGCCGCTCTCACCTACTTCTTACCCTTCCTTGCCGGGATTTCGTAGACGTAGATCTTGTGGTCCATCTTGCCGGCCTGAAAGGTTTCGGTGTGGACCGGGGTCCAGCCGGGGATCTCGAACTCGTAGGAGACCACGCGGGCGCCCGGTCTCAGGTATTTCTCGAAGTTGGGTTTCAGGCGCGCGTTGGAGCTGGTGAGCAGATAGACCGTGACCACGTCGGCGGGGCTCAGATCGGCCAGCAGGGCGTTGCCGTGCACGATCCGGACCAGGGAGTTGAGCCCCATGTCCGCGACACGCTTGGCGGTAGACTTGAACAGCGACTCCTGGATCTCGATGCCCACAGCCCGGGCGCGGTACTTTTGCGCGGCGGTGATCACCACGCGCCCGTCGCCGCAGCCCAGATCGTACACCACTTCGCCGGGCTTGACTTGTGCGGCTTCGAGCATCTTGTCGACGACGACCTGGGGGCTGGGTAAGTAGGGAGCGAGGTTCTCGCTATCGTGCTGCTGCCCCAGCAGAGCGGCGGCCAGCGCCAGAGCCGGGAGGAGGGGAGTAACCCGCATGCGTCATTGCGACGCGGAGCCTTTATCGCGTCGCCCTATCTTTAATCTTACTATACGGGAGACGATGTCGGTCCAGGCGCTCCACAGGTCGCGCGGGCGGCTGATGGTGTACTCCTGGCCTTTGAAGAACTTTACGGTATTGCCGATGGCGTCCCGCCAGGGGTTGGACTGCGGGTTGAAGTTGTAGTTCATGTAGAAGACGGGGTACTCCAAACCCCCGACTTCCTTCAGGGTCTCCTGCGGGACCGCGGCGTCGAGCATGACCTTGGGGCCGGCGAAGATGAGGGCGTCGGGCCGGTCGCTGGAGCCCATCTCCTGGGTGATCAGATCGGTCAGGAACTGGGTGTCGCCGTGCTTCTGGCTGAGCCGCTTGATGTCCACCGTGCCCAGCTTGAGGGACTGGAGCGCGTCGCCCAAGGCCGGGAAGTCGATGTGCTCGGCGGCTTCCTGACGGTACAGCACACGCTGCTCCTGCATATTGAACGCGACGATGGAGAAGCGGCTGATGCGCGGCTCGCGGGCCACGCTGCGCAGGATCGCGACCAGGGCGTTCAGGTCCAGCGGCTGCAGCGTGGCGCTGCGGGAATTCTGGGGCGCGAAGTTGATCAGGACTTTGACGTTGAGCGGCTCCTCGGCGCCGGTGCGCTCGATGGGCGGCTCCTCCCGGAAGGGCTCGCGCTCGGCGGCCTGGACGGTATCGGGTTGGATGACCAAGGCCAGTTGCTTGTCCTTGGCCGGGAGCTGCGCCTCGGAGTCCCAGTAGAAGGAACAAACCCGCTCACTGCGGTCGCGCATCAGCCAGTCCACGTGGTAGCGGCCCTCCCCAAGATCGAAGCCCCCTTGCAGGTAGGCGTCGCCGCGGGCATCGCGCTCGATGGCCGGAACCGTGTTCTTTTGCGAAAGGTAGACCACGTCGTCCTTCTTGTTCTCGGGCGTGACGCGGAACAGAGTGGTCAACAGATCCTCCGCGCCGGCCAGCTCGCGCAGCGGAATGCTCACTTCGTAGCCGGCGTGGAAGCGCATGTCAAAACCCAGGAAAGGCTTGATCGGGCTGACCGTGCAGGGCAGGTCCTTGCGCGGTTCCTGAGCTTCCAGGACCGCCAGGTCCGTATTGAAGATCCGCACCATGCCGGCGGGACCGGATCCCTGCATCTGCGTTTGGGCGTGCAGCCCGCAGCTTGCCAGCAGGACCATACCGGCGAACCGGCGGAACACCAAGATCGGGGAGGCCATCGTCATGGGACGCTGCACCTTGAGTTCCAAAGATAGAGATGTCAGGCCGACGGCCTCCAGCTTCCGCCCTAACTTCGCCTGTTCCAGCTATTATCCCCTAAGTTTGCAAACTTGCAACTAGGTAGATGTTATATTTTTGAGTGGGAAGATTTCCCAGGTCCGGCTGCGACTAACGGGGAGGCGCCAGGGTGTCTTGGATGCCAATGACGGGCGGCGAAGGGATGGCGAGCAGCTACTTCCTGGGTGGACTGTACGTGCTGGCCGGGCTGGTTTTCGGCGGGCTGTGCGCGCAGAAGGCCGTCCAGAAGGGGCTTTCCGCCGTGGGCTGGTTTTTCGCCGGGCTGTTTCTTTTGGCCCCATCCTACGCGGTGCTGGTGCTATGCCGGTGCGGCCAAGCCCAGAGTCTGGACAAGACGCGCCCACCACTGGCCTGTGCTGGGTGCGGAACTTTGCATCACCCGTCGGCCAGGCGATGCAGCGGGTGCGGAGCGGAACTGGAGCCGGCGGCTCCCTCGGAAGTCGACCATGCCCGGTAAGCTTCGCGCCCTCGTTCAACCGGTTCTGGACAGCGCCAATACACCTACGCGGCGTCCGGTTCTCGACGCTCACTTTCAGAGCAGCGTGCCCGGGCTGTACGTCATCGGAGACCTGGCCGGAGCGCCGGTGGTCAAGCTGGC
The DNA here is from genome assembly GCA_016178945.1 of Acidobacteriota bacterium. Taxonomy (GTDB): domain Bacteria; phylum Acidobacteriota; class Terriglobia; order Bryobacterales; family Bryobacteraceae; genus JACOSH01. Next base: position 21,619 of record JACOSH010000064.1, read on the forward strand.
CATGGCGCAGGGCGCGGAGGTTGCCGAGCACATCGCGGGTGAGTTGGGAGGACGTGGGGAAGAACCGCTTGCTGACGCGCGCGGCTCTGCACCTTCGGCGGGTGGTTCGGGAGATTCAGTCTACGACCTGGTGGTGGTGGGGGCGGGAGCGGCCGGCCTGAACGCGGCGCTGGCCGCTCAGGATCTGGGGTTGCGCGTGGTGGTGCTGGAGAAGAACCAGATCGCCAACACCATCGAAGACTTTCCGGAGGGCAAGTGGGTTTACGCCGAGCCGGATACCGTGCCGCCTAAGGGGAAACTCTGGTTGGATGGGGCGCGCAAGGAGGATCTGATCGGCCGCTGGCGCCAGATCATCGCCGACAACCGGCTGGAGGTCCGGACCCAGGAAGGGGTCAGCGGCATCGAGCGGCGCAGGGACGGAGTCCTGGAGATCACCTCGTCGCGGCAGGTGTATCACGCCCGCCGCGTGGTCCTGGCGACCGGACAGCGTGGAAACCCCCGAAAACTGAGTGTACCTGGCGAGGATCGCGAACACGTCTATCACCGGCTTTACAGCCCCAAACACTATCACGGCGAGAACATCCTGGTGGTGGGGGGCGGCAACAGCGCCGTCGAGGCGGCCTTGACCCTGGCCGAGCAGAACCACGTCACCCTGTCCTACAGAGGCACTGAGTTCTCCCGTCTTTTCAAGGACAACCGGCAGAGACTGAAAGCAGCACTTGAGACCAATCGGTTGGCTGTCATTTTTCAGTCACAAGTGCGCCGGTTTAACGACGGAAATTGCGTGCTGGAAGTTGGGGGCAGCACCCGGCAGATCCCCTACGATCACGCCTTCGTACTGATCGGGGCCGATGTGCCGACCGAATTCCTGCGCTCCCTGGGTATCCGGCTCGAAAACGACTGGACGGGCAACCCCCTTTCCGCAATCGCTCTGGTCCTGGCAACGCTGATCGGCATATGGGGGATTGGGTCGGGAAGCGGGTTGTGGGGTGGTCTGGCTGCGGCGGCCGCCTTCGCGGGCCTGGTGATCTCGGGCTGGCGAGGGAGCCGGTTCGCGTGGCTGGGGGTGAGCTTCCTGATCAGCTACACCATCTACGGAGCCAAGCAGGCGCCTGGGTACGAGTTCTGGCCCTACCGGGGCTGGGGCGCGAAGGCCCTGACGCTGTTCGAGCGGCCGTGGTCGTTCTGGTATACGGTCCTCTACACCTCCGTGATGACGGTCTTCGGCATTCAGGCCATGAAGCGCTGGGGACTGGACAAGCGCGACCGCTTCCAGATCTGGCGCTATGTCAGCCTGATCGGCTTCCAGTGGATCTTCTTCTTCCTGATTCCGGAGTTCCTGTTCCGCTGGGCGGTGGAATACAAGTGGGTGGGAGAGAGGCTGGCCTCCGATCCGAGCTTTACGCAGGCGGCCTGGCGCTCCTACGGGCTGATCTATGCCTGGCCGCTCTTCTTTTACACGTTCTTCGGCAACCCGCACCAGGTGTGGATTGTGTGGGGCGCGCTGCTCAGCTTCGTGATCATTCCGGTGCTGGTGTTGTTCCACGGGAAACGCTACTGCTCGTGGATCTGCGGATGCGGCGGTCTGGCCGAGACCCTGGGCGACCGCTGGAGGCACCTGGCGCCCAAAGGAAAGACCGCGATCCGCTGGGAGCTCATGAACACGATCGTGCTCTGGGCGGCGGCGGCGGTTACGGTGTTCATGCTGGGCAAGGACGTGGTGACCGTGTTCCGGAAGCCGGCGGTACTCGGCCTGGAGTACTACCACCTGATCGCCGACGTCTGGCTGGTGGGGATCCTGCCGGTGACGCTGTACCCGTTCTTCGGCGGCAAGGTGTGGTGCCGCTACTGGTGCCCGCTGGCCAAGCTGATGCATGTGTTCAGCGCGATCTATACAAGGTTGCGGGCGAGCCGCTTCGCGATCCATGCCAATGATAAGTGCATCGCCTGCGGGGAGTGCAGCCGGAACTGCCAGGTGGGGATCGACGTGATGCAGTTCGCCCTCAAGCAGGAGGAGCTGAACAATCTGAATAGCTCCTGTATCGGATGCGGCATCTGCGTCACGGTGTGTCCGATGGACGTGCTGTCGTTCCAGCCGCAGGTGGCCGGGCAAGCCAAGCTGGTGCAAATTCAGGTAGCGCGGTGAGCTCTCCGCCCCGCGCGGAACTCGCGCGGCGAGCAGCCGAAGCGGCGGCTGAAGGCCGTGGCGAAGTACTGGCTGGAACAGAAACCGCACGAGAGGGCCACGTCGGTGATGGCGGCCTCCCGGCGCTCGCGCAGGAGTCCGGCGGCGAGGTCCAGGCGGCAGTGGTTCAGGTAGTGCAGCGGCGTCATGTTGGCCAGGCGCTTCACGTGGTAGACGAACTGCGTCACGCCCAATCCGCAAGAGCCGGCCATGTCCTCGAGCGTCCACTGGAGGGCCAGGTGTTCCGGGTTCGCGCGCAGGTCCGCCAGAAACAGCTCGACGGTGCGGCGTGAGCTGGACAGCGATTTATCGAGCGCCACGTCGTGCCGCCGGAACAAGTCCACCAGACGCAGAAACAAATCGTTGACATGCACGGCCAGACGGGACACAGTGCTTACAACGGTTTCCTGCCGCACGGCCTCGGAGATCCACTGGAAGCAGCGCCCGATCTCCGGCGACGCCCGCCACACGGGCTGCTCGTTGTGCCGCAGGACATTGGTCAACTCCTCCAGGTCGGGCTCGCTCAGCAGAATCCAGGGTGGCCATTTCCAAGCCTGGTTGGGACGGCGTACGCCGACGTCGAGGATCAGCCAGTGCAAGCGCCCGAGGCCGACGTTGGGACTGCCCACCCGGTGTTGCTGCCAGGGCCGGGTGACGGTCAGGTCATCCGGCTGGAGGGTGCACTCGAAATCGTCGACCGCAAACCCGAGATGGCCGCTCTCCAGGAAGGTAAACTCGACGCCCTCGTTGCGGTGCCAGGGCAGGCCCCAGTCCTGGTCCTGGTCCGCGTCCCAGTAGCCGATGGTCTTCACCTCGGACAAAGCGCCGCGGGGCAGGCGTTTCCCGGGGTAGTGCCCGTGAACGACGGCTTGCAGGCGAACCTGGCGGCGGTCCACCGCCTGGGTCAGCGGAGCGCACATGTCGGCGTGGTAAGTCTCGCCGCCGTCTCGGTAGATCGGCACCGGGCTGGGCATGGCCGGCTCTGAAATGTTCAAAATCTTTCAATGAAAGATTCCGGACGACAGCATCATAGCATGCCCTTACAATCCTTCACAGAAGGCGCTTGCTGAGAAGGCTCTTTACTGGGCCGCGCGCGTGAGCGAGCGGTGCAACGAATGAGGCGCATCCCAGTGTTTTTTTTGGTGCTTGCCATGGCAGGATTCACCGGGGCGGATCCCGTTCGGGTCCAGATCACCACCGGAGGGCACCCCTATGACCCCTCCTTTTACAGCCTTTTCGAACACGAGGGCCTTTCCGTGACCGTGAACCCGCATCCGTCCGGATTCCTTCGCGACCTTCGAAAATCGGCTGACGTGCTGGTCCTCTATGACCTCGCCGACACGACCGGAGAGGAGGAGCGGAGGAACCTGGAGGCCTTTCTCGAGTCCGGGCGCGGCCTGGTGGTGCTGCATCACGCCATCGCGGACAACTGGCAATGGAAGTGGTGGTACCAGGAGGTGGTGGGCGGGCGTTTCCTGATGGGTCAGGACGGCGAGATGCCGCGCTCGGCAGCGAAGGCAAACGAAGTGATACGCGCCCGGCCGGTGGCGGACCATCCGATTCTGAAGGGAGTCGGCACGCTGAACCTGCTCGACGAAACCTACAACGGGATGTGGATCTCACCGAACTCGCGGGTGTTGATGGAGACCGACAACCCGAACAGCAACAAACCCGTGGTCTGGATCGGCCCGTGGCGCAAGTCGCGGGTGGCGGTGATTCAACTCGGCCATGGCCCGGCTGCCCATCGCGACCCCGGCTACCGGAAGCTGGTTCACAACGCCATCCTCTGGGCTGCCGGACGACTGGACTGAAATCCATGGAAGGAGTGAAGCTATGTCCCGACTAATCGCCCTGGCTATGTGCTTTCTGACGCCTTTGGCGGCGCAGAGAGACACCGGCACCATCCGCGGCGCCGTGACGGACCCGAGTGGGGCGGCCGTGCCCGGCGTGCGGATCACGGTCACGGACGAGCTGACCCAGGTCGTCGCCTTCAACACCGGAAGCGACGACATGGGGCGTTTTGCGGCGCCGGCTCTGAAGGTGAGCACCTACGCGATCGGCGCCGAAATGACCGGCTTCAAGAAAGCGGTCCGGCGCGGCATCATTCTCGACGTGAACCAGGTGGCGGTGGTCGACATGACGCTGGACCTCGGCCAGGTTTCCGACGTGGTCGAAGTGACGGGCGCTGCGCCGCTGATGAGGACCGAGTCCTCCGAGTTGGGCGACGTGGTCGAGCAGCGGCGCGTCGTGGACCTGCCGCTCAACGGGCGATTCTTCGTCAACCTGGTCTCGCTCACCACGGGCGGGCGCAACATCCTCTCCGGCCCGGGCACCCGCCAGTTCGACGCCAGCTTTCAGAAAACCACGGCGCTTTCGGCGGACTCGAACCGCTTCCTGGTGTTCCGCGCCGAGCTATTCAATCTGTTCAACACGCCGCAGCTCAACCTGCCCGACACGGGAATCGGCTCGCCCAACGTGGGCCGCATCCTGGCCGCGGGAGATCCGGCGAATTTCACCCGCACCTCGCGTCAAATTCAGTTTGGATTGAAGTTTCATTTTTAGCAGGAGCCAGAGAGTCATGTCGATCGAAATCGGTCTCAACCTGGAGGTCATTCGCTGCGAAGACAAGCCGTTTGCGGCGGGCGTGGAGCGCGCCGCGCAGATGGGCTACAAGTACGTGGAGCCTCTCGTGCACAATGGGCGGGAGCTGCTCAGCGAAGGCGGCTACTATCACTCGTTCTCCATGGAGGACGACCCTTACGAGATGAAGGACGTGCTCGACCGGCACGGCGTCAAGCTGTCCGGGCTGAGCGCCCACAGCCCGTTGATGCGGCCCGAGGTGAGCGTCCCGTACCTGGAGCGGGCGATCCGTTTCGCGGCCGTGGCCGGCGCGCCCGTGGTCAACACCGACGAGGGCATCCGGCCGCGGTGGGTGCCAATGGAGGACGCGTTTCAGGTGATGAAGTACACGCTCAGCCGCGTCATGATGGTGGCGGAGCGCTACGGCGTCAAGGTCGGCATCGAGCCGCATCAAGCCATCACCAAGACCACCGAAGGACTGCTGCGCATCGCGAGGCTGGTTGACTCCGCGCTGCTCGGCATCAACTACGATACCGGCAACGCGTTCCTGGCCGGTGAGGATCCCTACGCCGGCCTGAAGGCGGCGGGGCGGCGCGTGGTCCACGTGCATGCCAAGGACATCAGTATGACCCACGCCGAAGCCGAGCGCGGCAAGGTGACCGGCACGCCGGTCGGCTGCGCCTGCGGCGACGGCGTCATCGATTGGGAGAAGGCCGTGACCATCCTCCGCGACGCGGGTTTCGCGGGAGTGCTTTCGGTGGAGTGCGGCACGCCGGCCCAGGCCGAGCGAAGCCTTGCCCATCTGCATGGGGTGATCGAGAAGACGGCGTGCGCCGTCGCGCATTTCTAAGGAGAAACGGCAATGGAGACCTCTCGCAGGGAATTCCTGGCCGCGTCCACGATGACGGCGGCCTCGGCCGGGCGCGTGCCCGGCGCCAATGAGCGGATCCGCATCGGGGTGATCGGGACCGGCGGCCGCGGCCAGTGGCTCATGAAGACGCTGAAGAACATCGCGCCGTCCGGCATGGAGTTCGTCGCCGTCTGCGACGTCTACGATGTGCGGCGCGCCGCGGCGGCCCAGATCGCCGGAGGCAGCGTGGAGCAGTACGCCGACTACAAACAGGTGCTGCATCGCCGGGACGTCGACGCCGTCATCGTGGCGACGCCCGACCACTGGCACGGTCCGATCGCCACCGACGCGCTCAACGCCGGCAAGGACGTTTACGTCGAGAAGCCGATGGTCCACACGCCTAAAGACGGCCTTTCCATCGTGAAGGCCGCGCGGGCCAACCAGCGCGTCGTGCAGGTCGGGATGCAGGGCCGCGGGCTCCCGCATTTCGTGGAAGCCAAGCAGAAATACATCGATACGGGAATCATCGGCAAGGTGGGTTTGGCGCGCACCTGGTACACCTCCAACCGGGGCTACGTTCAAGCGCCGCCGCCCGGCTACGACCGCAAGCCCGAGGGCCTGGACTGGGATCGCTGGATCGGCCCGGGCCCCAAGGCGGCCTGGAATCCGGACATTTATTTCAGCCCGTACAAATGGCTGCACTACGACGGCGGCATGATCATGGGGATCGGCATCCACGTGCTCGACTCGGCGCACCACTGGCTGTCGCTATCGAAGCCGCTCTCGGCCGTCGCCGGCGGGGGAACCTATTACTATAAGGACGGCCGCGATACGCCCGACGTCGTGACGTTCATTCTCGACTACCCGCAGGAAGTTACCGTGACGTTCACGGCGGAATGCCTGACCTGTCCGGATGTGAAGACTTCGGCGGGAGTAGAGCTGCGCGGCACCGGCGGTACGCTGTGGGCCGAGCGCTATGTGCAGGACGCGGGCCAACGCGAAGTTCAGCAAGGAGCCGGCGGCGCGCGTGCCGGCGCGGCCGGCCAACGCCGAAACCATCCTGCGGAACTGGCTGGACTGCATCCGCGACCGCAAGAAGCCGATCGCCAACGAAGAGGAGGGTTATTACTCTACGATCGCGTGTTTCATGGCCAACCAGGCGTATCGCAGCAAGAGCCGTGTTGTGTGGGACAATCGCTGGGATCTGCCCGCGTAGCCGGTTGCAGTCCCAAAATCACAAGGGCAGCGCGGCCCGCACCAGCGTGCCCGGGCTGGCCAGCCGAATCACCAGGCTTCCCCCGAGCTGACGCATGCGCTCGCGCATGCCGGCCAGCCCCACGCCGAGCCCCGTGCCGCCCCGGGCCATGGACTCCACGATATTGCCAGGTACGCCCCGGCCGTGATCTCTCACCTCCAGCACGATCTCGGCCGGGCCGCGCAGCAGCCGCAGCTCGGCGGTCGGGCTGCCGGAATGGCGATGGATGTTGCTCAGCGCCTCTTGAGCGACCCGAAACAGGGCCAGCTCGGCCGGCGCCGCCAGCCGGTCCATCTCCTCGGGCAGGTGCAGCTCCACCGGCACCTCGGTCCGCCGGGAGTAGCCATCCACGAAGTCCCGCAGCGCCGAGGCCAGCCCCAGCTCATCCAGCAGCGGCGGGTGCAACAAATACGAGAGTGTGCGGATCTCCCGCTGGCATTGGTCCGCCAGGTCGAGGCTTTCCCGCAGCGCCCGCAGCGCGGCCGGCGCCAGGCCGGCTGGCGCGTCTAAGGAACGGCTGATGCATATTCTCAGGGCGACGAGATTCTGGGCCGTGCTGTCGTGCAGCTCCCGGGCGATGCGCCGCCGCTCTTCGTCCTGCATTTGCTGCATCCGGGCGGAGATCTCGCGCAGGGCCGCCTCGGCCTGCCGCCGCTCGGCCACTTCCCGCTCCAGCTCGGCAGTCCTCTCGGCCACCTTCCGCTCCAGGGACCGGTTCAGCGCCTCCAGCTCGCCGTGCAGTCGCGTCACGGCCTGTTCCACCCGAAAAGCGTAGATGGCGTTGTCTATGCTGTAGGTCAGATGAGTGAGATAGTTCTCCCGTTTCACGATGTAGTCCGAGGCGCCCAATTTCAACGCCGCCACGGCAGCGTCTTCATCCCCGCGCCCAGTCAGGACGATAAACGGCACGGCGATCCCCCGGCGGCGCACGGCGCGGATGAACTCCAGCGCGCTGACGTCGGGCATGCGCAGGTCGATCAGCACCAGGTCGTACTCGCGCCCTTGCTCCAGAAGGTCCAGCGCCTCCTGGCAGGTTCGGGCCGGCTCCAAATCCAGGTGCGGGGCGGCGGAGGCGGCGTGCTCCCGGGTGAGGTCCACGTCCATCGCGATGTGCTCGACGTACAGGATCCGCCTCCGATCCGGAACCATCGAGGTCCACAGCCGCCGCTTCGTCCGCGCCTCGGCGACCACCGCCTTGAGCACCGCCGGCAAGCCCTGCAGGTAGCCGCTCTTCTTGGGCACATAATCGCAGGCCCCCAGACGGAGAGCGCGAATTACCAGGTCCTCATCACCCACGCCCGTCACCATCACCACCGGCAGCCAGCGGTTCTCCCGGAGCAAGGCCCGCAAGACGTCCAGGCCGTCCATATCCGGCAGGTGGTTGTCGAGCAGCAGCACATCGTAGGCGCCGCTGTGCGCCAGCTCCAGGCACTTTGCTCCGGTTTCCACGACGTCGAGCTGCAAGCCGGGCGCCTCCAGCTCGAAGTGCACGCGGGTCAGGTCCGCGTCATGCGGATCGTCCTCGGCATATAGCACCTGAAGGAGCGGTTCCATCGCTGGCTCAACCCGGGAACGGAGATTGGTTGGAAAGCACCCAGTATAGCTTAATAGCCTTGACCATTTCGGAGAACGATCCAAAATCCACCGGCTTCACGAGGTATGAATTGACCCCGAGCTGGTAGGCCGCCGCGATATCCACGTTTTCGCGGGAAGTAGTCAGAATGATGAAGGGGACTTGCTTCCAGACGGGATGCAGGCGGGCTTGCCGGAGCACCTCGATCCCGTCCACTTTCGGGAGACGCAGGTCGAGCAGCACCAGGACCGGCAGCCCAGGATCCTCCGGGTGGCCGTGCTGCTCCAAGTACTGGAGCGACTCCTCGCCGTCCCGGCAGACCACGATCGGGTTGGCCATCCCGTGCTCGTCAAACGCCTGCAACGTGAGGTCCACGTCCATGGGGTTGTCGTCCACCAGGAGGATGGGGCGCACCGACGGGCGATTGTGAAAGGTCTCAGCCATGGACTCAAGCCTCCGGCTGCTGTTTGGGCAGCTCCACAAAAAACGTCGCCCCGCGGCCGGGCTCCGACTCCGCCCAGATTCTCCCGCCCTGCTTCTCCACCAATTTTTTCACGATGGCCAGCCCCGCTCCGGTACCCTCGAACTGCTCGGGTCTTACCAGGCGGTTAAAGAGTCCAAAGATCCGGTCATGATACTTCATGTCGAACCCGATGCCGTTGTCCTGGACGGTGATGCGCCAGGCCTCCGGCAGCTCGCTGGCGTGGATGCGGATGGAGGGCGGTTGCGCGTCCCGGCTGTACTTGACGGCGTTGTCGATGAGATTGGTGAGCACCTGGGTGATTCCGCGCTCCCAGCCGTGCACGGCGCGAACGCGCAGATCCACGCCGATCTCGACCTTACGTTCGGCGATGATGTGGCTCCTGTCTCTCAAAATGGTTTCCACGACCCGGCCTAATTCCACCTCGGTGAGGGAGGGCGACTCCGCGTCCAGGCGCGAATAGTGCAGCAGGTCCTCTATGAGGTGATCGAGGTTGCGCGTGGCCGTCATGATCTGGTTCAGGCAAAACACCGCCCGCTCGCTCAGCCCCGCGCGGTGACGCCGGTCCAGTTCCTGGGCGTAGCCGGCGATCCCCCGCAGGGGGGCCTTCAGGTCGTGCGAGACCGTGTACGCGAAGGCCTTGAGCTCGTCGTTGCGGGCGCGCAGGGATTGCTCGGTCTTCAGCAGCCGCACGGTTTTTTCCTCCAGCTCGCGGTTCACCCGCAGCAGTTCTTCCTGATTCTGCCGCAGGTCGGCCAGGGCGGCCAGCAAGTCCTGGTTCTGCCGCTGGACCTCTTCGGCGGGGTTCTGGGGCGGACGCCGCGCCAGCTCGGCGGTCACGCGGGCCAGCTCCTTGTCCGTAAACGGCGCCGCCCCCGAAGGAAAGCGGCGGCCCAAGCTGACGGTGGTCCCGCGCCCCGGCTCGCTCTGGATGTCGAAATGGTCCATCAAACGCTTCGTGCCGGCCAGCCCTACGCCCAGGCCTCGCTGTGACTTGTAGCGGCCTTCCAGAATCTCGGACAGGTCCGCGATCCCCGGCCCGCGGTCGCTGACGCGGACCAAGAAAAGAGGCGGCCGCTGTGCGCCGTCCACCAGAAACTCCACCTTGCCGCCACCCGCGTAGTTCAGCGCGTTCCGAGCCACTTCGGAAACCGCCGTGGCGATGCGGGTCTGTTCCCGGTCGCTGAATCCGAGGATCTCGGCGAGCTGGCGGGCGCTCTGGCGCGCCTGGACAAAGTCGGTTTCGTACCGCACATGGAGGGTCAGAAGCGTCCAGTTCATACCGCCTCGCGTTGCCGCCGCTGGCGCGCCACCAGCACGGTTGCGTCGTCGCGTCCCCGCGAGAAATCGCGCCACAGCACGCCGGCAATCAGGGCCGGGTGGCGGGCGCCCAGCCCAGGATAGGAATCGAGGGACCAATGCGAGCTGACCCCGTCGGAGTGGAGAATCAACAGGTCTCCGGCGCGAAAAGGATGGGAGAACTCCTGAAAGCGCGTCGCCTGGTGGCCGAGGGTTCCGTTGTGAGAGGGAAGACGGCGGGTTCCCTCGGGGGACCAAACCAGACCCGCGATATTTCCGACGCCGCTAAAGCGGACTGCCTGGCGGGCCGTGCTTAACTCGACCACCGCCGCGGCGGCCCCCCGCGTGCCGCGCAAGGCGCCGTGCGCCAGCTCCAGGACGCGAGCGGGCGCCAGGGCGGCGTTTTGCCAAGCGACCCGCGCCGCGCCCCGGGCGGCCTCCGCCGCGTCCGGGCCATGACCCAGCCCGTCCGCCATCGCCAGCAGCGCCCGGCTTGGTCCTTGCTGCACATACCAGGAATCCCCGCAGACCTGTTCGCCAGCCAGCGGGACACTGACCACTCCCACCTCCAACGGCGGAAGGGCCGGCGGGGAAGGGTCGGGCCGGGAGCGGAAGCACGCCACCATCGCCGTGCCCGACCCCAGGAGAGAGTGGATGTCAAACTCCTCCGCCTGGCGCCGGACGGCGCCCAACCCGGTCCCCAAAGTACCGGTAGTCGAGTAGCCATCGCGCAGGCACTGGGCCACGTTGGCCATGCCCGGCCCTTCGTCCAGGGCCAGGAGGTCCAAGCCGGCGACGTCTTCGTGGTGAAGAACCTGAAGCACCATCCGTCCTCCGGTGGCGTACTTGACCAGGTTGGTGGCCATCTCGGTGGCCGCCAGACCCACTTTGGCGGCCAGGGTTTCGCTGAACCCCAGCCGCTCTGCCGCGTGCATGGCCTGCCGTCTGACCGCCGCCGCCTGGCTGGCTTCGGCCACCGGAATGACGATGGAACTCTCCACGGGTGTCCAGATGGGGGTCATTTCCAGCGCGTCATGGTAATTTTGGTGCCGGCCCCGGCCTGGGAAGCGATCTCAAACTCGTCCACCAGGCGCTTGGCTCCCCCGAGACCGAGACCCATGCCTCGCCTGGTGCTGAAGCCATCCCTCATCGCCTGCGCGATGTCGGCGATGCCTGGCCCCTGGTCCTCGAAAGTCAGGCGCACCCCAACCCGCACGCCGCGCCGCACCTCCTCGACACGCGCGCTGCCTCCGCCGCCGTGCTCCAGGGTATTGCGCGCGATCTCGCTGGCGGCGGTGACCAGCTTGGTGAGGTCCACCGGGCTGAAGCCCAGCTCCGACGCCCAGTTATGGGCCTGCCGCCGCACCCGCACCACGTCGTCGGAGCTGCGAATGGGCAATGCCTCAATCCGGCGAACCTCCAACCCGTTCCTCCTCGCCCGCCACGGCGGCCTGCAACAGATCCATGCCCTTCTCCACGTTAAGGGCGGTCCGCACCCCTTGCAGCCGTACGCCCAACTCCACCAGGGTGATGGCCACCGCTGGCCGCATCCCGACCACCACCGTCTCGGCGTCCAGTATCCGCGCCTGCGCGGCGATGTCTCCGAACATGCGCCCGATGAACGAGTCCACGATGTCGAGCCCGGAGATGTCGATCAGGACCCCGCGCGCGCCGGTGGCCGTGATCCGCTCCGCCAAGTCAGTTTGCAGCCGCTGCACCAGGCGGTCATGCATGTCCACCTGGATGGTCACCAGGAGAAACGGCCCGACTTTCAGGATCGGAGTCTGCTCCATAGGACAGCCCTCGCTAGGCCCGGCCCGGCGCCTTCGCCACGGCCAGCCCGAGCCGCTGGAAGGCCAACGCCAGGGCGTCGGAGAGCTTGGCTTTGGTCAGCACGCTGCCCATCTCCACTCCCAGATGCACAATGGTCTGGGCGATTTGGGGCCGGATGCCGCTGATAACGCATTCCGCCCCCATCAGCCGGGCGGCCGCGACCGCTTTCATCAGGTGCTGGGCCACCAGGGTATCCACCGTGGGCACGCCGGTGATATCGATAATGGCCAGCGAGGCCCCGGTATCCACGATGGCTTGCAGTAGCGATTCCATGACCACATGCGTGCGCGCGCTGTCCAGAGTGCCGATCAGCGGCAAGGCCAGGACGCCGGTCCAGAGCTGCACCACGGGCGTCGACAGCTCCAGCAGCTCCTGCTGCTGGCGCGTGATGATGGACTCCCGGGACTTCTGGAAAGCGTCCACTGTGTGCAGGCCGAGGTTGTCCAGCAGCACCGTCGCCGTCCAGGTTTCTTCCACCAGCGCAGCCGGCTCGGCCACCTCGCGCCGCAACAGCGAGAAAAGGGGCTGCTTGAGGGAGAATACGAAGGTTGCCGTCTCGGCCGGAGAGAACCCCTGGGAGGCGCGAGAACCGGAAACCCCGCTTAGAAACTCACGCACCTCCGCCCACGCCGGTCCCTGGATGTCGCCGAGGTCCCCACTCTGGCAGGCCTCCGTCAGCGATCGCAGGAAGTCGCTCGATTGGATGCGCAGGTCGGCGTCGCTCAGCAAGTCCCGGCGGAGTGTGAGGGCGGCCTGCTGCGCCTTCACCCAGGCGTCCAGCAGGGCGGCCTGGTGCTGGCGAAGCAACTGCGGAATTCGAGAGGTGGTCATACAACACCCTCCTTAGCAGGTTTTTTCGCGGTCCCCAGTATACTCTGCGACGGCCTGGGACACAAGCTGCATGCGGAAATAAATGTGGAATGAACACTGAGCCGGGAGAAGTCGCGCTTATTTGCACGCTTTCGGGTTGACGGCGACTCGCCGTGATACGTTAGATTCATGGATACCGGCAAGCATCAGGGCGAGCGCGCGCCGGCTCCGGAGGATGTGCCGCCGGACGTCATCGTGAGTCCGGATACCCGGCGGGCGCAGCGCATTCCGCCCAACCAGGCGCGGACCAAGAAATGGCCGGTGCTGGATGCCTCCGGGGCGCCGCGCGTGGATCCGGAACAGTGGAGGTTCCAGATCACGGGGCTGGTGGAAAAGCCGGTGGCCTGGACCTGGACTGAGTTCCAGGCATTGCCTCGGGTCAAGGTTTTTTCCGATTTTCACTGCGTGACGCGCTGGTCGCGGCTGGGGAACCTGTGGGAAGGAGTGTCGACCCGGGAGTTGGCGCGGCTGGCGGGCGGCGTGAAGAAGACCGCGCGCTATGTTTTGGCCCATGGCTACGACAATGGCTGGACCACCAACATGCCGCTCGAGCAGTTCCTGGCCGAAGACGCGCTGATCGCGTTGCGGCACGACGGAGAGCCGATCAGCGCGGAGCACGGCGGTCCGGCGCGGCTGATCGTGCCGCGGCTGTATGCCTGGAAGTCGGCCAAGTGGATCGGGGCGGTGGAGCTGATCGAACGGGACCGCGCGGGTTTCTGGGAGCAGAACGGGTATCACATGAACGGGGATCCGTGGCGCGAGGAGAGGTACCGGTAGTCAGCCGGATGAAGGGCCGGGCCAAAGGCCGCGCACGACGGCCCGATTGACAATCGATTTCCAGCGGGCATTGAAACGCCCGGCGATATCCGGCCTTCCGCCCAGCAAGGGTCCGAGCCCCATCTGGAGGTGCGGCTCGGCGACCACTTCCTCGAAAACCAGCCTCTCCTCGATCTCCTTCCAGCGGTTGGTAAGGCCACCGGCGTCGAGCAGGACGATGCGGTCCTCGAGGATCCCGAAATTCTTCAGATGGGCATCCACGGAGAAGAGGCCCCGGCTCCAGCCGGACTGGCGAAGGTCGAGAAAACGGTCCAGCCATTGCTCCAACTCATCGAAGCGACCGGCGTGGGCGAGCGCGGCGAGTTTGTCGTACAGGGTGGTTTCGACGCGCTCGGTGGCCTCCGACACGGTCAGCCATCCAGGCCAGCCGCCCACCTTGACGCGCGTGGGAGGGAACGCCACCTGCTCCGGGACCAAGGAAGTTCCCGCCAGGCGCCCCCGGGCCAGGCGTTCGCCCCGCAGGCTGCGCGAGTGATACTGTTTCCAGATCTGCCGGATGTGCGCCGGGAACCAAACGGCTTTGGGAACGACCGCCATGGCGGCCTGCACCAGGATGCGCAGGAATCGAAGCTGACGGGAGGGTTTTTCCAGCAGGCGGCGGCCCATGCGGCCGGGCAGGATCCCCTCCAGCCTCCGGAGGATTCTCCACAGCACGATCAAAGCCACGATCTCGAATGGGGAGCGCTCGCGCTTCACCACCCAATGCTCGGAGGCATAGACGACCTTGCCGATTCCTTCACCCAGACGCCGCAAGCGCGCGCGAGTCAACTCCTCGGGAGCCTGCCGAAGCACCTGCGGCTCCCCCGAGACCTCGCCGGCCACGGGCTGATACGTGGGGGACACCCTATATCCAGCCTAGCGCTAAACGGGGCGGGGTGAGTTTGGCGGGGGGGAGAAGCGCGATTTCTCCTGGCGCGGGTCCACGACTTCGCGGCGTCATGTGCCGCGGCACATAGGTCGCCCTGAGCCACGTCGGTTTCCTGTTGTAGACTGGGGATGAACCGGGGTTTCAAATGTCAGAAGCTCTGATCCGTTCCGACCCGAAGATCATGATGGGCAAACCCACCGTCGCCGGGACCCGGATCACGGTTGAGTTGATTTTGGAGAAGCTTGCGGCCGGAGAAACCGTGGACCAGATCTTGTCTGAGCATCCACGCCTGACCCCTGAAGGAATCCGAGCAGCGATCACCTTCGCCGCGGAGGCGCTTCGAGCAGATGTGGTTTATCCGGTGGAGAAAGTCGCGGGGTAAAGGCCGTCGCGGGTCCTGCTCATTCGCCTCGCGGGACTTGCGGCAGACTTCAAGGCTGAGCTGGTTGCGCTGGCCTTCGACCAGCACGCTGAGGAGCTGAACATGGGATTTGCGGTTCTTTCCAGGGGCGCGCTTCGGCTGCGCCGTGCGGCGGCGGACACGGCACGTTTTTCGCTCACCGGCTTACGACGCATACGCCTGGCCTGCGTTTGACGCGCACGCGGTCGACTATCTGCTCAAGCCGTACAGCGACGAGCGGTTCGAAGCCGCGCTGAAACGGGCCATGCGGCTCGTCCGAAGCGGCGCATCGGAGTCGCTCGTCGAGCGGATGCACGAACTGCTTGGCGCCGCCAGGCCGCCCACCGGACCCGGCGCCGAATCGTCTCGCGGCAACTACCTGATCAGCGTCAGCGACATTCGATGGATCGCGGCGGAGGGTGTTTAACGTGACCATCCACACCGCGCGAGACAAATACCTCCACCGCGAGGTTCTCGGCCGTCTGGAAGCTCAGCTCGATCCGTCAGTTCGTCCGCATTCACCGCTCCCACCTGGTCAACTTCGACTTCGTTCACCAACTCGTGCAAGACGCCCACGGCGACTACGCGGTGACACTCAAGGATGCAACGTCTCTGAATCAACGGCTGTAGCCCGCGGTGAGAGCGCCGGCGTTCACAACACCGGGGCGGCAGTTCACTACATCCTGCCGTCGCACGCGACAAAGCGCTGGCCACCTCTTGCCTTCTCGTCTACACTGGCTCTTGAGGATTGTGATAGGAGGAGCCTCCCATGAGACATCCACGTCTTACCGGTTTCGTGACCCATTCCACACTGCTATCCCTTATCGCCAGCGCGGTGCTCCTTCCGCCAAGGCCGGCGATGGCCCAAGCCAGGCATTACGCGCTCGAGTCCCTGGAGGGCCTCGCGCTGCACAACGTCGCAGCCGAGCCGGCCACGCTGCAGGGCAAGAAAGGTCTGCGGTTGACGCTCTCCGAAGAAACCAGGCGCCGGCTGGAACGTATCACCCCCGACGAGCTTTTGAGGCTTCGTCTCGAGCAGCTCGCGTGGATCGAGGGCCTCGACTTTTCGAGCGGGGTCATCGAAGTGGAGCTTGCCGGCGCTCCCGGGCCGGGCGCGCCCGAGGGGGCCCGCGGCTTCGCCGGCGTCGCCTTCCGGCTGCAGAAGGACAAGGAGACGTACGACGCGTTCTACCTGCGCCCCACGAACGGCCGGGCCGACGATCAAGAGCGGCGCAATCGAACGGCGCAGTACATCTCACATCCGGAGTGGCCGTGGTTCCGGCTTCGCCAGGAGACCCCGGCCAAGTACGAATCCTACGTCGACGCCGTCCCGGGAGAATGGACGAAGATCAAGATCGAGGTGCGCGGCAACCGGGCGCGACTCTACGTCCACGGCAACCCGCAGCCGACCCTGATCGTCAACGACGTCAAGTCCGGCGCGCAGCGGAAGGGAGGGGTTGCCCTGTGGCTCGGTCCAGGGACCGTCGCTCACTTCCGGAATCTGACGGTGAATCCCGACCCCAGTGAGAGATAGGAACCGTGCGGGGCTGTTCAACTTTTCGCGTCTTCTTGATTGCGTTGGCGTTCGCCAAGCCGCCGGCGGCAGCAGTCCGAGTCGGAGTGGTTCCCGATCCCCCGTTTGTCGAGCGCGATGAAAAAGGCCTATACCTGAACTGCGACTTCCGCGTCGAGAACCAAACCGGCGAAAAGATCCGACTCACGCGGATCGAGGTCTCCACATTCGATGCCGCCAACCGCATCTCGTCCCGAAGATTCCTGTCCGAGCAGGGCAGCCTCAGTTCCGCCCTGCTGACCCTGCCGCGCCGGGAAATCGAGAGTGACGCGGTCGTGGACATCTTCAACCCGTTTCACACTCTCGACCCGGTAGCGCCCGCCGACACCGTCCGGTTCGAGTTCCAGTTCCAAGGCAATCGGCAATACGATGCCGTGGTGACGACGCGGCCGGTCCTTTACCGCCCCAAGACGAAGCTGGTAGCGCCCCTGCGAGGCCGCTTCCTGGTCTACGATGGGCATGACTACTACTCGCATCACCGCCGGATTGACCTGTCAAGTCCGGCAATCAGACGCATCGGCATGACCTTCAACCCGGTCAGGTACGCCTACGATTTTTCACCTGTCGATGAAAGCCGGTCCTGGCATCGGGGCGATCCCGGCAAGCCCGAGAATTGGATTGCGTATGACGCCCCACTGTATGCGCCAGCCGCGGGGCGCGTTGTGTCAGCCGCTAACGACGTGCCCGACAACAGGATCGAGAGCGGGAGGCTGGTCTATCCTGAGTCCCCGAATGAGGTCGTCAAACGACTGTTTGGAAACTACGTTTTGATCGACCACGGAGCGGGCGAATACAGTCTATTGGCTCACCTGAAAATGAAGACGGTGGCGGTCGGACTGAACGATCGTGTCAGCCGGGACCAGTTCGTTGGCAGAATAGGATTTTCCGGCGATACCGGCCTGCATGTCCACGTTCACTACCAACTGACGGACAGGCCGAACCCGCTCGAAGGGAGTTCACTTCCCGTGTATTTCAGCGAGTATCGGCTTCCCGCCTCGGGCCGCCGATTCGTGAGGGAAGGCCTGATGCATACGGGAGAGTTCATCGAACGGTGAGCCGGCACGCCTTAGGCGACGATCGTCTCCGCCACCAATAAGTGGAAAAGACCCAGCACTTTTTAGGCCGTTAGGGATATCGACTTTATTGTCAATTGCTTATTAGTATAAGGCACGCGGGGCGCGGCTCCTCTGCCCGGCCGCGGCAAATCCGGGAGCGATGCGCTAAGGGGGCGCAAGGATCAAGGGATCTTCGCCAGCCAGATGTTGCCGGTCGCTTCCGCCATACTGAAGATGATTCTGTCGCCCGCAACTGACAGGCCGATCTTCCTCACCTCGTCAGCCGACTTGAGCGACCGCCGCGCCTGATGAAGGTGGTATGCAAAGGGCGGTCCCACCGGGCGTTTGGTCGCCTCGTCGAGCGCCTGTCCCCAAATGCATCGGAAGCCATCGCGCTCCGAGAGGAAGTAAAGCCGGTTGCCGTCGCGAGACCAGACCGCCATGCGGTCCATATTGGTCCCATCGGTGACCGGAATCCATTCCTTCTCGTCCGCCGCGGCGCCGTTGCGAACCGGTGTGATGAAGATCTGGCGCTTGGTTCCGCTGACAACCGTTTGAAATGACAGCCAACGTCCGTCGCCCGAGAATCGCGCCGCCGCCAGGTTGTACTTCGGATGCTGTAGAAACGGCGTCTCCTCACCGGAAGCGACGCTGTGAAACACCAAGCGAGTTCCGATTGTCAAACTCGGTCTACATAAGACACTGAGACCGTCCGGCGACCAGTCTTCAATAGGCCCATTGCACTTGCGCGGCAATAACCGGGCGACGCCGCCCTGTGACGGCACTACATAATGACCTTCTCCCGCGGTATCTCGCGCCGATCCGCGGTTGCCGACCAGGTAGGCGATCATCGACCCATCACGGCTCAGGGCCGGTTCCATTTCATTACCGGGAGTGGCGGTCAAGGCGGCCTCATTCCCAGTCGCCAGATCCTTTAGCCAGAGATCGTTATTGCCCAGCCGGTTCGAGACGAATATCAGAAAACGGCCGTCCGGGCTGGGCACGGGATAGATGTCGGCGGCCGCATTTGACACCAGCCGCGCGGGCTCTCCGGAAAAGTGTCCGGTTCGCGGATCAAGCCCCAGGCTCCAGATATCTTCATTCCGGTTTTGGATGCCAAACACCATCGGAGTTCCCGCCTTCGAACCGGGCTGCGCCAGAGCGGCCGAAGGTTGAACGTCCAAACCCGTTCCAGAGGTCAGGCGTTCAGGGACGCCCTCGACCTGCCAATTACGGTGAGAGATCTTCATGCGCCACAGACTGGCGCTTTCGCTCAAGCCGATACTGGTGGCGAAGTCCCCAGAGAAGATCAGCCATCCTCCGGCCCAATCGCCCGGGTTCTGCATTTGGGCAAATCCGTGCGAGGTCAGTACGCGGTTGGCGCCGGTCTTCACCGCTGCCCCACCCGCAAGCGGCGTGATCCACCAGTCGAACAGGTCGGCGGAGGAAGCTCGCGCGTCTCTAATGCCGCGGAACAGCAGGTGCTTGCTGTCGGACGACCATAGGGGGTGGCTCGCCGAAAAGAAATCGGGCTGCAACTCGCGCGGCTCTCCGCCGCCGGCAGGTACGACGAACGCGCGGCGGCGCCCGTAGAAGCCCAAGTCGCCGGTCCAATAGGCGATCCATTTTCCATCGGGCGAGAAGCGGGGCTCACGGCCTGCATCGGCAATACGCTGTTCAACCCCGCCCAGTGTCGATACGGAAAAAATGCCGCCTCCGGCCCGCGCCGACCGGAACACGACCCTGGTTCCATCCGGCGACAATGCCGGTTCGATATCGTCCGCGCCATCACGGGTGAGGCGGAGCGCTTCGTGCCCGCCGATCTGCTGCACCCAGATATCGAGGTTGCCGTCGGTGCCGCGGTCCGAAGCGTAGGCGACCAACTTGCCATCTGGGGAAATAGCCGGGTACGAAGTCAATCCGCTGTCGGAGGTCAGACGGAGTGGCGCAGGGGCTGGAGTCAAGCTCGTTCCGGATCCTCGCCACCAGAGCGCCGCGGCGAGGGCGAGTCCCACGAGGGCGGCCGCGCCCGCATAGAGTAGCCAGCGTCGCGAGGCGCGCTGGAGGTCCTCGATTTCTTCACGAACGGATCGAATCTGCTGGAAGCGGCGCGAGGGGTCCTTTTCGAGACAACGGCGCAGCAACGTTCGGATCTTTGCCGGAGCGCGCGAAGGCAACGCGGACCAGTCCGGCTCGCTTTCCAGAACGGCAGCGATCGTCGCGGCCGAGCTCTTGCCTGGAAAAGCGCGTTTTCCGGACAGCAATTCGTACAACAGACATCCGAAAGCCCAGATGTCGGTCCGCTGGTCAACCGCGCTTCCACGCGCCTGCTCCGGGCTCATGTAGGGCGGCGTGCCGGTGATGGCGCCGGCTACCGACTTCAACTCCGTGAGAGCGGTGGACTTCGACAGATCCTGCTCTGGCAAGGGGCCGCCCCACACGGCCTTCGCCAAGCCGAAGTCCAGCACCTTGACGCGGCCTTCAGGCGTCACCATGACGTTGGAAGGCTTCAGGTCGCGGTGAATGATTCCCTTGCCGTGGGCGGCTTCGAGCGCTTCGGCAACCTGGCGGGAATAATCCAGCGCGGCCGCGACCGGCAGCGGGCCGTGGAGCGTTTCTCCTTCGATCAGCTCCAAGATCAGGCATACCCAATCGTCTCCCTCTTCCAGCCCATAGATCGCACCGATACCGGGGTGGTTTAGGGCCGCCAAAGTGCGCGCCTCCCGCCGCAGGCGCGCCAGGCGTTCGGGCACGCGAGCGAGTTCGCGCGGCAAGGTCTTGAGAGCGACATCGCGGCCGAGCTTGCGATCGTGCGCGCGATAGACTTCTCCCATCCCGCCTGTTCCTAATCGCGAAAGAACGTGATATGGGCCGAATTGCTGGTAGGGTAGCGGCGAAGTCGAGGTCAGAGTCCCGGTCTCGTCGAGCCTGGGTGATTCCAGGAGATCACCCCCAAGGTCCTGATACCGGCCGAATTGGTGGTAGGGCAGCGGCGAAGTCGAGGTCAGAGTCCCGGTCTCGTCGAGGCCGCGCGCTTTCAGGCCCGCGCCCTCCTGTTGGAGCAGCGACTCCACCTCGCCGCGCAGGCCCGCGTCGTCACCGCATGCCGCATTCAACCACTCTGGCCGCTCCGCCGGGCCGAGATCCAGCGCGGCATGAAAGATCTTCTCAATCCGCTGCCGGCGTTCGCGGTCCATGGTTTGGTTCTGCCTCCCCTATGCTACACCTTTCGGAGACGCCGCACGGTCCCGCGAGCGGGAGCCGCGCTGGCCGCGGCCAGCACGATGACGCCTTGGGAGAGGGGACGGCCGGGCGAGGGGATGAGATATCAGGCGCCGCTGAGCATGGCGTTTGAGGCCGGAGATAAGTCTCAGGCCAGGATCTTCGCCGCCACCACGCCGGCCACGTCCGTGAGCCGGAAATCGCGGCCGCTGTAGCGGTAGGTCAGGCGCTCGTGGTCGAGGCCCAACAGGCGTAGGACCGTGGCGTGGAAGTCGTGGATGTGCATCCGGTCCTCGACCGCGTGGTAGCCGATCTCGTCGGTCGCGCCGTAGATGAAGCCGGGTTTGACGCCGCCGCCGGCCATCCAGATGGAATAGCCGTAGGGGTTATGGTCGCGGCCGTCGCCGCCCTGCGAAACGGGAGTGCGTCCGAACTCGCCGGCCCAGACGACCAGCGTGTCCTTCAGCAGCCCGCGGGCTTTCAGGTCCTTCAGCAATCCCGCGATGGGCTTGTCGACCTCCTTGGCGCTGGAGGTATGCAGCTTGTAGAGCTGGCCGTGCTGATCCCACTTGTAGCTGTGGGTGCACTGCACGTAGCGCACGCCGCGCTCGGCCAGGCGGCGGGCCAACAGGCACTGCCAGCCGAACTCGAAGGTGATGGGATCGTCCAGGCCGTAGAGCTTTTTGGTTTCAGCGGACTCTTTGTCGACCTCGAAAGCCTCGGGCGCTTCGGTCTGCATGCGGAAGGCGAGCTCCAGCGCCTGGATGCGCGCTTCCAACTGCGGGTCGTGCCGGCGCAGCTCCAGGTGACGGCGATTGATGTTCTGGAGCATGTCCAGCTCGAAGCGCTGCTGCTCGCCGGACAAACCTTTGTTCTGGAGGTACTCGATGGGCTCGTCGCGAAAATCGGCGACCTTGAGGCCGGAGTGGCCGATGGCCGTGCCCTGATAGGCGCCGGGGAGAAAGGCCGAGCTCCAGTTCTTGGCACCGCCGTGCGAGAGCGCCGGCTTGATGGTGATGAAGCCCGGGAGATTCTGGTTGGGCGTGCCCAGCCCGTAGAGCGCCCACGACCCCATGCTGGGGCGGGTAAACGTGCTGGACCCGGTAAAGGTCTGGAGCAGGGCCGCGCCGTGATCCACGCCCTCGCCGACCATCGAGCGAATCACGCACAGATCGTCGGCGCACGTGCGCACGTTCGGGAACAGATCGCTGACCGGGATTCCGCTCTGGCCCCCGGGCCGGAAGGTCCAGGGAGATTTCATGAGCGGCCCGGGAGGGGCGTCGGAAAACGCCAGGGGCCGCTTGATGGGCAGCGGCTTGCCATGATCGCGCTCGAGGCGTTCCTTGGGATCGAAGGTGTCGACGCTGGACGGGCCGCCGTGCATGAACAGGAAGATCACGCGCTTGGCCCGGGGCGCGAAGTGCGGCTCGCGCGGCGCCAGCGGGAGGCTGAGCGCAGCCTGGGCATCCTCGGCCAGGAGGCCGGCCAGGCCGAGATAGCCGAATCCGCAGCCGGCGGCGCGTAGCATGGCGCGGCGCGATAGGGGACGTTCCGGTCTTCGATAGAGCGAGAGCATGGGGTCCATCATCAGTCTACGTAAAAGAACTCATTCGACGCCAGCAGCACGCGCGCCAGGCTCTGCCACGCCACGGCGTCGTTCGAAAACCTCTTGTTGAACCGGTCGACATAGGTCAAAGCGGCGTCCACCTCCCCGGCTGCCGGAGGGCGGTTGAGCACGCGCAGGTAGGCGGCGGCCACTCGCGAGGCAGGGTCGGGGTTGCTCAACAGCGACTGGGCCAGGCCCCGCGCCCGGTCGGCGACGAA
>JACOSH010000065.1 GCA_016178945.1 Acidobacteriota bacterium
TTTGGCGCCTCCGCGATTTGCCTCTCTTCCCACCGGGCCGTAAATTCTTGCCGTCGATGGCCCAGGCACTCCAGGATCACATTCCTGACATGATGGTGGTGGAACAAGTTGTTTCGAAGAGCGAACTGAAGCGGGCATTCTTCAATTTTGCATAACAAAGACAGTCCGCTCATGTTCCATCGAGCAGCGGTCCAGGATTCGCCTATCGCAGTTTCCCAGGTACCACTTGCTTCGGGCTTCTCCGATCTGCTGGCCCTCCGCTTCCGGTAACGGGTCGGGATTGGAGGCACAATCTCATTTGCCACGCTAGGGGGTAGCTCATATCGAACAAGAGTCGCGTACTCTTTCTTCTTGGTGAAGCAGGCGATGTACTCCGTAGCCAGCGCGTCGAAGACGCGTTCAGCGTAGGCGCAAAAGGGCCTTTCGAGATCGCGAATCGCGGAATAGATGCGACTCTCTCGGCTCTGCGATACCGCAAGCCAGTACGACGTGAGGTCAGCTATCAGTTCTCCCTTAGCCCTTGCTCGTGCAGCCCGAATTCGCGCTTTTGACGCGTCAGGCAGGGTCGGGGTCGAAATTGGCATCGAACCGCTCCCTCTGCGATCCCCCTTTGGAGTAGCCGCCCCTGGGTAGGGTTCCCAGCCTTCAGTCCGGTTCATGACGCCGGACCTAGGCGGCCTCGGTGAAGAATAGCACAGCTAATGGCGGTAGTCGGTCACTGATCGTGTCCGAACTCGAAACCTTATCGCAGCGAGAGCGGTCGCCAAGAGCGCCCATACAGATGGTTCGGGAATCGGCGTAAGCAGGAAAGACCGGTTCGCGCTATCGTATCCAACAATCTGCCCTAAATTGTTGATGTCTGTCGCGACACTTGATCCCACCAGCGTTCCCAAGTCCTGCATTCCATTTGTCGCGTCCCAGACGAATGCTTGCTGCCCACCCGCGCCGCTGAAGGCGAATCCCACCACTTGACCAGCGTTGTTAATCCCGCGCGCCTGACTTTCCAGGTAGCCGGGAAGAGTTCCGAGGCTCCTCATCCCAAGAGTCGAGTCCCACGAGAACGCGAAACGATATCCACTGAGGTCGTCAGAGTAGCCGATCACTTGGCCCAGATCGTTGATGCCGTATGCCCAACTGAACCTGCCCCCCGCAAGCGTCCCGAGATCCCGCATGCCATTTATCTCGTCCCAGATGAATGCCCGGAATGGTCCACCACCTGCGATGTACGAAACCCCAACAACCTGCCCAAGATTGTTGATGCCGAGTGCCTGACTTTCGTTGGTGCCCGCAAGCGTCCCCAGGTTCCGCATGCCGGTAACCGGGTCCCACAGCACCTACCTGGCCGCGGTTATTGACGGCCCATGCAGTGCTGTTGCTGTATCCCGGAAGTACTCCCAAGCTTCGGATGCCGCCGGCATCCCAGAGGAAAGCGGTCTCTGGTCCAGTGATGCGGTTGTAAGAGGTTCCTACGACACTGCCTGGATCGCTGATGCCAAATGCAAAAGCCGAGTTGTTCCCGGAGAGGGTGCCCAAGTTTCGCATCCCCGACGACATCTCCCACAAGAAGGCAGCCGTGCCGGTGGTCGTGCTCGCCGTGCCGACCACTTGTCCTCGATCGTTGATCCCGGAGGCCCAAGTAAAGGTCCGGCCATCGAGGGGATACGGCGCCGCGAAGCTTGCCAAGTATTCCGCAGTGTAGGTTTCGCCCGAGAGCGGCTGTGGCAAAGCGAGCACCACCGTCACCAAGAGAGCGGCTGCGGTGGCAGGAAGTCCGAAAGTTTCTCGATGTGTCATATGGGCGCGCCGTAGACATGGTCAAGCGGTCCCCGTTTGAGAATGCCCGTCATCATATCACGCTGGCACACGCCCTTGCAGCACTCAAGCGCGTATAGCGCGTTAATGGCGTACCCTGCTGAAGCGTGCGTCCAACCGGACTGTAGTGGAAACTGTAGAGACTCCCTGTGGAAGAAGGTCATACGCGGTAGCAGCCGAGAGCACGCCACAACAGGCATAACCCTTGTTTTTTGAGTCATCTGTCGCAACCCATCGCAACCGGTCACATCCCCCTCGGACCGACTCTTAATCACTAGGTTGAAGGTTCGATTCCTTCCGCGCTCACCAGAGTCTCGTCGCAGAGAGCAGTCCAGACCCTCAATGCCCCACTGGACCCAGGTACTTATCGAGCCAGTCCAGCGCCGCGCGCACGGCTTCGCTGCGGCGGTTCATCACGTCGTGCGAAGTTTCCAGCACCACGTGACGTTTGTGTTCCGGCGGTGCCGGAAAAAAGGCTTCTGCGACGCTTCGAACGGAAACGTGTAGTCGTAACGGCCGTTGATCATGAGGACTGGTGTCTTCGCGTAGGGTGCGAAGGTACTTTCATCGACTTCGGTCGGCTTCGACGTCAGATGGAATCCGCCGTCAAACAGGACCGCGGCTTGAAAGCGATTCTCCATCGACAGCATCATCGGGGCCAGCCGCGCACCCATGCTCACTCCTCCATAAGCCAGCCGTTTCGGGTCGATATCCGGCCGGCTTTCCAGGTAGTCGACGGAGCGAACCAGGTCCTGAAACTGTTGCACAAGAATGGGACGCAGGGGGCGATAATAGTCGAATCCGGCGGGATTCCGGCGCTCATAGGTGCCCGAATAGACCGGGTAGAGCACCGCGCGCCCGCTGCGGATGATGAAGTCGAACCGGTTCACTTCCAGGATCTTGCTGGTCAAGGTGTTCACTGCGCCGCCACCCGGGAAGTAGACCACCGTCTGAAAGGGCGGCGAGGCTTTCTTGGGAAGGAACAAGTACGCCGGTACCCGTTGGTTTCCGTAAGCCGCGCGGTAGGAGACTTTCTCGACCCGCCAGTCAGCAAAGCCGCTGTCGGCTGACTCCATCTTCGGGTCCAGGGCGCCGCGCTCAGCGGCGTAGATTCCGCGGATGACGCGAAAAGTGTCGCTGGAAACCGGTTTCTCCTTGGAGTAGTCACGGAATTCACGGCCCCTGGGAGCGAGCGTCAGTTCCGGCGGCGGCTCCGGATAGCGGACGCAGCGAAAGCCATTGGACGGAGAGCGGTCGAAGGGGGACCGGGCATCCGGATTGGTGAAATAGTAGGGCGGCTCGTTCCAACCGCCGCCCAGGATGAAGCGGAGACCATCATCGGTTTCGTTCCAGCACCATTCCTTGACGTTCCCCGCCATGTCGAACGCTCCAAAGGCGGTCACCCCGGCCGTATCGCTACCCACGCGGACCGGACCCTTTCCGTTGAAGTTGGCGGACGTGGCGACGTAGGCTGCGGCTCGCGGATCTCCAGACCGGTACCAATGGTAGATGGTGGGCAAGTGCTTGCCGGCGAACTGGGCATAGGCAGCAGCCTCGTACCAGCTCACTCCCCCAACCGGAAACTCTTCCTCCCCACCACGGTACGAACCAGCCTCCCAGGTTGATGGTCCAGGGCGTCCGGAGGAATCGCGGAACTCCGCCATCGCCTCTTCCCAAGCCAGAGTCCGGTTCGCTTTGCGGAAGGGGAACTTCCAATACTCCCGTTTCTGATAACCGCCGTTCTCGACGAATTCCTTAAACTGACGGTTGGTGACTTCGAACTGATCCATGTAGTAGCGTTTGACCGCGACGGGTCCGACTATCCCCAGGCCGAAAACGGAGTAATTGACGACCGCGGCTGAGACCGCGACCATTCCCCGCGGCGTCTCCGCCCGCGGGGAGAGCACCAGGATCGGAGGCGGGAAGCTGAGAGCAGGATCGAAGCCGTCCTTGACCGCCTTCCAACGGAGGAAACCGGAGGGGAGACGAAAGCCGTGAAGCGGGGACTTGCCGGCACTACGCCACGGCGCGTTGGCGACACCGAGCTCCTGATAAGAGACGTCGGCGCCCGACGGGTCGGTCTCGACCTCTACGTTCTGCGTGAAATCCTGCCAGAGCTTGGCCAGGCCCGGATGGTTTGGAATCTGTTTTTCGGCCTCGGTGGCCAGATCAAAGGCCGGGAAGTACTTCCCCTGCTCGACCAGGCGGGAGATCTCCGTCGCCGCCTGGTCGCGAGCCCAACGATACTTCGCGCCGCTCTGGTGATACCAGTAGCCGCCCCCGGCAGCGGCCAGCAAAGCAGCCAAGACGGGCGCCACCAACCTTGGTCGCTTCACCCATTCTCCGGCCGGATGCCGCC
Source organism: Acidobacteriota bacterium (assembly GCA_016178945.1). Taxonomy (GTDB): domain Bacteria; phylum Acidobacteriota; class Terriglobia; order Bryobacterales; family Bryobacteraceae; genus JACOSH01. Next base: position 4,172 of record JACOSH010000065.1, read on the forward strand.
GCACGGAGAGTGAATCCAGGTAGTCCGCCAGGCCGCGCTCCAGCTCCGCCGCCGTGCATCGGGCATCCCGGTTCTTTTGCATGGCCAGGCCGGCCAATCGGACCAGGTCATCCGGCGCTCCGGTCAACGGCGGGGCCGCATCGCGGACGATGGCCATCATGGTCGCCAGACTGGTGTCGCCGTGGAAGGGCTTGCGCCCACTGAGCATCTCGTAGAGCACCACACCCAGGGAGAACACGTCGGACTTCGGATCGATGGACCGCCCCTCGGCTTGCTCCGGGGACATGTAGGCAGCCGTCCCCAGGACCGCGCCGCGCTCGGTCATATCGACCGTGCCGCCGCCCGTCAGGGTGGGGTCCGTGTCGCTGAGGGAGGCGTGTCCGGTCAGCTTGGCCAGACCGAAATCGAGCACCTTGACCGTTCCCGCCGGGGTGACCAGGATGTTGGCGGGCTTGATGTCGCGGTGAACGATGCCGGTAGAGTGCGCCGCGCAGAGCGCCCCTGCAATCTGGCGTCCCAGGCCGGCGGCTTCCCGGGCAGGCAGGCCGCCGCCAATCCGGTTCTTGAGCGCCTCGCCTTCGACGAATTCCATGACGATGAAATCGAATCCGTCCGCGTGGCCGATGTCATAGATGGTGACGATGTTGGGATGGTTCAGGGCGGATGCGGTGCGGGCTTCCTGCAGGAATCGTTTGCGGCGGCTCTCGTCCAGCCCGGCGTCGCCGGACAGGACCTTAATCGCCACCAGGCGGCCCAGCTCCTTGTCGCGGGCCTTGTAGACGACGCCCATCCCTCCCTCTCCGAGTTTGCCAACGACCTCGTAGTGTAGGAGGACCCTGCCGATCATCAGGGTATTATGACACGCCGGCGTGCGCGCTACAGTTCTGCCTTGCGTTCTTTGCGGCTTGGCGAGAAACACGGACGACGCAGGAAGAACCCTTGGGTCCCCCCTGCGTCTCCAGCTCGACGATTAGGCTGCCGAGCCCATCCTCTCGATCTCGGCCACCACCAATTCCATCCCGTCGATGATGGCGCGGGCTCGATTGGCGCCCGGATCCTCCTCGTTGGGATCCAACGCCAGCGCCTTCTCGAACGCTTGGGTGGCTTCCTCGAACTTGCCCTGCCTCAGCAGCGCTTCGCCGAGGTTGGCATGCACGGTCGGGTCCGAGTCGTTGATTCCCGCCGCCATGGTCAAGTGGCTCACCGCCTCGTCCAAGGCCGGCGGATCCTTGGCCAGCGCGACCGCTCCCAGTCCGGCATACCCGGTATAATTAGTGGGATCGATCGCGGTCAGCCCTTCGAAAATAGTCTGGGCTTCCCCGAGCTGGCCCTGCTGATACAGATTGAAGCCGAGGGCGGCGATGCTTACGATTTGTTCTTCGTTCAGATTCGGCATGGTATTCTCCTTGAGGTTAGCGCATGGCCGCGATGGCCTTGCTCTGCATCTGGCTCTGGTTCTCCATCAACTTCGAGAGCAACTCGAA
>JACOSH010000101.1 GCA_016178945.1 Acidobacteriota bacterium
CTCCGCGGCCGAGCGGTCGAACATCACCTTCTGCTCTGCCTCCTTGCGCTGCTTGACCCGCGCGCCCTCGGCGAACATGGCCTTGCTTCCCTCCACGTCGCCCTTGATCCGCAGGATCTGCGCCAGCGTATTGAACGGGCCCGGCGTCTCCGGATTCAGGCGGATGGCCTCTCGCAGCGCGGCCATCGCCTCGTCCAACTGGCCGTTCTGCTTGAGCGCCGTGCCCAGCATGTAATGCGCTTCGGCGTAGTCCGGCCGGATGGCGATGGCCGCCTTCATCTGGGCGATGGTCTCGGCGAACTCGCCGGCCTGCCAGTGCGTGATCCCCAGCGTGTAGCGCGCTTCGGCCAGTTGCGGATCGAGCGCGATGGCCTGCCGCAGCGACGCCTTGGCGGCCTCCAGATCGTCCTTCTGCTTGAGGGCCAGGCCCAGGTTGTAGTGCAGCACGGGCGAGTCCGCCTCGCGGCGCAACAGATCGCGATAGTGCGCGATGGCCTTGTCCAGATCGCCCTTCTGCAGGTAGGCGAATCCCAGGTTGGTCAACGCGGGCCGGTTGCCCGGATCCTTCTTCAGGATGTACCCAAACTCTGCCAGCGCTTTCCCGGCCTGGCCGGTTTCCACCAGCAGGAAAGCGAGATTGTTGCGGGCCTCCAGATGATCCGCCTGGGTTTGGACCGCCTTGGCGTAGGCCTCCAGCGCCTTCACGCGCTCTCCGGCGTGTTGGTAGGCCAGGCCCAGGCGGTTCCAGACCTCGGCTTCCTTGGGCCGCATCGCCGCTACGGCCGCGTACTCGGCCGCCGCGGGTCCCCAGCGGCCGATCTCGTAGTAAGCGTCACCCAGGCGTTGGCGGTAGTCCGGCTGTTTCGGCGCAAGCCGGGCGGCAGTCTCCAGCTCCTGGATAGCCGGTTCCGGCTCTTTGGCCATCCATCGCGCGACGCCCAGATGATAGTGCGCGGCGGCCAGCTTCGGATCGAGCGCGATGGCCTGCTCGAACCGCGCCAGAGCCTCCCCGCGCCGTCCGAGCACCGCCAGCAGGAATCCGATCTCATCTTGCAAGGCCGCCGAACGGGGATTCTGGGCCGCCGCCTGTTCCGTCAAGGACAACGCCCCGGCGGCATCTCCCTGGGCCTTCCTTGCGGCGGCCTGTTGCTGCAGCTCGGCGGCTGTCTGGCCCCACAGTTCCAGAGTGAGCAAGACGGCCATCGCCCAGACGCGCCTCATGACGAGGCGATGGTAACACACGGTACCTGTCAGGACTGAGCGGCCAAGGCCTCCGCCAGGCAGCCACTGGGTTGATACACGCAGCGCGGGTCTTCCGCCAGGTAGTTGCCGGTGAGGGCGTACGCTCGCGCCCGGGAGCCGCCGCACAGATTGTGATACTCGCACGCTCCGCACTTGCCTTCGCGCAGTCTGGTGTCGCGCAAGATTCGGAACAGGCTGGAGTTCCGATACACCTCCACCAGCGAGTCGCGCCGCACGTTGCCGGCCGAGACGGGCAGGAAGCCGCTGGGGTAGATCTCCCCGGTGTGGGAGACGAAAATGAAGCCTTTCGCGTCGCTGACACCGGCCGAACGCCAGACCGCGCTACCCGGCTTGGGATCGCTCTCCTCGGCGCCGTGCTCAGCCTTGCGGCGCTGAGCGGCATAGCGCCGGTAATGCATGGCTTCGGTGGTCTTGATGTCGAATGGAGCGATCTTCGACAGGTCATAGAGGAACTCAAACACCTTCTCGTATTCTTCGGCGCTCAGGTCGTCGGCGGCCGAGGCCCGGCCCGTCACCAGGAGGAAGAAAGCGCTCCACATGCGCCCGCCCACGTCGTCCACCAACTGCGCGATTTGACCCAGTTGGTGCATATTCCGCCGCGTTACCGTGGTCTGGATCTGGGTTTCCAGCCCGATCCGTTGAGCATGGCGCAGAGCCGCCACGGCGCGCAGGAAAGTCCCCTCGACGCCGCGAAAGGAATCGTGCGAAACGGCGTCGGGCCCGTCCAGGCTGATGGCCATGCGCGCTAGCCCGCAGTGTTTGAAGGCATCGATGGCCTCCGGGGTCAGCAGCGGCGTGGCGCTGGGGCTGACGTTGGTGCGCAGTCCCAGCTCGACGCTGCGGCGCATCAGCGGGAACAGGTCGGGGCGCTTCAGCGGGTCACCCCCAGTGAACACCATCAACGGCTGGCCGAAGCGGCGGATCTCCTCCAGGAGCGCAAGTCCTTCCTCTGTAGTGAGTTCCGCGGGATTCCTGAAGGGCTGAGCTGAGGCCCGGCAGTGCACGCAGGCCAAATCGCAGGCTTGGCTCACCTCCCAGATGACCAGCAGGGGAGACTGGTTGAAATTCATCATAGAGAGGCGGTGGTGCAATCCGGAGGCCAGATTACCCCGTGAGCAGTTCTTCCAGACTCCCTGCCTGGAGAAATCGCTCGCACCAGTCGCCGAGCTGCACCTCGCTGGCTGCCTTGACCTTCTCCTGTGCCCAGCCCGGCAGCTCCCCGAAACGCTGCGCCAACACCCGGAGGAGAATGGCAGCTTCTCCTTCCGCGCGGCCTTCCGCGCGGCCCTTCAGAATCAACTTGCGGCAGAACTCATCTTGCATGGGGTCGATCACCACGCTCATATGCTGTATCTCCTCAATAACCCTGCCAACCAGGTCCCGCACTACCGATAATACCAAAAGCAGGCGCACCGCCCTCTTCCGGTCTTCCCCTTCCAGTTTCGAGAGCCGCTCGACCACTCGCCGTACCCGGACACCAGCCTCGGGAGTCCGGCACAGGATCGCCAGTACGTTCTCCCCGGCGTTGCTGCTCCGCAGCAGTTCCTCGGCGTCGAACTCGCCGGCGTCCACCAGGTCGTAGCTGTACTTGAGCCGCGGCTGGTCCAGACCACTCGGCATCCGCAGCCGCTCGTTGCCGAGGTACAGCACGGTCTGCCGAGGCGGCCGGTCATGCCGCTTCAGGAGCAGAACATAGTACTCGAGCATCCGCACGGCCATCCTCGCGTCATTACTGCTCTGGAACTCCAGATGGAACAACGAGCCGTCCTCCAGCCGCGCCACCAGGTCGACGCGAGGCGCCAGTGTCTGTGGCAGCTCGACGTTGAGCCACTCTCGCGCCGGCGCGCCCGCCAGCCGCTCGGTGAGTCCGCCGCCGAAGCTTAGGAACAGCTCCTTCAATGCCCGGTCAAGATCCATGGAAAACCTACGTGAACCGCTAGTTCAGCCCCACGACCCATCGTCGCAGCGCGGTCAACTGTTTCTCGATTTCTGCCCGGTCCTGTGCCGTGGGGCTGAGCGTCAGATAGCGTTCCAGGTCGGCCTTGGCCTTGCGGAGTTGCTCCAACTGCAGGTAGACGATGCCCCGCTGCTTGTATTCGTCCGCCGACCCCGGGTCGACGGCAATCAGCAGGTCCAGGATCGACAGCGCCTTGCGGTGCATCCGGCGGGAAAAGTAGATGCCGCGCAGGTTGTTGATCATCCGAGCCACGATCTGGCGCTTGCCCACCCGCGCCAGCACGGACGGGTCGCGCGCCAGCTCGACTCCGGCGATGGAACGCGCCATTTCCACGCAGTCGACCACGTCCAGCAGCCGGCCCTGGTGGAACGGGTCGATGTAGGTGGAGTACGAGCCGTCGTCGTATTGAATCAGGAAGTGTCCCGGCATCCCAATCCCGAAAGCAGGCTTGCCGAGCCGGCGCGCAATCTCCAGGTACACCACCGACAGCGTGATGGGAATCCCGTGACGGGCCGTCAGGACATCGTTCAAGCAGCTATTGCTGGGGTTGTAGTAGTCATCGGTGTTGCCGTGCAGCTCCAGCTCGCCGAACAGGTAGGCATTGGCCACGGATACGAACGCTTGTCCGCCGCCGATACCGCGTAGCCGCCCTCCCAGCTCCGCCGCGTGGAAATCGAGCAGTTGCAGGAACCAGGCGATATCCAGCCCCGGGTACTCGACCGTGGCCAGAAGCAGTGCGGCGTGATCCAGATCCAGGTCGCTTCGCCCGGTGAGAAAATCGGCCAACTCCATCACTGCACAAGTAGAATAACACTTTGACGAGGATGCAGATCGCCGGTCTTGGCCGCGAGCGAATCGCCGGCGCCGATTGCGACGGCCGCACCCTGGTGACCTGGGGCGAGCGGCTCCTGGAATGGCGCTTGTCCGGCGGGCGCCCGCGTGTCCTGCGCGGCGCGGGACCGCTTTTCGGACAAGGCGGCTGCCTGATGGAGGAGGGCGCGATCGTCACCGAAGCGGGCGAGCCGCCGGCCCTGGCCTGGTATGCAGGAGCCCGGCGGGAACTGGACCGGGGAGTGGTCGCCCGCGATGTCTTGCCCGCTACGCTCGATGGGCGCCGCGGCGTCGTGGTGGTGCAGCGGGGCATGCAGGTGCGCTTCTACACGCTCGACGGTCGCGCGCGCGACCTCTATTCCTTCTACAGCGCTTCGGAACAGGGGGGACTTCTGCTCCAGGATGTCGATGGCGACGGGCGCGCCGATATCGTGTGCGGCAACTACTGGATGCAGTGTCCGCCGCGCTTCGACCTGCCATGGCGTTTGTTCGCCATCCGCGTGTGGGCCGAGGAGCCGCTCTCGGGCGTGTCGTCCTTCTTGTGGCGCAGCGGCCGGCTGCTGGCCGCCCAGAGCGCGATGGCCGGCGCGCGGCTGGCTTGGTTCGACCCGCCCCCCGATCCCCAACAGCTCTGGCGCGAGCAGCGCATCGAGGGCGCGCTCGGGCTGCAGTCGCCGCACCTGGTGGACACGCCGGCCGGCGCTCTGGTGGCCGAGCGCGGCGGCGGCGGGCGGCTCATCCTGGCGCCGGACCACGGCGCGCCTCGCATCCTCGGCGCCACCTCCGGCGTGGTGTACGCGAAGGCGATCGGCGACCGGCTGCTGGTTGTCGAGAGATCGCGGATCTCCTGGATCGAGGGGATCGCCTGACTGTGCGCGCAAAACGCCCCCAAGTTGGTGGTCCACATGCAAGCAGCCGGAATATGCCATCCATCTCCCGGATCGTGCTCCGTTTTGCGATCCTGATCGCTCTCACCGTAGCGCCCGTCCCTGCCCAAACACAGTCGTTCGACATCGCCGGATTTACCCCTCCCCAGGGGTGGAAGGTGGAATGGCCCCAGGGCAAGGTGGCCATGACCCACATCGACCAGTCCGCGCGCACCTACTGCATGCTGGGCCTGTATGCCAGCACCCCGAGTTCGGGCAATCCGGATAGCGACTTCGCGCGGGAGTGGGATCAAATCGTCCGGAACGGCTTCTCAGCGGGCGCCGCGCCGCGCCCGGCCAGCGGCCGCACGCGCCACGGCCTCAGCTACCGCGAAGGCGGGGCTGGTGTGGGAAAGGGCGCCTCCTACGCTCACCTGATCGTGTTCGCGGCGGGGAACCGCAGCCTAACGGTGCTGGCCCTTGCCACCGACCGTGCCGCGTTTGGAGCGCGCCAGGCGGCGATTCAGGGTTTCCTCGATAGCCTTCGTTTGCCGGCGGCTTCCTCTCCCGGCGTTATCCCACCGGGGCGCGAGGGAACGCGGGCGCCGGTCTCGAGATTCACCTACCAGATTCCGGCGGGATGGAGCCGCGCCGAAAGCGGTGGTACGGTTACGCTGGCGAGAGTCGTTGACCTCGGCTTTGGAGTCAAACGGGACTATCGCCTGGTGATTCTGCCGCTGGAGAGAATCGCGGGAACGGCCCTGGAAACCTACCATGCTCTCTGGAGAAGGGTGATCGGAGGGATCTTCTTGTCCCGGACTCATCCGCTTCCCCTCCGGGTGCGACTGCCCGGCGGCGCCGCTCTATTCTACGACGGGGACAGCATGCGCCTGCGGCAGAACAATAGCGAGGTCGACGGCTTCCTCTATGCGGCGCTGGACGGCGTCATGGTGGCGCCCGTGCTGGGGTTCTTCAGCGGATGGGATGACGAACTGGACCGGGCGCTGCGTCAGTTCTTCCATAGCTTCCGGCTGCCGGGCGGCCCGGGACAGCCGGAGCCCTTGTTCTCACCGCTCGAGATCGCCGGCGTGTGGCGTTCGTCCAGTTCCACCCTCGCAAACTGGGTGGATGCCTTCGGCAACTATCGCGGCGATGCCAGCGTGGCGACCGGCGAGACGCTGACGATCCGTCCCGACGGATTCTATGAAAGCCAGTTCGCGGCTATCAGCAGCGGGAGCCGGCTGCGGCAGCATGACGTGGGACGCTTCCGGGTGGAGGATGACGTCCTGGTGCTGAGCCCCAACAATCCCGGCCAGAAGCAGAGCCGGTATCGGATCACGGGCGCCGGCCGCAGCGCCGACGGGCGCGGCTCCTTCCTTCTGCTGGGCGTGACCCGGGACGATTTCCCGTTCTTGAGCGCCGGCAGCAAGCGGCCCCGCGCCGGCGACCTGTACGTCAGCGTGCGCTGACGACCTCGTCAGGCGGCGCCCTTGGGCAGCACCAGACCGGCCTGAAAGAACAGGCGAAAGGCCTCTACGGCGTCGTCGGCATCGATGGCCGGATCCTGCTCCTTGAGCTTGGCGGTGATCTCCAGAACCGTTCGTTGCCCGTCGACGAGCGTCAATGCCTGGGCGATGGCCTCGCTGATCTCGAATCGCCGCTGGAGCCCCTTGACCGTCTCCTGCTCGAGGAATGCGGTTCGCGGGTCGCCCTCGCTCGACATCCCCAGCGCCTGGCGCCATACCAATTCGGCGCCGCGATGATGGACCGGGACCACGTTCGCCACCTCTTCGAGCGCTCCGGGTCCGGGGGGGCTCCACGTTGGATGGCCGGATTTCCTGGCCACAAACAGATAACAGACGTGGTCCTCAAAGCTGGCAAACTCATCCATTTGCCGCCTGTCGAGGTGCGTGTTGCGATGACAAGCCATCTCGACTGGCGAGAAGCCTCCGGATTCCAGGTATGCGGAGGACTCGGCGCCATCAAAGTGCCAAATGGCGTCGGGGCTATTCGAAGGTCCGTAGTTAATCCAGATGCCGGTATCAGAAAGGATCCGGTGGATCTCTCGCGCCAACTGGCGTGGATCGTGGACCACATCCAGCAAAAACGGCGTGATCACGCAATGGATGCTTCCGGAGGGAAAAGGGGTCTGACAGGCGTCGCTAGCCAGCAGTTCCACTCGGCGCGAATCGGCGGATTTCACGCCTTGCAGGACGGCGTCCACGATCTGGACGCCCGAGGGAGACGCCGCCGGGATCTTCAGCTCAAGATCCCGTCCTTCCAGCAGTTCGCGAACTGCCAATAGGATGGGTAGAGAGAGGTCCAGGCCTGCCACGCGCGAGAAACCCGGCGCGAGAGCGCGCAGCAGACCCCCGGCGCCGCAACCGGAAACCAACAGCGACGCCCCGGCCCCATGGCCGAGATGCTTGTGGAGTGCGGCGGAGATCAGGGTCTCAACCGGGCGAAGCTCTTGGTCACACTTCCAGTCCCTGAGGAGGTACGGCAGCAAGGCTTCCGTTTGCCAGCCGGGATCGCCCATGCCGAACTCAGCCGAATCGATCAAAGCTCCCTTGAGAAACGCATCCACGGGTTCGAGAAGCTTCTCGAAGGCGATCAGGGAGGCCAGCTCGGCCGCGGTCACTCGTTGCAGCCTCTTCAGACCCCCCAGCGGGAGTTGGTCTTCGTTCCATATCTCCTCCAGCCTGGCGGCGCGTTCCTCGACGCGCTTGCGCGCGTCTTGAAGGAGCTGGAGTGAACACAGAAGGTAGCGCTCCGCCTCGTGAATCAGAATCGGCAGATCCGCGATGATCGGGTAACTGGCCGAACAGGTCGGACACCGGAGCAGTCCTGCCTCCCTGTGGAGTCCGGCCCGGCAAGACAAGCATTCATATTGGCTTCGTTCGTTCGACATCGGCAGGCATCTAGACGCGTTTGGTCCCGACGTAAATCGCGTGTGGGGACCGGTTCCCAACAAAGGGACTTCCCGTGTAGTCGGCAAAACACCTGATGGACCCAACTCCGCAACTCCGCAGAAGCTTCACCATTTCCGTCTTGGAGTAGATCCTTCTTCGTTGAGAAATCGAGCGCCGCCTGCCGGTGCTCTTGTCGAGAACCAGGAACCGGCGATCCAGACACCTGGTTGCGGCGTCATAATCATCGCAGCGTTCGATGAGGTACTTGCTGCCGTCAAAAACCGTTGTATTCTTACCCAGCCTTTCAACGAAGCCGCGATTGGCGGTACTCAGCATGACTCTTCCTCCGGTATTCAGTACCGACAACAGCGAACGGAGCGCGCCGGCGTTCTCCGAGTCCGTGGCGAAGTATCCTATGCAGGACAGCAGGCTGATGACCGCATCAAACATTTGCCCGATCCTGCCGGCTGAGTTCACGTCGAGTCTCTTGTATGCGACATTCCGGTGACCGTGCTTCGCGCGGGCTATCTCGATACAATCCCTGCTGGCGTCGACGCCGGTTACGCGATACCCCTTCCTGGCCAGAAGCACCGCGTGCCGGCCATTTCCACAGGGAAGGTCCAAGACCTTCGCCCCTGGCCTCAACTGCAGCCCGGAGACGACAAACTCGACTTCCATCTTCGTATCTTCCGATCGTGAGCCGCTCGCCAGCCCCGCCTTCACCACAAAGGTATCGATGTGCTCCATCTCACGTATACTCGAAAACGATTTCCTTGAACTGATTCCGGCTGGGGCTGATGTCGCTCAACCGAACCGACCAGGTACGCAACACCTCCGGATGCGTCATGAACCGGTTGTAGCATCCCCTCAATTCAGCTCGACCGCGAGCCTTGGTTGCCGTCACAAACCTCTGCAAGAGGTCAATGACGCCGTTCCGGTCGAACCGCGGATTCCCGGCCTCCCACTCGAATCGCTTCATCACGAACCGGACAACCTCGATCATCTCCTCTTTCGAAAGATCCGAACACTGGTCCGAAACACCGATGATCCCGTCGGTGGGCTCGAAGAACGGGAACAGCCTATACCGGTACTTGATGTAGGCCTGCCTGCGCTCCAACGTCCCGCGGACCCGTCGATCATACACCTTGTCCACGGCCTGGATCTCGTTCACCACGCTCCTTAGCGGTCTTCTTCGCGCCAGGGCGTCCAGGGCGGCTTCCAGCCCGTCCAGATAGGCGTCCACGTCCGACATGACCGCCGCTTCATCCAGGCGCTTGTCCAGGCAGAGAATCCAGTCTTTCGCCAGCGCCTGCCTCAAGAACCACGCGGAATAGGCTCTGGTTTGAATGTGCCGCCTCACACCGACCGCGCCGGTTTGCCGGTCCCGGAGTTTTGCCATCGCGGGCAGGTGCTTCGTGCCAAGCTGGAAAACATAGTCTTCAAATTCCAGGCTCGAGGCCGCCGCCAGGACCTCGCCGCTCCAGAGAGAAGGCAGATTGGCCTTCGCGCAAAAGCGCGTATAGTAGCCCCCGAAAAGATCAAACTGGCGGAGAAGGCCATACCAGTTCCCGAGGTTGCTCCGGGCGCCTAGATAGAAGTTCCTGAGCTGTCGAGCCAGGGACTCGGAGTAGTAGTTGCCGCCTCTGCTCAAGGGGCTCTTTCCGCCCAGGAAGGAGTGGGCATAGACCGTCAGGATCTGATCGAGGTCGTCGAGTCCGGCTCGTTGGAAGGCTTGTTCCGGATGAAAGACCACATTCGAAACCGCGCAGCGGTTATAGACCACCTCGGCGCCGGGTACGTACTCGCGAACGGCCCGAGTCACCACCATATCGGCGTACCAGAATCCAAGCGCCTCGTTCGCCAGGTTCCAGGTCACGAAGTCGTCTCGCGAGGTGATGTTCCGGTAGCCGCAGAAAAAGGGCTCCAGCGCCAGGACGTGCACGGCTTCGTGACTCCACTCCACGAAGGTCTGAACATAAGCCGGCAGGAGGGTGATGTTTCGCTCCAGCTCACTCATCCTGGGTGGCTTTTCATCGGGCAAGACCATTCGTTGGCTGAAGGGATTCCAATCCTCGACCAGACGATCGCTGACCTTCCTGACCGTAATACTGGCTGATACCAATGAATTGAAGAGCTGCTGCAAGCCGGGAAACCGGCCGGTCAACGGGGCCGTCCGCTGCGCTCCGAATCCGTAGGGGTCGTCGCGCAAGCGCCGCCCGATCTGATCGATAAAGCTGAAGTACTTCCTGACGATTCGAGCCTGCGAATGGGCTTGCAAGGAAAGGCTCCTGGATTCTCAAGAGGCCGGCGCGGGAGAAATTCCGAGTACGTCCAAGCTGGGGATCGCCGGCGGCGGTAATGAACGGGGGGGTTTGCGCCGCAGGTCTTCCACCAGCTCCTGGCGAGGACGCAGCGCGAGACTCAAGTAACGCCCGCCCACCTCCACAACCATGCAGCCATCGACCAACTCCGCGAGAATGCTCTTCACCGCCTCCGGCCTCAATCCGCTCCGTTCTTCGATTTGCGCCGCCTTCAAAGCGCTGTGACACAGACCGAATATCCGGGCGTGAGGGCCGGCAAGCGAGTATCGAAGGTTCTGCCCGAAGCGCGAGTCGACGACCAGAAGCTCATCCTCGGTCTTCTTTTCGACGGTGAAGACGGGCCGTCGGGAGACGACCGACTTCAGATGCTCCGCATACCAGCTTCGGAACTCGTCCCACGCCGCAACGACATCGGCGTTGAGCCACTCCTCAGGATACGAATACGCCAGGTCTCTCGGGAAAGAATACTCGCGCAGATCCGGCGGGAGCCAATCGAAACCTCGCACGAGCCGAGACTTCTGGTCCTCATTGAGCTGCTTGTAGATGGGGCTGGCGTATGAGATGACGAAACGGCTCAGGCAAAACGCCGGAAAGTGCTCGACCAGCCGGGCGATCCGGGCCGTCTGTTCCACGTCGGAAACCGTTGACTTCGGATGATGTGTGATCAGGTTGGAGGGACTGTGCACCCGCAGCTCGGCGAGGTATTTCGCGGCGCTGAGGTTCTGCATCACCGTGGTGCCTTTCCGCATGGCGGAAAGCAGCGGTTCAGAGGTCGCCTCGACGCCAAGCTGGATTTCCGAAACTCCGGACAGGGCCAGCTTCGTCCAAAAAGTCTCGGGCGCGTGCACTCGCATCTCCATGAAGGCCGCGATCTCCTTGTCCCGGGACAGGAGATGGTCGGCGTACTCCTCGGCCCACGAGTTGCAGACCGAGTCGGCGAAGAAAACACGTTGCGTGCCGTGCTTCTCGCAGAGCCTCAGGGCTCGCTCGGCGACCTCCCGGCCCTTAAGGGTACGAAACTGGGACGTGATATCCGGATTCTGGCAAAAGTCGCAACGGGCGAAACAGCCGCGTGATCCCTCCAACGGGATCGCCACGGATCCTCCGACGACTTGCTGGTAGGCTTCATCCTCGCAGAGAGCCCGCAGATTGGAAAAGAACTCCTGATAGTCCGGATCGGGGACGCTGTCCAGGAAGCCCTTGGACATTCGCAGATCGATCGGCTTCCTCGGTGAACCCACTCTGGTCACATTGACCAGGTTCTTCGAATCAATCGCCGCCTCGACGTCCTGGGCTTGATCCGGACTCAAGTCCAGACAGGATTGCACAATCCCGGTAAGCGGCCCCTCCCCGCTGCCGGCCACCATGAGGCCGCTAACTCCCCACAGTTCCAAGGTTCGAGTGGCTTCGGGAAGCGACATGCTCGCCCCGCCAAATACAAA
>JACOSH010000102.1 GCA_016178945.1 Acidobacteriota bacterium
AGGACTCTCGGATAGGCCCATGGGAGCTGACGACTCCCAGAAGCTCAGGCCCTGGAGGGGAGCACGCTCCTCTCCAGGGCGCAGTAAACCTCCGGCTCATTGCAGAATCAACACTGTAACGGAAAACTGCACTGGAAATCTCGCAGGCGTCACTTTCCCCCGCAAGCCCGGTCGTAGCTCAGCCACTCTCAGCCACAGACTGCCTGGGTCATTTTTGGAAAGCAGACCTGGGTCACTTCTCGCAAGCGCCGAAGCCGTCAGGGGCAGACAGAGAAGGGCAAGCAGCCTGAGAAGCATCTGAACAGGCTACCACGACCCTCCTGGCCCGGGGCTGCTGATCGTGAGATCAGACGTGGAATCCACCGGCAGATGCCGCGGCACTTGCAAAATACAAGATTGACGCAGGCAATTCAATTCGTGAACTGACGAGGACGAAAGATATCCTTGCGCGCGTTGCGGCCAGCCTGATCGCCGAGCTCCGGGCCGATCACGGCCAGGAACCGAACGTAGAGGACAACCCCGAAAAATGGAAGCGGCCATTCCCAAGAACCGCCCATATTATCTCCACCCTCAAGAGACCAGAGGAAGTAAATACGCTGAGGAGGATCTACGGCAGCGGGTTCTTCCTGATTGGCCTCTCAGCATCGAGGGAGCACCGGGATAGATTCTTCGCGGAACGAGGAATCGAAGTCACGGCCGCTACTGCATTGATCGAGACGGATGCTGCCGAACTCTTCGAGTATGGCCAGCAGACCCGCGAGACCTTTCACCTCGCGGACGTTTTCTTCTCCACCGAGAGCTATCGCACGGAGGTTCCTCGCTTCCTTGATCTCGTGTTCGGTTGCCCAACAATCACTCCAACAGCCGAAGAGCAGTCTATGTTTACGGCCTATGCCGCTTCACTTCGCTCTGGAGACCTATCTCGACAGGTTGGAGCCGCATCGTCGACAAGAACGGGGATCTGCTTTCATTAGGGTGCAACGAGGTTCCGAAGTACGGCGGAGGGCTGTACGGGCCAGAAGATGGCAATGATGGGGACATCAGCAGAAAGTACGACTCAAACGAGATCGAGACAAGCGGCATGATCAAGAAGATCCTTACGGTACTAAACCGCGAGGATCTGAGCCTCGACAAAGCGCGGGCAATTCTGAAGCCAACGGGCTTGCCCGATATCACGGAGTTCGGGCGTTCCGTCCATGCTGAAATGGAGGCTCTGCTCGCATGCGGCAGGACCGGCCGCAGCGCGCGAGGCGTAACGCTTTACACGACCACCTTTCCCTGCCACAACTGCTGCCGTCACATTGTCGCGGCCGGCGTCGAACGCGTCGTCTACATCGAACCTTACGCCAAGAGCAAGGCGGCCACCCTGCACGGTGATGCTATTTCGATCGATGAAACGATCACCGGAAAGGTGCCGTTCGTGCCGTTTATAGGGATCGGCCCACGGAGGTACTTCGACCTCTTCTCGCTAAAGCTCAGCACGGGGTATCCGATCGAGCGGAAGGAGAACGGAGTCCTCAAGGACTGGAAGCGGGCGGAGGCTCCGCCCAGGCTGCAGATGCAGCCGAGCACGTACCTGGACCGGGAAAGCCTTGCTTGGGAGAGCGTGAAAGAAGTATTATCTGGAAGGAGTCCCAATGTCCAAGACGCAGGAGACGGAACTGACGCATAAGCGGTTTTGGAACCGCATGGAGAAGAACTCCACAGTCGTTGAGCGGATGCCGGCTGGGTGAAGGGCTCTCCGGTGAATCAGCGCGTCCAGACCGCGAGCAAAGCGGCCGACCAGACGGTGATTGTGAAGTCCGCGTCAACTACTACTGATCCCTGACACGCACGTGGCTAATGCTGCGCGCCGATCGGTGTGGGAATCCTTGGCGGTGGTCGAGTACCCCCCTTACCAGACGAAATTTTTCGAAGTCTTGCAATGGTGGTGTTCTCGATGCCTGCGCTCTCGTCTCAGGACCTGCGAGCGGCCTGGCGCGGGAAGTCTTTCATGCCTGGTTCCGTCCCCGCACCCCCGATCCATCGGTACCGATCACAATGTGCGGGTACTATACGGACGGATTACGATTCAGGTAGCCACCGGATTCTCGGCTCCGGCCCGCGCCAGCGCCTGATACAACTCCTCCGCCCGCAGCGGCTTGTTGAGGTAGGCATCGGCCCCGGCCGCCAGACTCTGCTCCCCCCCCGCCGCGGTTGCCGCCAGCATGACGATTGGGGTGCGCCTCCCGGAATCTTTTTCCCGGGTTCGAATCCGCCGGATGACGTCCAGCCCATCGATCCCGGGAGTCTGCATGTCCAGGAGAACGGCGTGGAAACTCTGACGGTCCAGGATCTCCAGCGCGCGCAGGCCGTCGCTGGCCACGACCACCTCGTGCTGCCTTCTCCTCAGCAACCCGGCCGCGCCCCGCTGGCTGCCCGGAGTGTCTTCCACCACCAGAACCCGCAGCCGCTTGGGCGCCGGCGGCGCCTCGTCGCTGCCCGACTCCCGCGTGGCGCCCAGGCGCACGGTGAAGCTGAAAACGCTCCCCTTCCCCACTTCGCTCTCGACCCACAGCCGACCCTCCATCAGCTCCACCAGCCGGGAGCAGATCGCCAGACCCAGGCCGGTGCCGCCGTACTTGCGCGTTGTGGAGCCGTCGGCCTGCCGGAAGGGGTCGAAAATGATGCGCTGCTGGTCGGGCGGGATACCGATGCCCGTGTCGGTCACCGCGAAGCGCAGCGCCTGGCCGCCTTCCCTCGACACCCGCAGGACCACCGAGCCCTGGGAAGTGAACTTGATGGCATTGGTGAGCAGATTCAGCAGCACTTGCCTCAGCCGCAGCGGATCCAGCGTCACCTCGTCGGCGACCTCCGGGTCCACTTCCTGCCGCAGCTCCAGTTCCCGGTCGCGGGTCAAGGCGGACACCGTGCGCAGCGTTTCGGTCAGGAACTCGCGCAGGGCGAAATCGATCTTCTCCAACTGCATTTTGCCGGCTTCAATCTTGGAGAAGTCCAGAATGTCGTTGAGCAGTTGCAGCAGGCTGCGCCCGGCCGACTGGATGGTTTGCAGGTACTCCCGCTGCTCGGGGGCCAGGGGGGTATCCAGCGTTAGCGCCGTCATGCCCAGCACTCCGTTCATGGGGGTGCGGATTTCGTGGCTCACATTGGCCAGAAACTCGCTCTTGAGCCGGTTGGCCTCGCGCGCCTCGGCCAGCAGGCGCTCGATCTCCCGTTTCTGCTGCTCGACGGTGGCGTTCTCGCGCTGGATCTCCAGGGTTCGTTCCTCGACGGCGGCCTCCAGCCGGCGCTGGGTATCCAGCAGGCGCCGCACGCGGTTCTTCCAAATAGCTACGGCCAGCGCCAGGCAGACCGCCGCCAAGCCCCAGCGGAACCACCAGGTTTCGAGGGTCAGCGGCAGGATCTGGAGCTCCAGCCGTGCCGGCACGGCGCTCCAGACTGGACCGGCGCTGCGCGCCAGCACTTCAAATGTGAAGCGCCCCGGCGGCAAGTTGGAATAGACCGCCTTGTCCTGATCGGTCTCGGTCCAGTGCTCTTCCAGGCCGGCCAGCCGGTAGCGAAAACGGACGGCGTGGCGATCGGAGAAGGTCAGCGCCGCAAACTGGATCTGCAAGGTGCGGTCCGACGGCGCGACCCTGTGGCTGGAGGCCGGTTGCACGGCGCGCTGGCCCAGCAGCGCCGAGGTAATCGCCACCTGCGGCGGAGGCTCGGGAGCGGTCTTTTCCGGCGGCTGGAATCGCGAGACCCCGCGATGCGTCCCGATCCAGACGCTGCCGTCCGCGTCGGCAAAGAAGGCATTGAACACGGTGTCCTGCCATAGGAGGCCGTCCAGGCGGCCATAGCGGCGCCAGGAGGCGCCGTCGAACCGGTCGACCCCCTGGTCGGTCCCCACCCAGATCCAGCCCCGCTTATCGGACTCCACAAAGCTGATGTCGTTGGAGGCCAAGACGTCGCGATGCGAGTAATGGGTCACCTCCAGCCTGTCGCCATGCGGCGCCAGCCGGGAAACGCCCAGAAGCTGATCGTAGCCGACCCACAGCGCTCCGTCGCCCGCTTCGGCCAGACAAACCAAGATGCGGTGTTGCAGTCCATCCGCTTCCAGAAAGCGGGTCCAACTGCCGTTCTCGCGCCGGAGTAATCCGTGGGTGGAGGCCATCCACAGGATGCCGCGACGGTCCACCAGCACCCGATAAATGGTCTCCGGAACCTCCAGCGGCGGCAGCGGTTCCGAAACAAACTTCACCGGATGCTTGCGTGGATCGGTGCGGAACAGGCCTTTCCGCGTGGGCGCCCACAGGACCCCGTTCCGGTCGGTCGACAGGCTCACGATATGGTCGGATTCCAGCCCGTCCGATTCTCCAAACGCGCGCAGACTTCCGCCGCCCGGTTCCTGCCGCCACAATCCGCCCTCGTTGGCGGCGATCCACAAAGCGCCTTCCGATCCCAGGGTCATGGTCCGTACCGGCGGCAGCTTCGACGGCCAGGGTTTCCATTGTTCTCCCGGGCGCATCCGGCTCAACCCCGTCCGCGTACCGGCCCAAATCACTCCCGACCGGTCCCGCTGGACGGCGGTCACCTCGTCATGGCTCAAACCTTCCCGCTCCGTCCAGCCTTCCCAGGTTCCAAATCCCGGCCAGCGGGCCAGTCCGTACACCTCGAGACCAACCCAGGGAATGCCTTCCCGGTCCCAGATCACGCAGCAGGCCTTGTCGTCCGGAAGGCCCTGCGGCTCACCGACTCGCTTCCACCCCGACCCGCTTTGCACCAATAGCCCCTGGAAGGTTGCCACGACCACCCGTCCTTTAGGATCTAAAGACAGGCTGGTGGTCGCGTCGGATGGCGGCACATCCCGGTCGGCGGCGGTGAAACGCGCCTGGCCGGCACGCCGCACCCAGAGCCGCTTTCGGCCGCGCACCCAGAGACTGCCCGCCGAATCGGTAAGGATGTCCTCCCAAGGCTCGTGCGGCAGCCCGGCTTCCGGCCCCACCAAGGCCACCTCCTGGCCGGTCATCTGGCACAACCGTTGGCCGCAGCCGAACCAGACCGTGTCCTGAGGATCGACATGGATTCCGTAGACCCCCCTGGCGGAGAGGGCTTGCGGGAAAGGAACCTTCCGAAACACACGACTGGCGGGATTGTCGCTGACAAAGAGTCCCCGGTTCACGCTGGCATAGAGGCGCCCGCGGCGGTCGGACGCCAGGCTAGCCTGGACGCGGAAGCGAGATCCCTCCTCCAGAGGCGCCTGGACGAAGCGATTCCCCTGCCGGACGGCCAGCCCCTCGGTGGTGGCCACCCACAAGGCCCCATCCGCCGAAATGTGAAGGGAGCGCACCCGGCTGCCGGGAAGGCCATCGTTCTCGGTGAACAGTGTAAAGCGCGAGCCGTCGAAGCGATAGAGCCCGCGGATGGTGCCCACCCAAATGAAGCCCTGTCGATCCTGCAACAGAGCCCGTGTGGCCAGACTGCTCAGGCCCTCATCGACTCCATAATGCTGAAAATTATAGCGTTGGGCCAGCAAGACCGGGGTACTGGCCAGGACCCCGAAAACCAGCATCCGGGCGAGCGTTCGGAACCTTCGGGACAAGCGGCTAACCTACTCCGTTAAATAGAGTAGCACGCCCCCTCGGAACACTCTTCATGTGAATGCCGGAGACGGAACCCCGAGATTTTACTTGACACCGGCCCCCGAACAGGCTAAAAACTGTCAGGATGGCCCGCAGGGCCTCTAAGCTGGGGGTGTCTCAATGAAAAGGTTCCCGAGAGTAACGTGGTGTGCGGCAGCCGTTTGCCTGCTTATGGTGGCTATCGGTCTGGCCCAGGCGCCGACCGGTTTGATTACCGGAACCGTGACCGATGAATCCGGCGCCGTGGTGCCCGCTGCCAAGATCACTGTGTCGAACAAGGAGACCGCGCTGGTGCGAACGCTGACCAGCGGGTCTGACGGCTCTTATAGCGTGGCCTCGTTGCCCGCCGGGGAATATGAGGTGCGGGCCGAAGCGACCGGCTTCCACATCCTGCTACGGAAGGCGGAAGTTCAGACCGGGAACGAAACCAAGGTCGACCTGCGCATGCAGGTGGGTGCCACCAAGGACGTCGTGACAGTCGAGGAAGCCACCTCGCAGATCAGCTATGAGAGCCACACCATCGACGGTGTGATCACCCGGCAGAAGATCCAGGAGCTGCCCTTGAACGGGCGGAGCTTCCTGCAACTCGCGTTCCTGGAGCCTGGCGTCACCGTCAGTCCCGGGACCACCTCGCAATACAACGCTCTGTTCTCGGTGTCGATCCTAGGCGGGGATTCCAACAAGACGGCCATCACGGTGGACGGCGGCAACGTGCGCAACAGCATCGAAGGCCAGACGGGCATCAACTTCTCGCAGGAGGTGATTCAGGAGTTCCAATTGTCGTCGGCCAACTTCGATCTGTCGACCGGCATCACCAGCGTCGGCGCAGTGAACATCGTCACTCGCGGCGGCACCAATGATTTGCACGGCAGCGCCTACTTCTTCTTCCGCGACCACAACATGTCGGCGTATCCCGGACTGAAGAGGAACGCCTTGAGTCCGGATCCCTTCTTCGCGCGCCGCAACCCCGGATTCTGGTTTGGGGGCCCGATCAAGAAGGACCGTTTGTTCTTCTTCTTCAACTACGAGTACATGAACCAGCGGCAGGTCTTCACCGTGCAGCCGGATCTTCCCTCCATTCAGGCTTTGGCCGGAAACTACGGCAGCCCCTACCGGGGCAAGCAGCTCAGCGCGCGGTTCGACTACAACCTTAGCGCCAAGCACAACCTGTTTGCCCGCTACTCCCACGACGGCAACCAGGGTTATGGACCCAATAGCGGCGCCCCGCTGCCCTCCAACTGGGTGCGCAATCGGAACTGGTCCGATCAAACCGTGTTCGGCATGACCAGCACGCTGAAGCCAACGCTGGTGAACGACTTCCGTTTTAACTACACCTACTGGCAAAACCGCAACCTCTTCCCCACCAACGAAGAGTGTCCGAACTGCCTTGGCCTGAACCTGCCTCAGATCACCTTGGTCGGTTCCAGCAATTTCGCCGTGGGCAACACTTCCAACGCGACCCAGGGGCGCGATCTTCGCCGATTCACGTTCGTGGACAGTCTGACCTGGCAGAAGGGATCGCATCGCCTGCGCTTCGGCACCGAGCTGGAGCGTGCGCCCGGAACGGGTTTTTGGGGCTATTGCGATCCCGCGTGCAGTACGCTATTCTCGCCGGAATACTTGAGGTCGGTGCTCCCGGCGCCGGTGTATGGGGCGTATTTCGGCGGCGTGCCCAATGTGATCTCCAGCAACGCCGATCTGATGAAGCTGCCCATCGCCGGAGCGGTGGTGGGCGTGGGCGACCCCAGCCAGCCCCCTCCCTACAATGTCGGCCAAGCCAAGCTGAACAATCGGACCCGATTCTACGCTCAGGACACCTGGCGGATGAAGCCGAATTTCACTCTCAACTACGGGCTGTCCTGGCAGTTCGAAAGCACGCTGGTGAACCGCGACCTGGACAAGCCGGCCTATCTGCGGCCCCTGTACGGCAACGATTTGAGCCCGACCAACAACAACTACCATAACTTTTCGCCCTCGCTGGGCTTTGCCTGGAACCTGGGCAAAGACAGCAAGACAGTGGTCCGCGGCGGCTTCGGCATCTACTATGACACGGAGCTGTTGTGGCGGCGGCTGCAGGAGCGCGCATTTACCGGACCGGTCGGCAACGGCCGTATCCAGTTCCCGAGCTCGGGCTTTGTCAATACTATACCGGGCATCATCAATTTCAGCACCGGAGGGACCCTGGTGCCCGTCGGCGCCAACCTCCCCTACGGCCAGTTGACTACTATGACTCTGGGTCAGTTCCTGCAGATCTACAACCAGCAAATCGGGGCGATCAATCAGGCGTTGGCTCCCAAGAATCTGAGCGACCTGTCGGTTCGGAACATCGAGATCAACAAGTCGGGCGCGCAGTTGTACCCGAAGGATTACCCGGTCCAACGGGGTCTGCACTTCAACCTGGGCGTGCAAAGGCAGCTCCGCAGCGATATGGTCCTGACGGTGGACTTCGCCCGCCGCGTGTACCTCAATACCCTGTTGGGCGAGCTGGATTATAACCGGTACAACCGCTTCATCGGCGGCCGTCAGTCGCCGGTCATCCCGCAGTGCCAGGGAGCCGCGGGAAGCGATCCAAAGGCCCAGTGCTCGAAGGGCGGGATCTCGTTCTGGACGCCGGGGGGCCGCCAGGTCTACAACGCGATGCTCGTCAAACTGGACAAGCGATTCTCGCGCCGCTTCCAGTTCACTGCCTCCTATGCCCTAACCGACCAGCATGGCAACAACGGTATTGCCAACCTCGACCAGTGGAACTCGACGTGGGGTCCGCAGGGTGCGCGCCACATCCTGAATGTATCGGGGATCGTGGAGTTGCCCTGGGGCTTCCAGCTAGGCATTATCTCGGCGTCATCCAGCCGCGGTCCGTTGATGGCGAGCGTGTCGGGCGTCGACCTGGACGGCGACGGCACCACAACCGAGCCCATACAGGGTATCCCGTTCAACAGCCTGAATCGGGGATCCGGCAAAGACGATCTGGCCCGTGCGGTGGCCGCCTGGACTCAGAAGTATCCGGCCGGATCCAAGGACGCTAGGGGCCAGGACATCCCGCGCTTGCCCACCTTGCCCGCCAATTATGATTTGGGCGACAACTTCAGTTCCCAGGATATTCGTTTGACAAAGGCCTTCACCTGGCACGAACGGTACAAGTTGTCTGTATTTACCGAAATGTTCAACGTCTTCAACGTAGCCAACCTGGGCGGCTATAACTTCACGCTCAACAGCAGCGCCTTTGGCCAGCCCACCCAGCGGGCGGGGCAAGTTTTCGGCTCTGGCGGCCCGCGGGCGCTGCAAGTTGGAGCCCGATTCCAATTCTAAAGGCTTAGGAGTCGCGCAGAAATAACATAGTCATTTCGTACGCGGCCGAATTCGGTAGTTCCAGTCACCCTGGAAGGAGTCGGTTTCGATTCGGACTCGCGCCAGATCTTCATCGCTGACTTGGATTCCAGTGGGGTAAGGATTGGTATCCAACGCGGCGTGGATTTTCAGCCCCTGTTTGGTGGTTGTGTTTCCAATGAGGTTCACGACGACCTCATGGCTCACTAGTGGTCTGCCGCGCCAGTTCTCCGTGATATGGCAAAACATGCGGTGCTCGATCTTGTTCCATTTGCTGGTTCCGGGTGGGAAGTGACATACCGATACCACGATTCCAAGTTGGTCGGCCAAGCGCTGGAGAACGACCTTCCACAGGCGGGTACGACTGCTATGGCTGGTCGAGGGGCTGAACAACAAAGCCAAAGTCACCATGCGAAGATCGTACGGCTTTCGCACCTTCCGCGTGCTGGAACTCGCGCTCTATCACTCACTTGGCAAGCTGCCCGAGCCGCAACTTACCCACGAATTCTTCTGAGACCGCTGAACGAGGCTAGCGATGGTACGAATGATTCCGATGCAGATCCTGGCGCTGGTTTGCTTCGCTGGGTGCACCCGGCGTGTTCCGCGCAATTCAAACTGCGAATGGCCTGCAGAGGGCGCCATGCCGCTTGACATGGGCAAGACAGAGAAGCTACAACATCTCAGCGATGACGCACTCATCGCGGAAGACCTCGCCATTCGCCACGCCGATACCTCCCGAGGCACGCGCTCCGGGCGCTTCGCGGGATTCGGCGAGTATGCCCGAACGAGAGAGCGATGCATGGCGGCGCTGTTCGAGGTGATCGGGAACAACCACGGTGTGACGCCGCAGCAGGTGCGCCAATCTCTGGCGCACCGCCGGACAAGTCTGGATCTAGCCGTCATCCTGTCCTTCGCCGTGCTGTATGGCTTTGCGGCCAGTGTCGTCGCCCGGCGTGTCCGTTGCCGCTTTCCACTTGACGAGGGGTGGCTTGCGGGCGTGGTGGCGACTGTCATGACCTCGGCCGTGGTCAGCACCGCCGGGGTCCTCCTGGGCGAAATGTGGTCGCTCGCGGCGGAGACGGTTCGAATCGGCAACGACCATCTGAGCTATCGGGTGGACCGCATCCCCTGGAATCAGCACCGCCTCGATTTCTTTGCCGGCGGCGTCGTTCTGTTCTGGCTCATTGCCGGCCTTCACTACCGGGCCAGCGTCCCCGTTGCGCGGCGCGAGGCGGGCACGTTACAGTGAAGGGTCCAGCCCGACATGACACCCGCCACCGCCGGCGAAAAGTTCCAGCTTCTGGTCGACCTGATGGCGCGCCTCCGCGCGCCCGGGGGCTGTCCCTGGGACCGCGAGCAGACCTTCGACACCATCAAGCCCTTCCTGCTGGAGGAGACCTACGAGGTGATGGACTCGATCGACGCGCGCGACTGGAAGGAGCTGTCCGGCGAGCTGGGCGACCTGCTGCTCCAGGCGGTTTTTTTCTCCCAGATGGCCTCCGAGCAGAACCTGTTCCGCATCCAGGACGCGCTCGACGCCATCAACGAGAAGCTGGTCCGCCGCCATCCGCATATCTTCGGCGAGCGCACCGCGCGGACCGAAGGGGACGTGCGCAAAATCTGGAGCGAAGTGAAGGCCGCCGAGGCCGAAGAGCAGGGCGAGGCTCCGCGGACGCTGCTTCAGGGCGTCCCGCGCTCGCTGCCCGCCCTGGTGGAGGCTCAGCAGATCGCCGGCCGCGCCGCCCAGACCGGCTTCGACTGGGACAATCCCGACCAGGTGCTGGACAAGCTGCGCGAGGAGCTGGCTGAGTTCGCGGCCGCTCGGAGCAATGGCAAACACGAGGAGCTGGAGGACGAGCTGGGCGACATGCTGTTCGTGCTGGTCAACCTGGCGCGCTTCGTCAAAGTGGACGCCGAGCAGGCCCTGCGCCGCACCAACGCCAAGTTCCGACGCCGCTTCGGCTACGTGGAGCAGCAACTGGCCGCGCGCGGCCGCACGCTCACCGAGGCAACCATCGAGGAAATGGAGACCCTGTGGCAGGAAGCGAAGCGACAATCACTGTAGCCTCTCTCAGCGAGCACGAGCAGTTCGTCGAGGCCGTCGACCTGCAGCGCGCCATCTGGGGCTTCGCCGACATCGAGCTGCTGCCGGTGCGCCTGTTCGTGGTGGCCACCAAGGTCGGCGGCCAGGCGCTGGGCGCCTACGACGGCGACCGCATGATCGGCTTCTGCCTGGCCATCCCCGGCCTCAAGGCCGGAGGAGGCAGCTATCTCCACAGCCACATGCTGGGCGTTCTGCCGGCCTACAACAATCGGGGCGTGGGCCGCATGCTGAAACTCGCGCAGCGCGAGGAGGCGCTCGGACGCGGCGTGGAGCTGATCGAGTGGACCTTCGATCCGCTGGAGATCAAGAACGCCTACTTCAACCTCGAGCGGCTGGGCGCGATCATCCGCCGCTACGTCGCCAACCAGTACGGCACCACCACCAGCCCCCTGCACGGCGGCCTGCCCACGGACCGCTGCATCGCGGAGTGGTGGATCGGCTCGGACCGCGCCGAAGCCGCGGTCCACGGACGCCCCGCGCAGCGCCCCGCCATCGAGGCGAGCATCGCGGTTCCCAACGACATCGGCGCGCTGCGCAAGCAAGACCCCAAGCGCGCCCGCGAGATCCAGCAAGGCATAGGCGAGCGCTTTCAGAAGCTGTTCGGCATGGGCCTCACGGTCATCGGGTTCGAGCGCACCGATGAGTCCGGCAACTACCTTCTGGGGTTCCTGAAATGAGAATCGACCGAATCATCCTGCGGCAGATCCGCATGCCGCTGGTCCACTTTTTCGAGACCAGCTTCGGGCGCACTACCTCGCGCGACATCCTGCTGGTGGAAGCCGTCTCCGGCGGCGTTTCCGGATGGGGCGAAGTCACGGCCGGCGAGAACCCCTTCTACAACGAGGAGTGGACCGGCTCGATCTGGCCCATCGTGCGCGATTACTGCGCGCCGCGCGTGCTGGGCCGCGAGCTGGAATCGGCCGAAGCCGTGTCCCCGCTCACCGCGCACCTGCGCGGCCACCTCATGGCCCGCGGAGGAATGGAAGCCGCCGTCTGGGACCTGGAGGCAAGGCTCCTCGGCAAGCCGCTCTGGCAGCATATCGGCGGCGGCGCCCGCAAGGAGATTCCCTGCGGCGTGTCGATCGGCATCCAAGACTCGGCGCCCGAGCTGCTCGACAAGATCGAGCGGGAGCTCGCCGCCGGCTACCAGCGCATCAAGATGAAGATCAAGCCGGGCTGGGACGTGGATGTGGTGCGGCAGGTGCGCGAGCGCTTTCCCCGGATCAAGCTGATGGCCGACGCCAACTCCGCCTACACTCTGGCCGATGCCGATCGCCTGAAGCAACTGGACGAGTTCTACCTCATGATGATCGAGCAGCCGCTGGCCCACGACGAGATTATCGACCACGCCGCGCTCCAGGCCCGGATCCAGACCCCGATCTGCCTGGACGAGTGCATCCGCTCGGCGCATCACGCCGGGCAGGCCATCCGCCTGCGCGCCTGCGGGATCATCAATATCAAGCTGGGCCGCGTGGGCGGCTTCCGCGAGGCCCGGCGGGTACACGACGTGGCGCAGGCCGCCGGCGTTCCGGCCTGGTGCGGCGGCATGCTGGAGGCCGGCATCGGCCGCGCCCACAACATCGCGCTCTCGACCCTTCCCAACTTCACGCTCCCCGGCGATGTGTCGGCCAGCCGGCGCTACTGGTCGCGCGACATCGTCTCGCCGCCGGTCGAAACCACCTCGCGCGGGACCATCCTGGTGCGCGACCAACCGGGCTTCGGCTACGAACTGGATCTGGATTTCATCCGGAGCATCACGGTGCGGGAGGAGACCGTTACGGCCTGACGATCCCAGCGCCCTCTTGGATGGTCAGGAACTGGTTGGCCTCGAGGTTGGCCAGCCGCCGGCGCGCGCCGCTGGGCCACTCGATCTCGAGCGCCGTCACCCGGGCGTCGCTTCCCAGCCCGAAGGTCAGGGCCAGGTCGCTCTGCGAGCAGTAGCTGGACCCGCTGCGCACCCGGTTCCACTGCTTGCCGGACGCGCTTTCCAGCTTCACCACCGCGCCGATCGCGCTGCGGTTGGATTGCGTTCCCACCAGCCGCACACAGAGCCACTTGTTGCGATTGCCGCCGTCATTGCGGAACAGGTAGGCCGGGCCGTGGTTGGTGGTCAGGAGCAGATCGAGATCGCCGTCGCGGTCGATATCGGCGTAGGCGGCGCCGCGCGCCACGATCGGGCGGTTGAACTGGGGCCCCATCTTCGAGGTGACGTCCTCGAACCGGCGCTTCCCCAGATTGCGGAAAAGCAGCGGCGGCTCCCGGTAGGAGACTCTCGGCTGCACCCGTCCGATCTCTTCTTCGATATGGCCGTTGGCGGCGAAGATGTCGGGATGGCCGTCCAGGTCGTAATCCCAGAAGAACACGCCGAAGGAGAGTGTCAGCAGGCTGGCACGGCCCACGGTGGAGGCGGGCGCTTCATCCACAAACAGCCCCGTGCCCTCGTTGTGATAGAGGCCCAGCATCTGGTTCGAAAAATTTCCGACCAGCAGATGGGGGCGCCCCGAGCGGTCGTAGTCGCCGGCATCGACGCCCATGGCGCCGCGCGCGACGCCGTCCTCGCCGAAGGCCACGCCCGCCGCCACGCCCTCTTCGGTGAACGTGCCGTTCCGGTTGTTGCGATAGAGCTTGTTGGGCTGCGTGTCGTTGGCCACGAACAGGTCGGGCCAGCCGTCGCCGTTGTAATCGAAGACCTTGACGCCCAGCGCCTAGCTGGTGGGGTCGCCCAGGCCGGCCTTGTGGGTGACGTCCTCGAACTTTCCGCCGCCCAGGTTGCGGTACAGCTTCGACGCCAGGCCTTTGTACGATTCGGGCGTGCAATAGGACTTGGTGGCGCCGTCGAGCGAGCACCACAGGTCGGTCCGGGGAGTCCACTGGACGTAGTTGGCG
>JACOSH010000103.1 GCA_016178945.1 Acidobacteriota bacterium
CCGTCGCCCCCGCTTTGGCATTAGGGTAGACATGGAAAACCGCTATCATAGCGGATTCATGCAAATCCGAATTCGCAAGGTCCACCCCGAAGCTGAACTACCCGCCTACGCCCACGGCCCCGACGAAGACGCCGGCATGGATCTCCGTGCGCTCGAAGAGGTCACCCTTCACCCTGGCATCGCTCACGGTGTCGCCACCGGCCTCGCCATCGAACTCCCACCCGGCTTTGAAGCCCAACTCCGTCCCCGCAGCGGCTTGGCCCTCAAGCACGCGATCACGGTGCCCAACTCCCCGGCCACCATCGACCCCGGCTACCGCGGCGAAATCAAAGTGATTCTCCTCAATCTCGGCCGCGAACCCTACACCGTCCATTGCGGCGACCGCATTGCCCAAATGGTGATTGCCCGCTATGAGCGCATCGAGTGGGTGGAAGGCGAATTGACCGACTCCACCAGAGGCGCCGGCGGTTTTGGATCGAGTGGACGGTGACCGATCGCCCCGGCCCACCGGTGCCGGAGACCGAGAGAATCAGCCGCTTCCGCGGGACCGGCCTTTTTGCGCGAGTTCCGCCGGACACGCAAACCGTGTGTTTTCGGAACAACATCGGATTTCCGGCCAGCCCGGGGGGCGGCCGCGCGGCTCAGGGAGGCACAGACGCTCAAATAAGGCCGCCACCGTTGCGCTGCTTCTTCGGAAGCACTCCGGGTAGCCGGTCTTGTTGCTGGAATCCGCATTTGTCCGAGATGGCGACCTCACTGCCAAGTGAAACTTCCTCCACGTCGACAGCTTTGGCGTTTCGGTGGTGCGAAGGGGATTTCGAGTAACCGACCATCCGGACCACTGCCGTTCCGGCCCGCTAGAATCGCCGCATCAGTCGGTCGAACCAGGATGTGGATTTCGTCGAAGCCTTCGAGCATGTAGATCTTGCCGTGCTGGCGGACAAACGACACGGCGAGTCGGTTGCCGGCCGGATGAAGGCTGATGCGCCCTGCCAGGATGGAGTCCGGCGGCGGATCCAGCGTGGCGAGTTGCTTCTCGACGCCGGATTTGACATCGATCGAGACCAGCCGCTGAACGGGGTCTTGCGGCGTCGGGTACCCGTCAAGATTGAGCGGAACGAGCGCCAGCCGTTGCCTGATCAAGAACGCCGGATCGTGGGGGCTTTGGTCGCGCGCGGGAACCAGAGAAACGGCGGAATCACTCCGGCGCGACCACAGGCCCGCGATGATTCTGTCGCATTATTGAGCATGTTCGACGATGTTCGCGATAAGACGTCCGCGGCCAAGGAGTGGGATAGACTCATTAACTTACCAGCCGAGCAGCCGAAGGACCACGCTCGCCAGAATCAGGCCCACAGCCGCGAACGGGAGATACCACCGGGGCGGCCATTTCACCTCGCTATAAATCTCCTTGCCATCCACCGATACGGTGAATCGGAGTCCAAGCGGACTTTTTGAAAAACGAGTGCTGGCGTCCACCTTCATAGACCGGTTCCCGTCGGGGATGGTCGCCTGAAAGCTGCGCGGTTCCCAAGTGGCGCCTGGCTCCCTAGCGATTTCCTTTCCATCGACAATCAGCCGCTCCAGCCTTGGCCGATTCTCCAACTCGATGACATGTCCTTTATACTCGGTCTTCCACGTGGTTTTAAGCACTCAGAGCCTCCCGGCGTGCGGCGAAACATCACATCATACCAGTTTGGGTGCGGTTGCGCTGACCGCGCCGCGCTCCCTGTTGCGCTTCACCTTTCGTAAAACGAGCTGCCGCCTGCGCCAGAGAGTCCGCCACGGCGCTCCCCTGGGCACATTGCTCCGCGTTCTGCCAGGACGTGCCGCGCGAAGTCAATCCAATAGTTCACGGTCGGGAAAAGACGATCGGCTGATCATGCGACAGGCGCTCGCAGCCATGCTCTGACGACATCGGCGTGTAGTTGGCGCAATATTTCCACCGTTCGACAGACCAACTCGGTCCCGAAGACATTCGCGAGTACATTGCCCACCTGTGCAGCCAGGTCGTCGATGTGCCCGTCCGGATAGCTGCTGGATGACGCGCCATCCGGAAGTTGGGCGCTTTGCGCTGCTCCTTCGGTTTATCGCAGGATGGTCAGGCCGTAGGGTTGAGGACGGCCCGGTACAGGGTAGACCGGGCGACTCCGAAGCGGGCGGCTATCTCGGCAACAGAGATGTCGGCAGTCTTGAGCAGCGCTCGGATGGCCTTGATCTCTTTAGCGGAGAGTTTGGCTGGGCGGCCGCCTTTTCGACCGCGAGCACGCGCCGCTTTCAGGCCAGCAACGGTTCGCTCCCGGATCAGATTACGTTCGAATTCGGCAAGCGCTGCGAAGACATGAAAGACCAGCTTCCCGGCTGGTGATCGAGTTTCTATCTTCTCCGTCAGAGATTCGAAGTGTATGCGGCGGGTTTCCAGTTCAGCGATTAGGCGGACCAGGTCGGCCAGATTTCTTCCGAGCCGATCAAGCCGCCACACCACGAAAGTATCGCCTTCGCGCAGGCTCTTGAGACACGCTTCGAGTTGTGGCCGGGCGGTGTTCTTGCCGGTGGCGTGTTCTTCGTACGTCTCGCGACACCGGGCGCGTTTCAAGGCGTCCTTTTGCAAATCGATGGTCTGATCTTCAGTGGACACTCGGGCATAGCCAATACGCATGTCCTGAATCTTAACAGGAACAGGGTATTTCGGACATAGTTTTCAGGACAAGTTGTGAGACACTGAGGAGCAGCAAAACAGGTGGTTTTTAGACCGCGTCGGATTTGTCCTGAAAACCCTCGTTTTCGCTACACTCCTCAACCATGCCCCGTCGAGAGATATTGACCGCCGCAGAGGGCTTGGAGTTGCTGGCGTTTCCCGAAGACGAAGGTGAACTGATTCGCCTGTACACGCTGACCAAACCGGATCTGGCTTTCGCCCGGCAACATCGCGGCAACCATAATCGTCTCGGCATCGCCGTTCAAATGAGCTACCTCCAATATCCGGGACGCGTGCTGGGCGAGAAGGAAGCGCCATACGAGCCGATACTCAGACTCGTATCCGCTCAACTCGCGATTGCTCCCGCCGCATGGGAATTGTATGCGGCGCGGGACGAGACCCGGCGCGAGCATCTCGCCGAACTGCTCCCACGCATGGGAATGGAGCAATTTGCGGGGACGCACTATCGCTCCCTAGCGGCGTGGTTGGAACCGACCGCCCTGCAGACCACCCGAGGTCTGGTACTGGCACGGGCGGTAGTGGAGGAACTGCGCAAGCGGCGCATCGTGCTGCCGCCGGTGGCGGTCATCGAACGGCTCTGCGCTGAAGCCGCGACTAGGGCGCAAAGAAAAATATTCTCTCTGTTGACCGACGGTCTGGACACGGAGCACAGAACGAAGCTCGACCGGCTGCTGGAACTGCGAGAAGGCAGTCCCTACAGTTCCCTGGCTTGGCTTCGCTCTCCGCCGGGACCGCCGACTGCGCGGGCGATTCTGGCTCACATCGAGCGGCTGGACGCTATCCGCGAGATCGGGCTTTCGGCGGAAGCAGGTTTGCGGGTACATCAGAACAGGCTGTTGCAGATTGCACGCGAGGCGGGCCAGACAGCCGTCTACCAGCTCAAAGAATACGAACCGGCCCGCCGTCATGGCACATTGGTCGCGTTGCTGATCGAAACATCGGCCACGCTGACGGACGAGATTCTGGACCTGCACGACCGGCTCATCGGTAGTTTTTTCACGAAGTCAAAGAACAAATATGAGCGCACCTTTGCCCAGCAAGGCAAGGCTATCAACGACAAAGTCCGGCTCTGAGGGTCGGCGCTGCGCTGGTGGCTGCGAGAGACGAGGGCAGAGATGCCTTCAAGGCGATTGAGGAAGTCCTTTCCTGGGAGGTCTTCTCCGAGAGCGTCAAAGAAGCCGAGAAGCTTGCACGCGAGGAGGAGTTCGATCCACTGGAGCTATTGACCAACCACTATTCCGTGCTTCGGCGCTACAGCCCGATTCTTTTGGAGACGTTCGAGTTTAGAGCGGCTCCGGCCGCTACCGCCCTGCTCAAGGCCGTGGATACTCTGCGGCAACTGAACCGCGATTCCGCCCGCAAAGTACCCGCCGACGCGCCCACGAAGTTCATTCGCCCCCGTTGGTCGCGCTTTGTCACGGGTCCCGAAGGCATCGACCGCCGGTACTACGAATTTTGCGCGATGGCGGAACTCAAGAACGCGTTGCGCTCCGGTGATATTTCGGTGGTGGGATCGCGCCAGTTCCGCGCCTTCGAGGAGTATTTAATGCCGCGTCCGGACTTCGATCGGGGGCTGAAGGAAAAGACCTTGTCTGCCGCCGTCCCCACCACGGCAGCGGTGTATCTGGAAGAGCGTCTATCCTTGTTGCGCAAGACCCTCGATCAAAGCGATGAGCTCGCCCGTGACGGCCAGTTGCCGGACGTGGAGTTGAACAGCACAGGTCTGAAGATCAGTCCGCTGGAAAACAACGTTCCGAAGGAAGCCGACGAACTGCGGGACCGGCACTATGGGATGCTCCCGCACGTTAAGATCACAGACCTGCTGCTGGAAGTCGATCGCTGGACCGGCTTCACCCGCCGCTTCACGCATCTGAAAACGGGCGAACCAGCCAAGGGCCCTACGCTCTTGCTCACTGCAATTCTGGCCGACGCGACCAATCTGGGCCTGACCAAGATGGCGGAATCCTGTCCGGGAACCAGTTCGTCCAAGCTGTCGTGGCTGGTGGCATGGCATATCCGCGATGAAACGTATTCCAAGGCCTTGGCCGGAATCGTCCACCATCAACATGGGTTGCCATTCACTGCACATTGGGGCGAGGGAACCACTGCTTCTTCCGACGGCCAACGGTACCGCGCCGGAGGGCGGGGCGAAGCGGCGGGTCAGGTGAATGCGAAATACG
The DNA here is from genome assembly GCA_016178945.1 of Acidobacteriota bacterium. Lineage (GTDB taxonomy): Bacteria > Acidobacteriota > Terriglobia > Bryobacterales > Bryobacteraceae > JACOSH01. The sequence continues at coordinate 4,900 of JACOSH010000103.1, forward strand.
GCAACGATCCCGGCGTGACCTTTTATACTCACGTCTCCGACCAGTACGCGCCATTTCACACCAAGGTCATCAACGCCACGGTGAGGGATGCGACTCATGTGCTCGACGGCTTGCTCTACCACGAATCAGATTTGCGGATCGCCGAGCATTACACGGACACAGCGGGCTTCACTGATCACGTTTTCGCGCTGTGCCACTTGCTGGGATTCCGTTTCGCGCCACGCATCCGTGATCTGGCCGACAAGCGTCTCTATGTTCCGGGAAAAGCGGCGCAATGGCCCGCTCTGGGCGCATTGATCGGCGGCTCAATCCAGAACAAGTTGATCGAGCAGCAGTTCGCCGAGGTCTTGCGTCTGGCCGCTTCGATCCAGCAGGGAACAGTAACGGCATCGCTGATTCTGCGGAAGCTGGGAGCTTACCCCCGGCAAGACAGCCTTGCCCTGGCCCTGCGCGAAATCGGCAGGATCGAGCGCACGCTATTCACGCTGGCCTGGTTGCAAGATCCGGCCCTGCGACGCCGCGTCACGGCGGGCCTCAACAAGGGCGAAGCCAGGAACGCCCTCGCCAAGGCTGTATTTTTCAATCGGCTGGGCGAGGTCCGCGACCGTTCCTTCGAGAATCAACAATATCGCGCCAGCGGTCTCAACCTTGTGGTCGCCGCCATCACGCTGTGGAACACGGTCTATCTGGAACGCGCTGTCACTTTGCTTGGGAAATCCCAGGCCGTCGATACGGCCTTACTCCAACACCTCTCGCCGCTCGGCTGGGAGCACGTCGGCCTGACGGGCGACTATCTCTGGCACTCCGATAAGCGAGTGGCCAAAGGCGGCTTCCGCCCGCTCCGGCCTCCCGGAACCGGCCTCGGCAGTCCTTAGCGTACGTAAATTTCCCTTTCTTGAGGTGTCCCCTTAACGAATTTCTCGGCTGGGGCCTCGGTTGGGCCATTGAGCGGGCCTCCGGCCGCGCCTACCTCTGGCAATGGGGCGACAACGGCGGCTTCAAGAACCTCGTTCTTGCCGAACCCTCCACCGGCGGCGCTATCTTCGTCTTCACCAACGGCGACGCCGGGGCCAGAGTTTACGACCGCATTCTCACCCACGCCACCGGCCACGACCACCCGGCCCGGTTCTGGCTCTAACGCGAGAGTGCTGTTTTCGACGTGTCATCGCACTTTCAGGCTCTTTTCTACAGAGATTAGTGGATTTCGACGGCAGGACGTGTTATAGTCAATTTCTACTACCATCGTCCCAGAACGGCGCTTTTTCGACCACTAACACAAGGTTTTCGACGGATGAGGCTTGAACCGGCGGTTCCTATCACGATCTTCCAGGAGCAGACCGTTCCAGACGGCGCCAGACTGGCCGGCTGGGCGGCGCTCGTGCGTGTGCTGGCCATTCCCGCGCCCGTGCGGCGGCCGAGTTGCGTCTCCGGGCAGTATATCCGTGGCAGCCACCGCGAAGAGGGGGCCTGGACCGTATTCGACAGGCGGTACTGGCCGGGCGACAGCTTTGCCGATCACCTAAGCTTTGCCCTCCGCCACGAGGACATCGACTTCCTGATCCTGAAGCGGGCTTTTGAGGCGATGCCCCAGCAAGAAGTCGAGGCCCTGGTCCGGGCGGCGCCCGCCGGCATTCCAGCGCGACGCGTCTGGTATCTCTACGAAACCCTGACCAACCGTACACTCGACGTGGACGACTCGCCCGCCGCAATGGCCATAGATGTTCTCGACCCGAAGAAGTATTTCACCGGCAAGCCGCGCCTGTCAAAGCGGCACCGTGTCCGCGACAACCTACTGGGCAATCGTCGCGTTTGTCCGTTCATCCGGCGCACCAAGACTTTGGAGAATGTCCTCCGACTCGACCTCGCTGCAAAGGCACGGGAAATCGTTGGCCGCACCGGCGCCCATTTGCTTGCCCGTGCCGCCAGTTTCATGCTTCTGGCCGACAGCCGGGCCAGCTTCGAGATGGAGGGCGAGCGGCCGCCGCGCAACCGGCTGGATCGATGGGGTCGCGCGGTCTTGCAAGCCGGAAAGAACCGGCTCTCGCTCGATGAGATTATCCGCCTTCACGGCGTTCTGATCGAGGACACGCGTTTTGTGCACGCCGGCCTGCGCCCCGATGGCGTGTTCCTGGGGGAACGGGATCACCGCGGCGATCCGCTGCCGGAATTCATTGGCGCGCGGCCTGGTGACTTGGACGATCTCATGAGGGGTCTGCTGGAAGCGAATGAGCGCATGCGCGACGACGGGATCGACCCGGTGGCGCACGCCGCGGCCACCGCCTTCGGTTTTGTCTATGTGCATCCGTTCCAGGACGGCAACGGGCGCATGCACCGCTGCCTGATCCATCATGTGCTCGCCGCGCAAGTTTACGCCGCCGGGAATGGTGTTTCCCGTTTCCTCCGTTATGCTCGACCGCATCGAGGATTACCGCACGACTCTGCAAAACCACTCCGGCCCGCTGATGCCCTTCATTGAGTGGCAGCCCACACCCGAGCGCAACGTCGTGGTCCTGAACGAGACTGCCGATCTCTACCGCTATTTCGATTGCACGGGCGCCGCGGAGTTCCTCTACGCGTGCGTCATGCGAACGGTCGAGCACGATCTACCGCGCGAGATCGAGTATCTCCGCCGCCACGACGAAGCCATCCACCGCATAATGGATGCGGTTGAGATGCCGGACCGGATTGCAGGGAATCTGGTGATGTTCATCCGGCAGAACCAAGGAACCCTGTCCAAGAAGCGCCGCGCGAGCGAGTACGAGAAACTGAGCGACGATGAAGTGACCTTGCTCGAAGGCATCGTCCGCGAGGCCTTCGAGGGCTTCGAGGGAGGCTGACCCCCAGGGACGCGCGCTCGATCGATCTCACAGGGCGGACTATATATCGGTTCCCGGGAAATCACGCCCTTTGAACAGGAGGGGCAGGCCCGTGGCCTTCGCCAGGGCGAGCTGCGCATGTTGCGGCGTCACGCTTTCCACTTGGAATCCCGCCTCCTGAATCAGCGCATTGACCTTCCGCGCCCCCTTGGGTCCGTGACGGTTCAGCATAACGATTCCTGTTTCGACAAGCGTTGCCGCCGAAACCAACGGCGGGTCCGCGTCCGCGCAGGGCGGATGCATCCACAACGATCATTTCGGAAGCCCGTGCTTGTCGTAGAGCATGTCTTCGGGCCGCCGCTTGTCCATCACGGGTAATGCGGCGCATTCGTGGCCGATCTCCAGAAGTCTTTCCACCAGAGCCGCCTTGTTCCGCCTCTTGCGGATGCTCTCCAACCGTTCCGGCCGCAACGGCGCGGTCCACGGCCTCTGTCATGGTCTCGCCGGCCAGCCGAGCCAGCTCCCTGGCGCGACGGTGGGTCTCCTCGTTCTTAATGTTCAAACTCATCACCGCACCCGTTGGTAGAAGGTAGACACACTTCCACCATATACCACTCTGTGGCGTTGGCCACCGTAGGCGGGGCGCGTAACGGTTTTGGGAAAAGGCACCGGACCGCTCCCTCACGGTCGCGGCTGCACCATTCGTGTTGCAACGAATGCACTTTCAGAGCCGCGCGCGTTAAGCAAGCGGTTGGGGGTGAAACCAACGCGCGCGATTCCCCAAGACGGTTAAGCACTCCCGTAGGCGCAGGTGGTGCACCGGCCGGCCTCGACCTGCTGCTGGCAATCGCGCCTGTTCAGCGGTGAGAGACCGCGAACGGGTCTTACCAGAACTGTAAGCCAACCCGTCGCGCACCCGTTCAATCCGTCCGCTCACACCGTTTCCCCGTGCACCAGGTCGTCGTAGCTTTCGCGGGCGCGGATGAGGCGCCAGTCCGCGCCGTCCACCAGCGCCTCCGGCGGGCGGGTGCGCGAATTATAGTTGGAGGCCAGAACGAAGCCGTAGGCGCCGGCGGTGCACACGGCCAGCAGATCGCCGGGCGCGACGTTGGCCACTTCGCGGTCGCGCGCCAGGAAGTCGCCCGTCTCGCACACCGGCCCGACCACGTCGGCGACGATCGTACCGTGGCCGGATTGGCGCAGCGGGATGATCTCGTGGTGCGCCTTGTACAGTGAGGGCCGCAGCAGATCGTTCATCGCCGCATCCACCACCACGAACTCCTTCGAGCCGGTCTTCTTGCGGTACAGCACCCGCGTCAGCAGCACTCCGGCCGGGCCCACGATGGAGCGGCCCGGCTCCACCATCACGGCCAGATCCCTGCCTTCGACCTTGCGCTTGAGCGCGGCCACAAACTCGCGAATCTGGGGAGTCTCGTCGCCGGCCTTGTACGCCACGCCCAGCCCGCCGCCGAAATCCACGTGGCGGATGGCGAGTCCGGCGGCGCGCAGCTCTTCCGCCAGGCGCAGCACCTTATCGACCGCTTCCATCACCGGATCGGTGTCGAGCAACTGCGAGCCGATATGGCAGCTCACGCCGGCGGCCGTCAGGTTCGAAAAACGGCGCGCCCGCTCGTACACGGCGGGAGCCTCGGCGATATCGATGCCGAATTTGTGGTCCCGCAGACCGGTGGAGATGTAGGGATGTGTGGCCGCGTCCACGTCGGGATTGACCCGCAGCGCAAAGTCGGCCTTGACGCCGCGCCGCACGCTCATGGCGTCGATCAGGGCCAGCTCGGCCTCGGACTCGCAGTTGAAGCTGTGAATGCCTTGGGCCAAGGCGTAATCCACTTCGCCGGCGGTCTTGCCAACCCCGGAAAAGACGACGCGCGACGGATCGCCGCCGGCTTTCAGGACGCGGAACAACTCGCCCGCCGAGACGATGTCGAAGCCGCTGCCCATCTTGGCCAGCAGCGAGAGGATGGCGAGCGAGGAGTTGGCCTTGACGGCGTAACAGACGTCGTGGGGGAGGGGGCCGAAGGATTCGTCGTAGGCGCGGTAGTTGGCGCGGATGAGGCCTGCGGAGTAGACGTAGACGGGGGTGGCCGTGCGTTTGGCGATGTCGGAGAGAGCTACCGATTCGAGGTACAGGGTGGAGTGGGTGTAATGGAGCATGGCTTAGAACGCAAAAAGGCAAAAGGCAAAAATCAAAAGGCAAAAGGCAAAAGGGATTAGGTAGGTTTGTCTTTTCTTTTGGCGGTGGCTACGGCCTTGGAGAGGATGGAGCGGAGTTGGGTGGATTCGTCGATGAGGGTGTTGAGCTTGGCCGGGGCTACGGTGGCTGACTGGGCTAGCAGCCGGAGCCAGTAGTGGGATTCGCGCATCTCTTTTAGAGCGAGTTGGAGCTTGTGAACGAAGTCCTCCTTCGACTCCGCGCCCTGCGCCTCCTCGTAATGCGCGCCCACCGACGTGCCGGACCTCAAGAGCTGATCTCCAATCCGCTTTCCCACCAAAGTTTTCGGCAAGGCTCCAACCAGCCTGATCACGCGAGCCCCGTAGTCCAGGAACCGCGCGTCCAAGTCGCGTTCCACTTCCTAATTCCTTTTGCCTTTTGATTTTTGCCTTTTGCCTTTTGCCTTTTTTCTTTCTCACTGCACTTTCACGACCAACAACGTCTGATCATCAAACCGCCCCGCGCCCTCGCTAAACCGGTCCAAGTCCGCGAAGATCGCGGCCACCAGGTCCTCCGGAGTCCGCCCGCAGGCGTGGCGCACCACCTTGGTGAGCCGCCCCCGCCCAAACTCCTCGCCCTGGACGTTGACCTGGTCGGTGATGCCGTCCGAGTACAGCACAATGGTGTCGCCGGGCTGGGTCTGGAAGGCGGTGTCTTCGTACTCGCGGTCGTCGAGCAGGCCGGCCGGCACGCCTTCCACGCGCAGCTTCACCACTTCTCCGTTGCGCACCACCAGGGGCGGCAGCGCGCCGGCGTTGGACATGCTCATCTCGCCGGAATGCGGATGCCACAGGATCACCAGCAGGGTCACGTAGCGGCCGTCCACGCGGCGCCCGGTGAGCGCGTCGTTGAGCGACTTGAGCAGCGCGGCGGGACTGCGCCGGCGCGGGGCCAGCGTGCGCAGCAGGCCGCTGACCAGCGCGCCGAACAGCGCCGCCGCCACGCCCTTGCCGCTCACGTCGCCGAAGGCGATCACCGCGTGGTCCTCGCTGTGCTCGAAGAAGTCGTACATGTCGCCCGAGATCTCGCGGGCCGGGCGCAGGCCGATGCCGATGTCCAGGCCCTTCAACTCCGGCGCGCGCCGCGGCAGCATCACCTGCTGCAATTCGCTGGCCGCCTTCAGGTCCTGCTCCATGCGCTGCTCGCGCACCGCCACCTCCTGGTACAGCCGGGCGTTCTCGATTGAGATGGCGATCTGCGGGGCCAGCAGGGAAAGCGTCCGCACGTGCTCTTCAGTGAAGAAGTTGATCTTGTCGCACTCCAGGTCCATCACGCCGATCACCTTGTCCTGCAGGACCAGAGGGATGGCGCATTCCGACCGGATCCCAGGATGCGAGGCGATGTAGCGCGGGTCCGACCCGGTGTCGGCCACCCGCACCGGCTCACGCGACGACGCCGCGGCTCCGGTGATGCCCTTATCGAGCTGGATGTTGTCGATCTCCACGCGCTGGTCGTAGCGGATGCTGAAGCGGTGTTTCAGCACTCTCTTCTCCGCGTCCACCAGCAGGATGCTGAAGGCGTCGTAGTGGATCAGCTCGTGAACCCGGGCCGACACCTTTTTCAGAAGCTCATCCAGATCGAGGATCGAGGAGATCTCGCTGGAGATCGCCGCCAGCGTGCGCAGGGTGCGGTTGGTGCGGTCCACGCGCCGGTACAGCCGCGCGTTGTCAATGGCCACGGCCACCCGCGAAGCCACCAGCCGGAGCAGCGCGCGGTCGTACTCGTTGTAGGCGTGGAGCTGGGCCGACTGCACGTCCAGCACGCCCACCAGCTTGTTGCGTGCGATCATGGGGACGGCCAGCTCGGTGCGCACGGCGTCGACCGCCTTTATGTAGCGGGGATCGGTGCGGACGTCGCCTACCAGGACCGGCTCGCGCGAGGCCGCGGCCGCCCCGGTGATACCGTCCGCCAGCGACAAGGTCAGATGGGAGACCACTTCCGGCCGGTGCCCCAGCGCGTAACGGATTTTCAGATTCTGCTGCCGCTCGTTGTAGAGCAGGATGGCCAGCAGCTCGCAGTCCACCACCCGTTTGACGATCTCGGCGACGTTGGCCAGCAAGCGGTCCAGGTCCAGGGTCTCGGAGGTGGCCGCGACCACTTCCAGCAGGAAGTCGAGCAACTCGGACCGCTCCCGGAAACGCACCGCGGCTTTGCGGGGGGCTGCCATGCTAGCGCGCCGTGGCCTCGACGATCTTGACGCTGGCGCTGGCCCCGATGCGCGAAGCGCCCGCCGCCGCCATCTGGCGCAGATCCTCCAGGGTGCGGATGCCGCCGGAGGCCTTCACGCCCAGGTCCGGCCCCACCACCTGGCGCATGAGCGCGACATCGTGCGCGGTGGCCCCATGAGTCGAGAAACCGGTGGAGGTCTTGACGAAATCCGCGCCCGCCATCTTGGCCAGCGTGCAGGCAACGGCCTTCTGGTTGTCGTCGAGCAGCGCGGTCTCCAGAATCACCTTCAGGATCGCGCCGGCGCGGTGCGCCGCTACCGCCACGCCGTGGATGTCCTGCTTGACGGCCTCATGGTCGCCGGAGCGCAGCGCCCCGACGTTGATCACCATGTCGATCTCCTGAGCGCCCACGCGCACGGCGGCTTCGGTCTCGGCCACTTTGCTTTCGGTGCTGGTGGCCCCCAGCGGGAATCCGATCACGGTGCACACCTTGACCGGCGATCCGGCCAGCTCTTTGGCCACCAGCGCCGCCCAATACGGATTCACGCACACGCTGGCGAATCCATACTGCCGCGCTTCCTTGCATAGCTTGACGATATCGGCCCGCGTGGCTTCCGGCTTGAGCAGGGTGTGGTCGATCATGGCGGCGATGGCCGGATCGATCTTGGTCAGGCGCTCGCTGGCCGACACGCGGTCGGCGCCCTGAGCCACGATCTCGCGGGTCTTCTTCGCGCAGGTTTGAGCGCAGCGCTGGACGCATCCGGGGCAGACTTCAGGAAGGTTGAGACCCTCGGCCTTGGACAGAGCGGGACGGCTGAGGCGCGCCAGGAACTCCTCGCCGATCTGGGCAACGAGTTGGTCGAGCTCGGGCTGGGTCAGGTGGGCCACGTCTGCCACGCTTCTTCCGCCGGGTTGGGGTGAAAAAGGCCGCACTCCGAGCATAAGGATATTAGAATCATAATGTTCGCTGGCATTTCGGGCGGATGCTCTATCATACCACAAGCGGCCCGGCGGGCCGGCGATCCGGCACGGCTCTGGAACGCCGGGAGCTAGTCGAGTAAAGCGCCTGCGCCACCGTTCTCTTCCAGGGTCCGACGCTGCGGGCCGCGAACCATCCGAGCCGGGCCAGATCGGGCTTCGACCAGTTCCTTGAACCTGGCAATGACCTCCTGCTGGCGATAGCGCACGTGAGTCCTCATGGCTTCAGCGGCGGCCTCCGGCGATGCGCTCACCAGGCATTCGGCCAGGTCGCGGTGCCATCGTTCCGGCAGGTGGCTGGCCGCCAGGGAGCCGGTGAACAGCCGGTTGAAGAGGAGAACGCGGCTGCGCTCGATGGCGTCGATCAAGGCCGGCACGCCGGACGCCGCGGCGATCAGCATGTGAAAGGCGACATGAATCCGCTCGACGCGAGCCCGGCGGAACTGGCTGCATTTGCCGCGAGCCAGCGCGAGGTTTGCCGCATCCAGCCGTTCGGCCGCTTTCAGCAGCCGCTCCCGTGCGCGGCCATCCGCGTTCTCGGCGAACAGCCGGGCCGAATGGGTTTCGAGGGCTTCGCGCAGAACGTAGTTGCCGTGAATCTCTTGCGGGGTGGCGATGCGGACGCGGGTACCGGCCCGAGGCCGGCTCTCGATCAATCCTTCGCTTTCGAGACGGAGGATGGCGTCGCCGACAGGCACGGCGCTCATGCCGAGCTCCTCGGCCAGACGCCGCCTGGAGAGGGGCGTGCCGGGAGGGAGGCGGCCCTCAAAGATGGCCGCCTTGAGCTGGGAGTAGGCCTGCCCGGTGAGCCGGGCGTCGTTCCGTCCCTTCATAACTGGTACATCAGTTTTTCCAGAATCCCGTTGACAGTGTAGCGCCGGGTGGCGTAGGATTGCAATTGAAAAACTGTAGTACCAGTTTTTCCCATGAGGTGAACCGGTATGATCCTTCGAGTGTCCCCCCTTCTGGTCATCCTGGCCTGCGTGTGGCCGCCCGTATTGGCTCAAAACATCACCGGAGGCATTCTGGGATCCGTCACGGATCCATCCGGCGCCGCGATCGCGAACGCGGAGGTGGAGGTGAGCCAGGTGGAGACCAACCAGACCACCCGCGTGCGGACGGACGGCACGGGCGCCTACCAGGTCCACTATCTGCGCCCGGGAACGTACCGCATCTCGGTGACCGGCCCGGGGTTTAAGAGATCGGTTCGGGAGAACCTCAGCCTGGCGGTGGAGGCGCGGCTGCGCATCGACTTCCAACTGGAGGTCGGCGAGGCGACTACGAGCATTACGGTCGGCGCCGAGGCGCCTCTGATCGAATCGGAGAGCGCGTCGCTGGGCCAGGTGGTGAACCGGCGGTCGGTGGAGGAGCTGCCCATCAAGGGGCGGAACATCTTCGACCTGGTGGGCCTTTCCGCGGGCGTGCAGGTGAACCCGCGGGCCATGGGCAGCACGGCCTCCACGGGGGACATCGGCGCGCCGCTCTTTGTGCTCTCCGATATCTCCATTAACGGGGGGCGCTTTCGCACCAACGACTACCTGGTGGATGGCGTGTCGATCATGCTGCCGGAGAACAACAACTTCGCCATCTCGCCGAGTCCGGACGGCACGCAGGAATTCAAGGTTCTGACCAACAGCTTCGGGCCGCAGTTCGACCGCAGCGGCGGCGGCGTGGTCAACGTGATCACCAAGAGCGGCGCCAACGACCTGCACGGATCGGCCTACTATTTCTTCCGCAACGACCGGCTGCGCGCGAACAACTTCTTCTCGAATGCGCGCAACCAGGCGCGGCCAGTGTTCCACTTTAATATGTTCGGCGCGGCGGCAGGCGGGCCGGTCATCCGTAACAAGACCTTCTTCTTCGCGGACTATCAGGGGCACCGCGAGGACATCGCGGGCGGCGCGGGCATTCTGACGGCGCCCAGCGACCTGGAGAAGCGGGGCGACTTTTCACGCACGCTCAACTCGCAGGGCAACCCGGTGATCGTTTACAACCCGTTCAGCACCCGTATGGCGGCGGGGGGCGGATTCGTGCGCGATCCCTATGCAGGCAACGTGATTCCGGCCGGCAATCAGAGCCGGGTGGCGCGGCGTTTGCTGGAGTTCATGCCCGCGGCCAACCGGCCCGGACAGGGGCCGGCGCAGATCAACAACTACGCGTGGAATCCGGCCAGCTATGTGAACAGCGATCAATGGTCGGCGCGCCTCGACCACCGGTTCTCCGAAAAGAACAGCCTGTTTGGACGAGCCGCCCGCAACACCGGCGACACGGGTCAGACGGGCCCCTTTCACAGCATTGCCGATACCGTGCTGGGCGCCACCATCAGTCACGCTCTGACCGGTGTGGCCAACTGGACGTCAACCCTGTCGGCCCAACGCATCCTCAATGTGCGGGTGGGCGCCGTCCGCCGTTTCGAAGGGCGTATCCCACGTTCCTCCGGAAACGTGAATCTCACCAACCTCGGCTTCTCTCCTAATATCGCCGCCGCGGTACAGGAACAGATCTTCCCCACCATCAGCATCGCCAACTACACGGGTCTTGGGGCGCCCGCGGGTGATCGCATCCGGCGCGGCAACGATATCTACACCCTGGTGGCGGAGCAGACTGAATATCACGGCCGGCACACGCTGACATGGGGAGCGGATGTGAGGCTGTACAATCAGACGCCCTTCCAAGGCGGCGTGCCGTCGGGCAGCTACAGCTTCGGACTCGGGCAGACGCAGGGGCCGGATCCGCTGCGGGCCACGTTGACCGCGGGCAACGGGTTGGCTTCCGTGCTGACGGGCTTCGGAGGCGGGTCGATCGACAAAGTGCCGGCGGGCGCCATCCGCAACCTGTACTACGCATTTTTCTTCAACGACGGCATCCGGATGGGCCGTCTCACCATCAACGCCGGCCTGCGGTGGGAGTACGAGCAGCCCAGAACCGAACGCTACAACCGTTTCGGCACGTTCGACTTCGACTCCCGCTTCCCGATCCCCGTGCCCGCATTGCCGAATCTCCGGGGGGTGTTGCGGCTCGCGGGACAGGATGGGCAGCCGCGCGGCAACTGGGACTCCACGTACACCAACTTCGGGCCGCGCCTGGGCCTTGCCTACCGGCTCAATACCCAGACCGTGCTGCGGACCGGCTATGCCATCTTCTTTGCGCCACGGTTCGGCACTACCGGAGCTCAGAACTTCGGTATGCCTGGCGCGCAGGTGTCCACCCCCTGGGTCTCCAGCGTGGATGGCGTCACTCCGCTCAACCTGTTCGATAACCCCTTCCCGACCGGACTGCTGGAAGCGCCGGCGACGGAGGTGTATCGCACCCAACTCGGGCTCGGACTGTTGGCGATGAATCGCGGCAACCAGTCCAATATCTACAACCAGCAATGGAACGTCACCGCGCAGCGGCAGTTGCCCGGAGAATGGCTGTTGGAGGCCGGTTATGCCGCGAACAAGGGGACTCGCATTCCCGTTTCCATGGACTGGAACCAGATCGATCCCAAGTTCCAGTCTCTCGGCGCCGGCCTGAATCAGCCGGTGACGAACCCCTTCTTCGGGATCGCCACCACCGGAACGCTGGCGCAGCGGACCGTGAGCCAGGCGCAGTTGCTGCGGCCTTATCCGCAATACACTTCGGTCAACACGAATTCGCCGGCGGTGGCGCAGAACATGGGTTCGTCCTCCTATCACTCCTTCGTGCTGCGGACTGAGAAACGCTTCGCGAAGGGCTACAACCTGCTGATCACCTACACCGGTTCGAAGCTGATCGATAACGGCAGCGGACGGGTCTTCGGCGAGACAGCCTTTGTGCCGCCGGTGCAGAATGCCTACAATCTGGCAGCCGAGCGCGGTCTCTCCGAAGGCGATGTCTCGCAACGCCTGGTGATCAGCCACACCGTCGAACTGCCGTTCGGAAAAGGCAAGGCGCTTCTTTCCGGCGCGCCGAGGGCGGTGAACTGGATTGTAGGCGGATGGTCGGGGACGGGGGCGTACACCTGGAACACCGGATTCCCACTGGCCCTGACGTCGACCGGGAACAGCGGCGTCGGCTCGGCGGTCCTGCGCCCGAACAGCACCGGGAAATCGGCGAAACTGAGCGGGGATCCGCAGACGCGCCTGAACCGCTGGTTCGACATCTCTCAGTTCACCGTGCCGGAGCCTTTCACGTTCGGCAACGTGTCGCGGACGCTGGCCGATGTGCGTGGACCCAGCCGGGTGAATTACGACCTCGCCGTGCAGAAATCGTTCCTGGTTCGGGAACCGGTGTCGCTTCTCTTCCGAACCGAAGTCTTCAACCTCACCAACACGCCGTACTTCTTTACGCCCGGCGAGGCCCTTGGATCGCCCACCTTCGGCGTGATCAACTCGGCGACCGGTGAGCGCCAGGTGCAGTTTTCGCTCAAACTGCTGTTTTAGCGCCGGCCATGCGCGTTCTCCTTTTCTTACTGGCCGTTGCCTCAGGGCTGATCGCACAGCCGTCCGATCCGCGCAATATCAGGTCGGGACTGGTGATTCCCGATGAGGGCTACTCGGACCAGCCTTACGTGGTGAAGACGGATGATGGCGCATGGCTGTGCGTGGTCACCACCGGACCCGGCGTTGAAGGCGCCGGCGGACAGCATGTCGTCACGCGCCGCAGCACGGACCGCGGCAAAACCTGGTCCGAAGCTGTGGCGGTCGAGCCTTCCAATGGGCCCGAGGCCTCCTACGCGGTGCTGCTGAAGGTTCCCTACGGCCGCGTCTACGTGTTCTACAACCACAACACCGACAACCTGCGGCACGTGATCGCCGACAAGCCCGCTTACCCGGACGGCTTCTGCAGGCGCGTGGACAGCCTGGGGCATTTCGTGTTCAAGTACAGCGACGACGGGGGGCGCGCCTGGTCAAAACAGCGGTATGACATCCCGATGCGCGACTTCGAGATCGACCGGCGCAATGCCTACGGCGGGAAACTGAAATTCTTCTGGACGGTTGGCCGGGCGTTCTCTCACCACGGCGCGGGCTACGTGCCGCTGCACAAGGTGGGCGGCTTTGGCGAGGGCTTCTTCACCTCATCGGAAGGGGTGCTGCTACGCAGCGGCAACATTCTGACCGAGCGCGACCCGGCGAAGATCCGCTGGCAGACGCTGCCTGACGGCGAGGCGGGGTTGCGCACACCGGCCGGCGGGGGTCCGGTGGCCGAGGAGCAGAGCTTCTCGATTCTAAGCGACGGCTCGATGTTCTGCGTCTACCGCACCATCGACGGGCACCCCGCCTTCAGTTACAGCCGCGACGGCGGACGCAGCTGGGACGCGCCGCAGTACATGCGCTACGGCGACGGCCGCCCGATGAAGCATCCGCGCGCGGCCAACTTCGCCTGGCGGTGTGAGAACGGCCGATTCCTGTACTGGTTCCACAACCACGGCGGGCGCTTCATCCGCGAGCATCCGCGGCGCCGGACGATCGCTTACGAGGAGCGCAACCCGGTGTGGCTGGCCGGCGGGGTTGAGGCCGACTCGCCGAAGGGCAAGGTCATTCGCTGGTCGCAGCCGGAGATCGTTTTGTACGACGACGACCCGATGATCCGCATGAGCTATCCGGACCTGGTGGAGGACGGCGGCAAGTACTTCCTGACGGAGACCCAGAAGGACATTGCACGGGTCCACGATCTCGATCCGGCGCTGCTGGACGGCATGTGGAATCAGTTCGAGGCCAGGGGCGCCGCCCGGGAGGGACTGGTGCTGGATCTGGCGGGTAACGTTCCGTCCGTGACCAAAGCCCCTGATCCGCCGCCGTTCTTCCAGCGTTCCAGGCGGGGCGATTACGGCAAGGAGGATCTCAACAACGGCTTCTCGCTCGACCTGTGGGTCCGGCTGGATTCGCTGAAGGCCGATCAATGGCTGGTGGACAACCGGACCGCCGATGGCAGGGGCTATGCGCTGCGCACCACGGCCGAGGGGGCCGTCGAGATCATCCTCTCCGACGGGCGGACCGACAGCCGCTGGGCTTCGGATCCAGGCTCGCTGGTTGCGGGCAAGCCGCAGCACATTGTGGCGATCGCCGATGGCGGACCCAAGATCATCACGTTCGTCATCGACGGCAAGCTCCATGACGGAGGCGAGGCCCGCCAATTCGGATGGGGGCGGTTCAACCCGAATCTGAAAACGGCGGCCGGAGCGCCGGAGATGCGCATCGGCCGGAACCTGGATGGCAAGGTGCTGAGTCTTCGCCTGTACGATCGCTACCTGCGCACCTCGGAGGCCATCGCTGCCTTCCGGGCCGGATTGTGATCCTCGACCGCCAGGCTGCCGGACGATCCGGCAGGAGTCTGGACAACTTTCCCCCGAGTGAACCAGAAGGGACCCTGGAGTGCCCGGTTGGTTTCCATGAACAGGGACGTTGACCCAGTTCTCCGGCCGGTTGACAACGTACATACGGTAGCAACATAGTGGAGGTAGTGGCCACCGGGATCGAGTTCGATTGGGACGCGGAGAGAATACGCGGCACTTGATACGGCACCGAGTGTTGCCTGCCGAGTTGGAAGAGATCATGAGCGGTGATCTGTTCTATCTGGAATACCAGGCAGGAGGCGATGAAGAACGATACAAGGTTCTCAGCGCCACCAAGGCCGGCCGGATCGTGATTGCCGTTTGGACGCCGAGGGAAGACAAAGTTCGGGCGGTCACCGCGTACGGCGCCACCCGCTCTTACCGAAAGCTCTATTGGGAGACTCGCGGATGAAACAGAAGCGTACGATACCTGCTTTCAAGTCGGAAGTTGAAGAGGCTGACTGGTGGTACAAGAACCGGGCGCGGCTGGACAAGGATTTTGTGGAAGCCGCGAAGAGAGGCGAATTGAAGCGCCTGGGCCGGGCAACGCTGGAAGGCCGGCTGGCCGTCTCAA
>JACOSH010000019.1 GCA_016178945.1 Acidobacteriota bacterium
CCACCAGCGCCGTCTCCTTGGCGCCGGGAACCGACGCGATGGAGAAAGGCGAGCCCTCATAGAGGAAGTGGCAGTAGCATTCGTCGGTGATCAGATAGACGCCGCGATCCATGCACAAGCGCAGGATCTTCTCAAACTCGCCCCGGTCCAGCACCGCGCCGCTCGGATTGGAGGGCGAATTGATCAGGACGGCCCGGGTCCTGGCCGACAGGTGCGGCTCGATGCGGTCGGCCGTCAGCGTGAACCCATCGGCTTCGTCTGTGTCGACAAACACGCACCGGCCGCCGGCGTAGTTGACCACGTCCTTGTAGGTGACCCAATAGGGCACCGGGATCACGACTTCATCGCCTGGATTGACCACGGCCTGCGTGAGGTTGAAGATCACGTGCTTGCCGCCTACCGAGACGATGCACTCGGACGGCGCGTAGGCGGTCCCGAAATCGGCCTGGTGCCGCTCGCAGATGGCCGCCTTAAGCTCGGCGGTGCCGCCGGCGGCCGTGTAGCGGGTGAAATTCTGGTCCAGGGCGCGAATCGCCGCCTGCTTGATGTTGTCCGGAGTGGCAAAGTCCGGCTCGCCCGCGCCGAAATCGACCACGTCGATTCCCTGCGAGCGCAGCTTCTCGGCGTCGGCCGCCACCTTCATGGTCGACGACACACTGATCGTGGATATGCGTTCCGCAATCTGATTCATATTTCCGATTTCTGCCTCAGCCGGATCTCGACCGGCGGCGGCACCAGCCCGGAGATGTTGCCCCCCAGGCTGAACAATTCCTTGACCAGCCGCGAGCTGATGAACGAATAGGCCTCGCCCGCCATCAGAAAGATCGTCTCGATCCGCGGCTGCAAGCGGCGGTTCATGAGCGCCATTTGGAGCTCGTACTCATAGTCGGAGATGGCCCGGATGCCGCGCAGGATGGCGGTGGCGTTCTGCCGGGCGGCGTAATCCACCAGCAGGCCGTCGAAGCAGTCCACCGAGACGTTGGGAAAGGCCCCAACCACTTCCGACAGCATCTCCATCCGCTCGGCGACGGAGAACAGCGACTGCTTGGCGTCGTGCCGCAGGATGGCCACGATCAGGCGGTCGAACAGCCGCGCCCCCCGCTCGATCAGGTCCAGGTGGCCGTTGGTGATCGGATCGAACGAGCCGGGATAGATGGCCACGGCGCTGGCGGGTGTGGTGTTCAAGGATGGCTGCCCGTCGTCAAAGAGTGGTGAACTATCGATTGTACCGCAGGGATGGGACGCAGGTCTCCGGCTGTCAGGAAAGGACCGAGCGTTCGCACTCGGCGTTGAATTCGCAGCCCAGGAGAGCGATCAGGGACATCAGGTACATCCATACCAGCAGAGCCAGGCTGGCCCCCACGCTGCCATAGAGGAGATTGTAATTCGTCATGTTGCGCACGTACCAGCCGAAGCCGGCCGTGGCCAGCAGCCAGAGCACGGTGGCCAGGACCGCGCCCCGCCAGACACCGCTCCAACGCTGCGGACGGTAGGGGCCGAAGTAGTACAGCAGGCAGGTCCCGCCGATCGCCGTGGCGAAGGCGACCAGGTAGCGGGCCAGCCGGGAGAGCCACTGCCATAGGCCGGCCAGCGGCGTCAGCAGCGGATCTACCTTCAGCCAGCCGATCACGGTGCGGTCCACGTATCCGCCGAACAGCATCAGCGCGCAGGCCACCAGCAGGGGAAGCGTCGACAGCAACACCAGCAGCAGCGCGACGGCGAGGTTGTGCGGGATCGAGCGGCGCGCGGCGATCTTGTAGGCGGCCTGAAAGCCCTGCATCAGGCTGCTCATCACCCCGGAAGCGGCCCACAGCGAGAGCGACGCCGCGATCACCAGCAAAGCCGTGGAGCGCGCGCCCCGCACCGCGAACTGGTAGCGCACCACCTCCTCGGTTCCGGGAGGGACCACCTCGAACAGGAAGCTGGAAATGATGGCGGAAACGAATTCGGCCTTGGCCTGAACCAGGATGGCCGCCGCCGAGGTCAGGACCGGGAAAAAGGAGAGCAGCGCCGAATAGGCCGCCGCCTTGGCGATGCCAAGGCAGTTATCGTCGATCGCGGAGAGCAGCGTTTGCCGGAGCAGGTGTGGGTAACGGGTCCAGGGCAGTCGCACCTAGAGTCAGTATAGCTTTGCGCGGACAGCCACCGTCAGGCGGCCTGGCTGTTGCCGCGCAGAAACTCATACCGCTCCAGCGAGACGGCCACCGTGTAGGTGCTTTCGTCGGCCTCGACCTCCGGATTGGGCACCTGGCGCAACACCTTGCCCATGCAGCGCAGGTTCACATTGCCTCCCGATCCCGCCGCCAGCGTCACGATGTACTCGACCGGCCCGCCGATCTCCATCTCCGATGCGGAGGTAAAAAGGACCCCGCCGGAACTGATGTTCTGGGTGTGGCCGAACTTCGAGACCCGCTCGGAGCCCGCGCGGATGATCTCCACCGGGAGGTGTAGGTCGAAACGTTTAGTTCTTCTTTGCTCTAGCACGACACTACGTAATCTAGAGGTTTTACCTGAGAGAGTCAAGTGCCGTGCTCTCAATTTAGTACCAGGGTTTCTACCCGCAAATAGTACACCTGAATCCGGCGCCGTCCGAGGCGCTCCCCGCAACAGAAAGTTGTTGCCAGTTCGCGTATCGAAGCTTGCGCCATCGGCGCTATCCCAGAGCGCAGCCGGAGGCTATGTGATTGACCGGAAACGAAACCCGTCTTTTTCAGTCGCCCAACAACTTGCCGTAGGACCGCAGGCTCTTGACGTTATCGCACACCGCCTTGATGCCGGCGGTGAGGTGAATGGCCAGTACCAAGCCGGCCGCGTCCCAAAGAAATCCCCAGAACATCAGGGCCACAGTGACCACCAGGGGATTCAAATGGACGCGCGATCCCACCAGTTTCGGGTACAAGAGGTTCAGGGCCACGATGTGAAACAGCGCCACCATGGCCGCCACGATGAGGTAGGAAGAGATCCCGTTATAGACGGTCAGCATGACCACCAACGGCGGGGCCAGGGCCAGCGGCAGCCCCACGTAAGGGACCAGGCTGAAGAATCCGCTCAAGGGGCCGACCAGCATCGGATAGGGCAGTCCGAATTTCCAGAAGGCCAGCGAGCTCAGCGCGGCCAGCAGGAGTCCGAGGGCGAAATTGCCCACCACGAAGGCGCGCACCATCCCGGCGATGCCCTGGAGGCTCTTGGCGGCCACCACCCGGTCCTCGCCTTCGAAGAACTGCAAGAAGCTGCGGTGGATGTGGTCGCGCCAGCTCAGCATGAAGTAGACCAGGAAGGGCACGAAGGAGGCCATCAGCAGGGTCTGGTAGAGGGAGCCGAGCCGTGAGTACAGGTAATCGATGATGGGGGCGCGGTCGGAGTGGATGCGCACTTCCTGGATGGGAGGCGGCGCGACCGGCGCGGGCGGGGCTTCGGATTTCTTCTTGCGCCGGGCGCGCGCGGGGTCGGCCTGCTGCTGCTGCTGGATCTGCTGCTGCTTGGCCGGCACGATGATCTTGTAAGTGGCCTCCTCCATCTGCTCGATGCTGGTCCGCGCCCGGGCGATCAACTCCGAGACGCGCTGGGCGTAGTTGTCCTGAAAGTCCTCGACCAGCCCGGCGGCTTGGGTGTAGGCGCCGAGTCCGATCAGATACAGAGCGCCCAAGGCGACGCTGCACACCACGAAACTGGCCAGGCTGCGCGGGAAGCGGGCGCGCATGAGCAGCCCGACGAAGGGCTCCAGCATGAAGGCGATGGCCACCGCGACGAAGAAGGTGATGACGAAAATGCGGGCCCAATACAGGAAGGCCATGACCACGCCGGCCGCGACGATGGGCGACAGGCCCAGCCGTGCCGCCTCCGCACCGATGCGTCTGGAAATCCCGCTGCCCGCTAGCAAAGCCACTATGCGTATTATAGTAGGCAAGGAATGCCCGAAGCGAACTGTCCGGACGCGACAGCCCGCGCCACGCCGCTCATGCGCATCCTGGCTCTGGATCTTGGCAAACGCCGCATCGGTCTTGCCGTCAGCGATGAGCTCGGGATCACCGCCCAGGGCCTGCCCACGCTGGAACGGATCAATATGCGGCGGGATCTGGGCGCGCTGGCTCGGCTGGTGGAGGAGAAATCGGTCGGCCGCATCCTGATGGGGAATCCGCTGCACATGAGCGGGAGAGCCGGCGCACAGGCCGAGTGGGTGCGGCAATTCAGCGAGGCCCTGGCGCGCCGCACGGGCCTGGACGTGCAATTGTGGGATGAGCGGCTGACCACCGTACAGGCCTCGCGCGTGCTGCGCGAGAGCGGCATCAGCATCGAGAAGCGGGCGCGCGCGGTGGACCGGCTTTCGGCGGTGATTCTGCTGCAAAGCTACCTCGACTCGCTGGGCGGAGGGTTGTGAGACGCGCTCGCGCCGCGGCGATCCTGGCGCTGGCGGTGGGCGGCGCCCTGTTCTACCTGGTGTCGAGCCGGTGGAGTCCGCGAGGCGAGCGGTTCGTCGACATCCCCAAAGGCGCTTCCACTCCCGAGATCGCGGTCCGGCTGGGAGCGGCCGGGGTGGTGCGGCAATCGTGGCTGTTCCTGGCGGCTCGAGCCCTGCGGCCCCGCGCCAAGCTGCAGGCCGGAGAGTACCGGTTCGCTTCGCCGGCCTCCCCGCTGGAAGTGCTGGATCGCCTGGCGCGCGGCGACGTCTTCTACTACCAGCTCTCCGTTCCGGAGGGCCATTCCAGCTTCGACATCGCGGCCTCGCTGGAGAGCCTGGAGATCATGGACCCCCGCGAGTTCCTGCGCGCGGTGCGCGATCCCTCGTTGATCCGGGACCTGGCGCCGGAAGGGCCCTCGCTGGAGGGCTACCTTTTTCCGGACACCTATCGCCTCACCCGCCACACCTCGCCGGAAGAGCTGTGCCGGATGCTGACCCGCCGGTTCCGCGCGGCCTGGAAGGAGCTGGGAGCGCCGGCGGGCGCGCATCGCACGGTGACCCTGGCCTCGCTGATCGAAAAGGAGGCGGCGGTGGCCGAAGAGCGGCCCCTGATCGCGTCGGTCTATGGGAACCGGCTGAAGATCGGGGTGAAGCTGGACTGCGATCCGACCACCGTGTACGCCGCCCAGCTCGAAGGGCGCTATCGGGGCGTTATTCACCGCTCGGATCTGGACCGCTCGCATCCCTACAACACGTACCGCCGCGCGGGTCTGCCGCCCGGTCCCATCGCCAATCCCGGCCTGGCCTCGCTGCGCGCGGCGCTGGAGCCGGCCCAGAGCGATTTCCTGTACTTTGTCGCGCGTCCGGATGGCTCCGGCCGCCATCAATTCTCCCGCAACCTGGCGGCGCACGAGGCCGCGGCCAGCCGCTATCGCCGTGCCCAGAATCACCAAAAAGCAGCGCCTGCAAGAGTATCTCGACGACAGAAAACTGGCCGCCGTTAACGCCGCGCAGTGGCGCGAGCTGCTGCAGACGCTGTCGCCGGTTTCGGAGAGCTACCTGCGCGGCCTGTTGGATGCGGCCGGCGTCGCCGTGGAGCCGCCCTACGGCGGCGTGCGCCAGAGCGGATTCGAGCAACTGGAGCAGTCGCTGCTGGAGCTGGAGTCGATCTATTCCGGCGGGGATCGCGAGCGCGCGGCCGCCTGCCGGCGCGCGGTGATTCAGGCCAAAGAC
>JACOSH010000104.1 GCA_016178945.1 Acidobacteriota bacterium
CACCGCCAGCGCCGCGGATTCGTACTCGTTGCCCAGCATGGCGAGCTCGAGCCGGTTGGGTCTCTCGACGAAGGCCGCCGGGTCGAGCGCGGCCCAGGGATTGGCGAGCTGCCGCACCAGCACGGGGCCGCGGACCGGCTCCCGCGCCAGATACGCGAGCAGCGCCGAGGCGTAGGCGCGATCGGCGCGCAGTCTCTCGAGAAGGCCGATGTCCCGTTGCTTGCGGGCCAGATCCCATCCGGCTTTGGCCGTGGCTTCGAAGTAGCCGGCCAGCGGCGAAGCGGGCGCGTCGAAGCTCCCGGCCAGGCGCGCGTCTTCGCTGAACCCGGAGTCGAGCGCGTACGCCCGGCGCTCCTGGTGGAGCCGTGCGTTGTCGCGGTTGAACCACTGGAGGGTGAGGTCGTAGGCGCCGGGTTCGCGCGCCTCAAAGCCGGCCGTATCTTCCTCTCGCGCCAGCTTCACCTGGACTGCGCCGTCCGGTCCCGCGACCCGCATCAACGCCAGCGCGCCGCCAGCCGGGCGGGTCAACTGGATGGTGTTGCGTCCCGCCAGCAGAGGACGGACCGGCGGCCGGGGCGGGGAGGCGCGTTGGGGCGAAGGCCGCGCCGTCACAGGCGCCGGAGCCGGCCAGAGGATCTTGCCCTCCGGCAGGCGGTAGGTCAGCAGGTTTTTGCTGGAATCGAACACCAGCAGGCTCAGCTCGCGCCGTCCCTGGAAGCGGCACAGGCGGGGTGAGCTGTTGCCGCCTCCCTGGAGCGCCAGGGCCTCGACCACCTTGCCGGCCGAATCCAGCGTGTAGAGCGAGTGGCCCTCCAGCCCCGCGCCGCGCACCACCTGGAAGATCCGGGCGCGCCCCTCCACCTCGGCGATGGCCGGCGCGAAGAAGATGCCGCGCCCGCCCAACTGGGTCGCCCAGCGGTGCTGGCCCCGCGCATTCACGCAGAACAGCCGGGTGTTCTTGTCGCCGTAGAAGATCTCGGCCTGCCCGTCGCCATCGACGTCGGCGACCGCGATGGAATGGTACGACTGCAATACCGAGCGCGCCTGCCACCGCACCGCGCCGGTCGCGCCATCCAGCGAGTAGAGACCGGGGCTGGGACCCACGAAAGGCGTCGAGACGAACACTTTGAGCTTGCCGTCCCGCTCCGGATCGGCCAGCACGGGCAGCGCCCGCCCGAATCGGCCCTCCAGGCTCCGCCGCCAGAGAAACTCGCCGCGCCCATTGAGGCAGTACATCTCGTTGTCTTCGGTGCCGAAGACCAGCTCCGGCACGCCATCTCCGTCCAGATCTCCGACGGCGGGCGCCGACACCCGGTAACGGGTCGCGGTCACCTCCAGGCGCAGCCGCCCGCTGGAATCGACGGCGAACAGATGGCCGCGGCTGTCGCTGAGCAACACCTCGGGCTGGCCGTCGCCGTCGATGTCGGCCACCACCAGCACCCGGAAATCCGCGGCCTTGCCCGTGCGCGTGTGCTTCCACAGGCGCTCGCCGCGGGCGTTGAAGCAGTAGATCGAGCCGGCCACATCGGCTGCCAGAACCTCGGGCGCGGCCTTGCCCGCCAGCCGGCCCAGCACCGCCGGCGCGGTGGGCGCCAGGTCCAACTGCATGGAGGCCGCCGGCTGTCCCGCCGGGTTGAGCAGCACGATCTTCCCGCTGGCCAACGTGACCAGAACGGCTTCGGCTGCGTCCTGGCTGGGAAACGGAACCGGCGAGCCCAGCGCTCCCCCTTCCAGCGCGACACTGCGCTCCAGGGTGATGGCCGGAACCAAGCCGCGCCGGCGCTGCACAACCGCCGGAAACAATCACCCTTCAACCTGCCGGCGTTTTCCATGTCCCGGTTCCGGCGACCTCTGTTGAAAGAAGCGTTCGCCACTTTGCGGCGAGCCGGTCCGGCTTATACTTTCTCAGTCGCTCAGAAGGGAGCCCTGACTCCCAGGTGCTTCGTGTCAGTCTGCGTGGTGAAGCCATCCAGGTTCGAAGCCCGCAGTCGTTGCCTGGCCCTCCCATGTTGCTCCGCGCCGGTGATGATGGGTCGGTAGCGATTCTTTGCAGCAGGAATTCCGTCGACCACGTAGCCTGGCTCTCCGGATCAGAAACCCGTTTCCTGACGGCGCCGCCCAATGAGCGGATAATCGATCTGTGTTTTCGCAGCGACTCGAGACTACTCGCCGCCAACCACCACGGTGTATTTGATCTGAACGAAGGTCTGGCCACGTTCCTGAACCTTCCCAGTCACGCTCCGTTTCTTTTCCTGGCTCTCGAAGGCGGGCGCGTGGCCCTGATCGACGTGTTCCAGGGCAAGCTTGTGACCGCCTGCGGCGCTAAAGTAAACGGCCCCTTTCAACTTGTGGCACCCGAGATTCAGACGGTCGTCCGGCCGCCTGACAGCGCGATCGTTTCCGCGGCAGCCACCAACGGGCGCGAGATCTATTGCAAGATAACCGGGCATCGTCTCCAGGAAGGCGCGGTTGTCCTGGAGTTCTCCGGCAGTGGCGACCTGCGCAGGAGGTTCCGCTGTGAGCTGCCCGTTTCCAGGAAACACTTCACAGGAAGGATGCGAGCGCTGTTCATAGCCATCGTGGACGCCACGCTGTTCCTGTTCGGCCCAGAAGACAATCTTGTTGCCTACTATAGCCTTCGGGGCCGCTCTTGATGACCCGGCGCGCGCTGCTCCAGACCGCTGGGGCCGCGCTGCAAAAGCGCCCCGGGCCGGCGCTCGATTCCGACGGCATGCTGCGGATCGAGGGGCGGCGCGCCTTCCTGCTCGGCTCCTACCAGTTGCCCAACCGCCCCAACCCCTGGAAGCAGGCGCGCGACGCGGGCCTGCGCGTCGTTCACCTTCCCGCTTCCAAGGAACAACTCGACCGCGCGCGCGAGCACGGAATATATGGCTGGTTGAGCCTGGGCTCGATTCGCAATCCCGCGGACCAGGACCGCATCCGCAAGGCCGTCAGCGGGTTTCAGAATCACCCCGCCCTATTGTTCTGGGAGACCGAGGACGAGCCCTCCTACCAGTGGAAGAAGGCCGGCCCGCGCGTGCCGCCGGAGGCGATCCGCGAGACCTACCGGTTCGTCAAGTCGCTCGACCCGCTCCATCCGCTCTATCTGAACCACGCGCCCACCAACCTGGTGAGCACGCTCCAACAGTACAACCCCGGCGGCGACCTGATCGCCACCGATGTCTATCCGGTGATCCCGCCCGGCATTCGCGAGCAGTACGCGCTCTGGCCGGACGGCCAGCAGGGCGACCTGCTCAACTCCACGATCAGCCAGGTGGGCCAATACACCGGCAAGATGCGGCAGGTCGCCGGACCGTCGCGCGGGCTGCTAATAGTTTTGCAGGCGTTCGCCTGGGAGAATCTGCGCGAGAAGGATCGGGACCCGAAGATGGTGTTGTACCCCACGCGGGCGCAGATCCGGTTCATGGCGTATCAGGCCATCGTGCACGGCGCGACCGGCCTGCTGTTCTGGGGCTTGCAGTCGACGCCGCCCGAAGCGCCGCTATGGGACGACTTGGCCTCGGTTACGCGCGAGCTGCGCGGCCTGGACGCCGAGCTCGCCGCCCCTCCGGTCAACTTGCCCCTGCGCCTGGAGTATCACGACACCGGTCACAGCCTGGATCGCGGCATTGAGTGGATTGCCAAGCCCGGCCCGGTCCTGATCGCGGTGAACGCCGAAAAGAACCCGGTGGAGGTGACCTTCAACGGCCTCACCGGACGCCGGGCTACCGTCCTCACGGAGTCCCGCGCGCTGCCGCTCGCCAACGCCAGCCTACGGGACTCGTTCGGTCCTTTTGGGGTCCACGTCTACCGCTTCGAGGCGGCGTAGTCATTTGAATGAACGCGTGCTCTTCGTCCTTACAATCGAATGAATCAGCTTCAGACGGTTCTGATCCCAGTGGTAGTAGTATTTACCGCAAGCGCCGTCGGTGAACGACTTGCCATCGGGGATTTCCAGGCTGCCTGTTACGAGCAACAGGCTGCTATCCAGACTGTAGGACAACAGCGGTACATCGAAACCGTACAAACATAGGCTTGCCC
>JACOSH010000060.1 GCA_016178945.1 Acidobacteriota bacterium
ATCAATGAATAGTGCGCGAAACGGCCCGAGCCGTGACAGCCGCCACCAGTTTCCCCTCACTTCTGGTATAGCGCAAATCCGCACCAAACCTTCTCATTTTTTTGCGGCGCCGAGCCGCTCGAAGAGCCAGGCCTTGGCAAAATCCCAGTCCCGGCGCACGGTGGCGAGCGAAACACCCAGCGCCTCAACAACTTCCCTATCAGTGTACCCACCGAAGAAGCGAAGTTCCACCACCTGCGCGGCGCGAGGATCCAGCTCCTCCAACTCGCCGAGGGCCTGGTCCAGGGCCAGGACGTCCACCTCCTGATTCCGGCGCCCGGCGCCGTGGACCTCGGCCAGCTCGATGGCCACGGCTCCCGAACCACGCTTGCGGGCCCGGGAAGCCCGCGCGTGGTCCACCAGCACCCGGCGCATCTGCTGTCCGGCCAGGGCGTAGAAATGGCCACGGTTCTGAATCCGGACCCCGTTGGGACCGGCCAGCCGCAGATAAGCCTCATGGACCAGCGCCGTCGTCTGGAGGGTATGGCCCGGCTTCTCCTTCCGCATGTGATGCGAAGCCAGGCGGCGCAGTTCCCCGTAGACCAGCTCCATCACCCGCGCGGCGGCCTTAGGATCGCCGGCCCCGGCCTGGTTCAGCAACTGGGTCAGGTTGGCGGCCTCGGGCTTCACGCGTCCTGATTCTAGCAGGCTTCAGGAACGCTCAAACGGATTTGCAATCCTCATCGGCCCAATCTGAAGCCCGTGCTGGAGATCCTCGCTGTACAGGGTGGAACATTGAGCCTGAAGGGCTGCGGCTACGATCAGAGAGTCGTACCAAGCCAGGCCGTAACGGCCGGTTACCCGGAGCGCTTCGGCGATGAGCGCCTGGGACGAATGGACGGCCAGCAGCGGCCGAAATACGGTGGCAAGATACTGTTCGGCTTCGGTGGGCGTCATCGGCCGCGCAAACCGTTTGAAGGCGACGTTGAAAAACTCCTGAACCACCTGGTAACTGACAACGCCTTTGCGGCTCGCCACGGCCTCCCCAATGAGCTGCACCGCCCGGCGCGACTTGACGGCGGCCTGCTTGTCGAATGAGTAGACAAACAGGTTGGTGTCCAGAAAAGACCTACCGTTCATTCATCTCGTCTCGCGTGAAGCGCCAGCCGGCGCGCACATGCCTCAGCCGGGCCATCAGGGAATTGAAATCCTGGGCCGCGCCCGACCGGGCCGTATACTCGACCAGCCACTCCCGGAACGCAGCATTGAGAGTCTTGTGCTCAGAGCGCGCCACCAGCCGCGCCGTCTCGATGAGGTCTTCGTCGGCACTCAGAGTCACGTTCTTCATACGATTCCAGTGTACACGAGAATCGTGTTGAGAGGAACCGTCTGAATAGCAAGATCGCCGGCGGATGGCTGCACTTTTCTTGCCGGGATTCTGCCATACTACGAAATGGCCGCGCCCGGCTTCAGCGGGCGCGCCGTCAGCCTAGTTTTTTGGAGCATTTTGAAATGAAGACCAACCTTGTCCTAATCTTGTTGGGATCGGCGGCGCTGGGGCCTGCCTTTGCGGAGGACAGTCGCCCGCCGGAGGAGCAGATCGCGTCCGCCATCCAGGCGGCGCCGAAGGATCGGCGGAACGAAGCCACGGTGCTCGGCTACAACGCCAAAGGTGAAGTGGTAACGCTCCGCAAGGGAAGCAACGATCTGATCTGTCTGGCCGACGACCCGGCCGACAAAGCGTTCAGCGTCGCTTGTTACCACAAGGATCTGGAACCTTTCATGGCGCGCGGGCGCGAGCTCGCGGCCCTGGGCGAGAAAGGCAAAGAGCGTCACGAACAGCGCTGGAAAGAGGTCCAGGATGGGAAGGTCCCGATGCCCCGCGAAGCGCGTATGCTCTACGTGCTCACCGGCACAGGCTACGACGCCGCCAAGGGCGAAGTGATCAGTCCCTACCTGCGGTGGGTGGTCTACGTGCCGTACGCGACGCCGGAGTCAACGGGACTCTCGACCACGCCCGGCCCCGCGCCGTGGCTGATGTATCCGGGGACGCCGGGCGCCCACATCATGATTAGCCCTCCCAAGAAATAACGTACGGTCACTATAACTGCCGCAGGCCCGTCTCGATGCCGGCCACGATCGCGTCGGCCTCTTCCCGGCTCAGCGTCAGCGGAGGAGCCAGCGTCAGGACGTTTCCGAAGCCCGGCACCGTATCGTTGTTCCGGCCGACCAAGACGCCCGCCTCCCGGATGAGGCGCTGCACCCGGATGACGTCCGGCTCCGGCAGGGGCGCTCGGTTGGAGTCCGCGACCATCTCCAGTCCGATGAGCAGACCTCGGCCGCGCACCTCTCCGATGGCCGGGGATTTCAACTCGCGCAACCGGTCCGCCAGGTACTCGCCCATGCGCGCAGAGTTCTCCCAAAGGCGTTCCCTCGTCAGGATCTCCAGGTTGGCCAGTCCCGCGGCGCAGGAGCAGGGATGCCCGCCGAATGTGCTGACCTGCGCGAACTTCGCGTCGTCCGTTTCGCCGCGGAACGCGTCGAAGACCTCGTCGGTGGCGATCGTCGCGGCCAGCGGCAGGTAGGCCGAGGTGATGCCTTTGGCCACCGTCAGGATATCCGGGCGGATCCCGGCATGTTCAAAGGCGAACATTTTTCCGGTGCGTCCGAAGCCCGTGATGACCTCGTCGGCGATCATCAGGACGCCGTGGCGGTCGCAGATCTCCCGCACCCGCTCCAGGTACCCCGAGGGCGCGTGGAAGACTCCTCCGCCGCCGATGCTGGGCTCGAGGATTACGGCGGCCACCGTCTCGGGACCCTCCATGCGGATGACGCGGTCGAACTCGTCGGCACAGGCGAGCGTACAGCCCGGCTCCCGCGAGCAGAAGGTGCAACGGTAGGGGTCGGGCGGGGCCACGTGCAGGAATCCGGGAACCAGCGGCTCGAAGGCGCGCTTGCGGGCGGCCTGTCCGGTGGCCGAAAGGGCGCCCATGGTGAAGCCGTGATAGGCGCGGTAGCGCGCAATGATCTTGTAGCGGTTCTGTCCGGGATGCGCCCGCCGCCCGTACTGGCGCGCCATTTTCAACGCCGTCTCGACGGCCTCCGAGCCGCTGTTCAGGAAGAAGACCCGGCTCAATCCCTTGGGCAACAACTCCGCGAGCCGCGCGGCGAGCTGTGCGCCCGGCGGATGCGACTGCGTCAGCGGATAGTAGGGGAGCTGCTCCATCTGCGCGGCCACCGCCTCGACGATCTCTCGCCGTCCGTAGCCGACGTTGACGCACCACAGCCCGGCCATGGCGTCCAGATAGCGGCGCCCGCCGGAGTCGTACACCCAACACCCCTCCGCCCGGACGATTTCGAGCGGCGGGCGCTTCTCCAGGCCCTGGTGCTGGAGGTTGCCGTGCCAGACGTGTTCAAGATCCAGTTCGCGTTGCGTGGGGGAAACGATGGCCGCCATAGTGTGCCATTTTACTGCAATTCCCGCCTCGGGTTGGGAACCTCGCCGCGACAGGATATACTGGAGCCTCTAATGGTGGTAATCTCCCTGCTGCGTGGCGTCAACGTTGGGGGCCACAACAAGATCAAGATGGACGCGCTGCGCGCGCTCTATGAATCTCTCGGACTGCGCGATCCCCAGACCTACATCCAGAGCGGCAACGTCGTTTTCAGCACCGAGGAGCGGAAGCTGGCTCCGCTGGCCGGGCGGATCGAGAACGGGATCGAGCGAGGCTTCGGCTTTCGCCCCGCTGTGATTCTGCGCACCTCGTCCGAGCTGAGGAAGGCGATTGCGAAGAACCCATTCGCGGCGCGGCGCGACATCGATCCACGCAGGCTGCTGGTCACCTTCCTCGCCGGCGCTCCCAGTCCGGAAGCCCGGGACGAGGTTCTACGGATCCAGGCCGATCCGGAGGAATTGCGGATCGAGGGGCGCGAGCTCTACATCTACTATCCCAACGGCATGGCGCGCCCGAAGGTGGCGTGGACGGCGATTGAGAAGACGCTCCAGACACCAGGAACAGGCCGAAACTGGAACACCGTCACCAAGTTGCTCGAGATTGCGGAGGCGATGGAAGGTTCGAAGTGAGCCGCTCCTGTTGTCCTATACGACCCTCGAATCGGGCTGGCGTTGCTGGCGGTGGCCGCGGCAGCCGACTGGTCCCAGTTCCGCGGGCCCAACGCCGCGGGCGTCTCGAATGACGGCGATCTGCCCACCGAGTTCAGCCCGGCCCGCAACGTGGTCTGGAAGACCGCGCTGCCGCGAGGAGCCTCCTCGCCGGTGCTGGCGGGCGACCGCATCTATCTGACAGGAGCCGAAGGCAGCCGCCTGATCGCCTTCTGTCTCGACCGCCAGAGCGGGCGGATTCTGTGGCGGCGCGAGATCGCCGCCTCGCGCGCCGAGGTGCTGCACAAGCTCAACGATCCGGCCTCCGGAACGCCGGTCACCGACGGGCGCAACGTGTACGTCTTCTTCGGCAACTTCGGGATGGCCTCGTATGGCGAGGACGGCAACGAGCGGTGGCGGCTGCCGCTGGGGCCGTTCACCAATCTTCACGGCATGGGGGCCTCGCCGGTGCTGGCCGGCGGCGCGGTGATCATGAACTGCGATCAGGACGTGGGCTCGTTCCTGCTGGCCGTGGACGCCTCCAGCGGCAAGGTCCGCTGGAAGACCGATCGTTCGGAGGTCACGCACGGCTACTCGACGCCGGTGGTGCATGGGGACGAGTTGATTGTGCCGGGCGCCTACCAGATGATCGCCTATTCCCTGAAGACGGGCGAGAAGACATGGTGGGTGCGCGGGCTGACCTGGCAGCCGAAGTCCGCGCCGGTGATCGGCGGCGGCATGGTGTTTTTCAACGGATGGGCGCCGGGCGGCGATCCGGGCCGGCAGTACGACCTGCCGCCCTGGGAGCAGGTGCTCCAGGAGCGCGACGCCAATCGCGACGGCAAGATCGCCCAATCGGAATTGCCCAAGGAGTGGCAGCCCACCGGCAGTTGGGGCGCGGTCGATCTGGATGACGACGGCCTGCTCAACGCGCGCGAGTGGAGCTTCTTCCGCGCGCGCCGGGCCGCGCGCAATAACCTGATGGCCATCCGTCTCGGGGGCCGCGGCGATGTCACCGGCACGCACGTCGCCTGGCGCTTCAGCAAAGCCCTGCCGGACGTGCCCTGCCCGCTGCTCTACCGGGGCGTGCTGTACCTGGTGAGGACCGGCGGCATCGCCACGACGCTGGATCCCGCGACGGGCGAAGTTCACAAACAGGAGCGGCTGCAAGGCGCGCTGGATGGTTACTACTCGTCTCCCATCGGTGCCGATGGCAAGGTGTACATGGCCAGCGAAGCGGGCAAGGTGGTGGTGTTGACAGCCGCGGCGGACTGGCGGGTGCTGGCCATCAACGACCTCGAAGAGCCCATCTACGCGACCCCGGCGGTGGAGGCGGGCCGCCTCTACATCCGCACGCAGGGCGCTCTGTACTGCTTCGGCAAGTAACCGGAGGGCTTGGCTGGACCAATCAGACAAATCAGAAGAGTATCAGTGCAGTAGCTTTGATTCCGTCACACCGATCCACTGAAATGGCACAATCACACGCGGGAGAGCCTTAGGGAGAACGGGAGAAAGGTGAGAAACGGGGCCTACCCGAAAGTCGCGAACAAGACCATTAGACCGTACCTCAAACTCCCAGTCGAAGCCATCCGTCCAAGACCGGCGTATCGAGGCGGATCCCGAGTCGTTCCAGCACGGGCTGTCCGCTGTTCCAACCGGTACTCGGGCGCTCTGCTTGGATCTTGCGCTCGGTAAACAGGCGCAACACGGCGTCTTCGCGAACCGCTCTCTCGAAGTTCTGGTCCACGACCTCGTCAGGCACGTCGAGTTCGATCTCGAGCTTCACGGGCAGAGACTCTCTCCTGGTTCGATTGTACCGCTTGTAGGCCGATGGTTCCCGGCGTACAATGACTAGCCATGTACCCGGACGAGCAGGCCGACCAGCCAACTCAGTCCTCGGGTCCCGCATCTCCATCCCAATTTGCCGCGCCGCCCGCGCCGTATCTCGGGGTGATTGTCCAGAATCGCTATCAAATTGAGAAAGAAATCGGCCACGGTGGATTCGGGGTGGTCTACCTGGCTCGCGATCTCCAGCTTCTCTCCAAACCCGTTGTGGTCAAGGTGCTCCGGCTGCCGTCCGCAGCCGAGACTTGGCGCCGCAAGAAGTTCCGGGAGGAGATTGAGGCGTTAACCCGGATCGATCACCCCGGCGTGGTAACGGTCCTCGACGCCGGCGAGATGCCGGACGGTTCTCCCTATCTCGTCATGCAGTTTGTCGAAGGAGTTCCCCTTCGCAAGCTCATTCCGAGAGACGGAATGGATCTGGCCCGCGCCGCCGAGCTGATTCGCCAGGCAGGCGCAGCCCTGAACGCGGCTCACGAGAAAGGCGTCATCCATCGCGATCTCAAGCCGGAGAACATTCTCGTTCAGCCCCTCGCCGGCGACGACGAGATCGTCAAGCTCATCGACTTCGGCGTGGCCACGGTTTTCCACACGCCGGACACCCTCCAGTCCGTCACCACCGAGGTCGCCGGCAGCCTGCCCTACATGGCGCCGGAGCAGATGATGGGGAGGCCGAGCCGTCTCAGCGACGTGTATTCCCTCGGCGCGGTCGCCTACGAAATGGTGACGGGCCGCACCCCTTTTTCCCCCGAGCCCTCGGCGGTCATTTACTACATGCAGTCGCAGGGCAAGATCGTGAAGCCGCGCGATCTTCGCCGGTCTTTGCCCGAGGAAGCGGAAGCCCTGATCCTGCACGCCCTTGCCTTCGAGCCGCGCAACCGCCCGACCCAGGTCCGGAATTTTGCGCGCGACCTGGCGCGAGCGTTGGTGCAGCGCGAGGCCGCTGGGGCGACGACTCAAGCCCAGCCGGCGGAACCCCACCTGGGCCGGCTGGTGGCGAAGATGTGCAACCGCCGCGCACAGGAAGACGAGTTCAAGAGTTTCTTTCTCACGCACTCGGAGCCCGCTTCACGCCGGGCTTTGTTCTGCGTGCTCCACGGCCCGGAGGGCGAGTGCCACGAGAGCCTGGTCGAGCGCCTCCTGTATCAAATGGAACGGATCCTGGAACGCAGGCCAGGACGAACGCAGGCGGGTCTTTCGGTCAAGAAGATCCCCTGGCAATACGATGGCGCGGTCGAAACCCGAAAGCATCGCCTCCTGTGCTGGCTGTGCGACCAGTTTGCGCCGGGACGCGAGCTGCGCCTGGAGGACCTGCCCGCGGCGCTAGGCCAGGCCGTTGCCACCTGGCCAGCCTCCTTTGCGGTCATCCAGCACGACATCCGCGCCGCGCGGTGGGACCCGCTGGCCAAGCCCTTCATCGAGGCCTATATGCGGATGTGGGCGGACATTCTGCCGCCGGGCAGCCCGGCCGGAGTCCAGATCTTCCTGAACATCGTGTATCCCGCGGCCGAAACCGTCGAGTCCTGGAAAAAATGGCTGCGGCCTGGCGCGCTGCTTCAGACGGCGGCGGGGAAGCGCCTTAGACAGGAGCTCACCGGGCTCTGCGCTGGGAATCCCCGCTGCCCCTCTCTGCTGCTGGACGAGCTGGCGCCGGTCACTCGCGACGATGTGCTGGAGTGGTTCAATCTGTACAACATTTACGACTCCGAAGCGCTCCGCCTGCAGAAAGCCGAGCGGGTATTTCCTTCCCGCCAGCGCGCGGTGTGCCAAAGCATGGCGGAGATCGAGAGACAACTCCGGGAGATCCACCGGGAATTTCTGAGCGAACGAGGATACGCCTAATGGACTCGCACCCTTTTCGTCTGTACGTGGGAGATGGCGCCACCATTGCCAGCCGGAATCAGCAACTGCCGCCGGGCCAATCCAGGCCGGAGCTGAACCATCCCAGCCATTACCTGGCCGAGAAAGCCCTGCAGGACGCCGTCAACGTCGCCCTCGCCCTCGGCCAGCCCTTGCTGGTAACCGGCGAGCCAGGCACGGGGAAGACCCAACTCGCCTCCAGCGTGGCCTGGGAGCTGGGTCTTCCGGCGCCGCTGGTCTTTCACACCAAGACC